>CALSPD010000023.1 GCA_943788145.1 uncultured Flavobacteriales bacterium
CAACGCGATGAACGGATGGGCTGGACAGGTGATGCGCAAGTATTCATGCGCACTGGAGCTTATAACATGGACATTGCCGCTTTTTTCAACAAATGGATAGTTGATGTCGTTGATGGTCAGAAGAAGGATGGAAACTTGCCAAGTATGGCTCCGCGTATTTATAAACGTGTCGCAGCGGGATGGGGCGATGCTGGCATCATTTGTCCTTGGACGGCTTTTCAATTTTATAATGACACTGCTATGCTTGCGAAGTTCTATCCCGCGATGCAGCGCTGGATGAACTATCATGTTGCTAATAGTCAAGATTTTATCAGTACAATGGACAGTTTTGGTGATTGGCAAAACGTAGAAAGTGAAACGCCCATTCCTATTATCGCAACAGCATATTTTAAACATAGCGCTGACATCATGGCTCAGATTGCCCATGTTTTGGGTGATTTTAAAGGAGCGGAACAATATGCAGCCCTTTCCAATCAAGTTTTCTTGGCTTTTAATGCATCATTTGTGACTGATTCAGCTAGAGTTGACGGGAATACGCAAACGGCCTATTTGATGGCCTTAGCGTTTGATCTTCTTCCAGAAAACAAGAGGCGACTAGCTAACGATCACTTGATTGAATCGATCGATTGGGCAGGTGGACATCTAACCACCGGGATTTTGGGAACGCATCTATTGTTACCCGTGCTGTCCAAGTCTGGTAAGCTCGATTTGGCCTATGATTTATTGCTCAAAACTGATTTCCCATCTTGGGGATTTCAAATCGAAAATGGAGCGAATACCATATGGGAACGTTGGGACAGTTATGATGTTGAAAAAGGCTTGCATGAAGATAGTACCAATTCTTTGAATCATTACGCCTACGGAGCTGTAGGTGAGTGGTTTTACTCAACCATTGCCGGGATTGAGTCAGATGGTCCAGGATTCAAGCAAATTATCATTCGACCTCAAATGGGAGGTGGATTGACTTATGCACGAGCCGATTACGCCTCAATCCTAGGAAAAATCACTTCGAATTGGGCCTTGAAGGATGGAGCGTTTCATTTGGAAATGGTTATTCCGGCCAATACTTCGGCAACGGTTTATTTGCCTTCAAGCGATACAGCTAGTATAACAGAAAGTGGTCAGAAACTGGATCAAGTAGCTGGAGTAGAGTTCCTTCGCGAAGAAGCCGGTGTGGTTGTGTTACGCGTTTTGTCAGGCTCGTATCACTTTCAGTCTATTATAGAGTAAATGCTCAATTTGGTTTTGGGGCGTAGCCTTGCCAAGCGTAGTATAGCACGTATCCGTAACAAACAAGACCGATTGCAAAAGAGGTCTGAAGGCCAAAATGATCGGCCAATAAGCCTTGAACCACAGGAATAACAGCACCTCCAACAATGGCCATTACCAGTAAGCCTGAGCCACGACTTGTATGCTTTCCGAGGCCTTTAATCGATAACGTAAAAATGTTTGGAAACATGACTGAATTGAATAAACCTACAAGTAAGATGGCCCACATCGCTACAAGACCAGTGCTTGAAAGCGTCAATAGTATTAGGGTTAAAGCGCCCAAGCTGCTGAATGCTAAAAGTCGTTCGGCTTTTATTTTCTGAAGCAGTGCAGAACCAATGAATCGTCCAACCATAGCGCCTCCCCAGTAATAGGAAACATATCTTCCTGCTTCCTTTTCTGCCATTCCCGCAATGTCTGACTCACCAAAGAAATTGATCAAAAAGCCTCCAATAGAGACTTCAATGCCCACATACAAGAAAATGGCAATAACACCCAAAGTCAGGTTTCGATGACTCCAAATATTCCCCTCATTCGAAAATTTGCCATCATCTTCCTGTTTGATGTTGGGTAATTTCATGAAGGAGAAGAAGGTGGCTATGGCAAACAAGGCTATAGCTAATCCGATGTAGGGCAACTGAACCGATTCAGCTGAAATTTCCGCATTGGTCTCGGTTAGAATCAAGCTTGCACCGAAAAGCGGGGCAATAGTATGAGCCAAAGAGTTAAAACCTTGAGATAAATTCAGTCTGCTAGACGCAGTTTCTGGATCGCCAACTGCTGCGACAAAAGGATTGGCGGCCACTTGCAATAATGTAATGCCGGACGCGAGTACAAAAAGGGCGAAGAGAAATAGGGGGTAATAAACGATGATCGAGGCAGGATAAAAAAGCAAACAGCCTAAACCCATGACAACCAAACCGATAACAATGCCTTTGGTATAGCCGACACGATCAATTAATCGACTCGCGGGAATAGACATGAGAAAATACGAGCCAAAAAAGCAAAACTGAACCAACATCGCTTGGGTGTAGTTCAGTTCAAAGACCGACTTTAAATGCGGGATCAGAATATCATTTAGCGATGTGATGAATCCCCACATAAAAAACAGCATGATCAACAGGATAAAT
The DNA here is from genome assembly GCA_943788145.1 of uncultured Flavobacteriales bacterium. Taxonomy (GTDB): domain Bacteria; phylum Bacteroidota; class Bacteroidia; order Flavobacteriales_G; family Salibacteraceae; genus SHAN690. The sequence continues at coordinate 2,400 of CALSPD010000023.1, forward strand.
GCTGATTTGTAGCTTGTTGTTGGGGTCAATGACTTGGTTGGCATAGTTCGGCAAGATAGAAAAGGAGGAGTTCTAGCATCAGAAAATTTTGATTTTGATGCTAGAAGTTTTGAACGTAATCCATCCAATTTGTATTTGTTTTCGTCTATTGTCCAATCAAAATAATTGCGACCTTTTGCAAGGTTTTCAAGCCACCATTCATCTACGATACATCAACTCATTTAAACATGAAAAAAACGCTACGCGACAAGCTAAAAATGTATTCTCTCACTGATGTATTTGAATCCTTTGATCCATTCATCTTCTGCGATAAGCGTTCATTTTTAAAACCCACCATGCAGTTGATTCTAGCCGATCGATCTTCAGAAGCACACATACTGGGCATGGGACAAACAAAGGCTATGGATTCGATTTCGGCAATCGCGTCTGACTCGGTGTCTGCTGTTATGGAAAGTTCACCTATAGTTAACGATCCGGCAAAAGACTTCTGTGGAAATTTTTCATCGCCATCCCAATTGAAGTTGATTCCAAGCACTTTAACCAAACCACCTTTGGTGAAGAAAACAATGCCTTGATCTTCGTAAAAATAGCTTGTCTCACCATTTGGATAATCGGCTGTTTTACTCGGTTCACCCAATATTTTCGTTAACTCTTCAACCTTAGTTTTTGTATTTAGCGATAGCTCATTGATGGTAAGTTTAGCTGTTTTTGTGTATTCCACCTGAATCGTTTCCGATTGGGATAAACACATTTGAGTGAAACAAAAAATTAAAACAACGATGCCAATTATCTTCCCTTTCATTCAGTAAATATCGGATTTCGTCCGGTAAACTAAAATCGAACTTACCCACATCCAGTTAGCTGCGGCTGATGGCATAGCCTTTAACATAGATGTTTACTAGAGAATCATCTAGAATAGCATCATAAGGCCCACTAATAAAAGGAGAAGGTGCAGGCCGAGACCATTCATAAACGTGCTCCAGCGGTTGATTTCGTGGCCCTCAAAGGATAAGTGATAGATCGTGCCAATTGAGCCAATGGAAATGCATGCAGCGCTACTAAAACCCCCAAACCTGGTAACAGTGAATGTCAGTAATTCAATAAGTGAATCGGTTTTAGTAAACTCAAAAAGACCACTGTAAATCATAAGAATGATCAACATGATCAGCATGGCATAGGACAACAGGCGAAGGATACGCTTCAATAGAGCACGATTCATAACTCGGATAATCAAATAAATGACATGCTCGTTACTTCAACTTACTTCCATGATGCGGGCAATACATCCAACTGCCTTTGAGGTGCTCATTATCTACGGGACAAGTTTTATGGGGTACTAGCGAACCTAAAGGCAGGCGCCAGTCAAAACTTTCGCCATTCATTTTTACGGAAAAGTTGCCCTTTTCATCTGGGATCAAAAGGTCCTTCTTTTGCTCATCTTGATTGAGGAATACATGAAACTGCATGTTTTCGCCAATCGGTCCTATCATGCGCGCCAGTGTTGGGGTGAGCATGGCTATCATATTGCCCAATTTTTCAGGCATTTCGTCTTCGGTCAGCGGAAAGTATTCTTTGCCGTTTGCATCCACAAGTTTAATAACTGTCGAGTCGTTATAGTCCATTCCAAATGAGCTGATGTCCATGTCCAGCGTAGCAAAAAGGCTGTATCCATCAACGATTTCTTCAATTTCCTTCAATACATCGGATGAAACGGACGAATTCCCTCTTGTGGATATTTCCCAGTATTTGGTTGGTATCCACCACACCATTTTCATGTTTTTATTATCCTTTTTCCAGATCTGCAAGTCGCGAATCAATTCGGTGACATCAACGGTTGGCTCTTGCGCTAAAAGATTCGAATAGGAAAAGAACAAGGCAAACAGAATAGTGCATACTGGTTTCATAAGCGAAGGATTAGGTAATTTAGGCTAGGCGGTCAAATTTATAGAAATCGGCCAAAATTGTGAAAATGCTCATGAGGCAATTTCCAAGATGACATTTCCTGTTTTTTGACCCGATTCCACATAGCGATAGGCTTCCACGATGTGATCTAATGGATAACTGCGGTCGATAACGGGCGAAAATGAGCCTCGTTCTGCACAAGATTTGAGGTATTCCATCTGCTCTTTATCTGTCGTTGGAATAGGGAATAGAACTCGTTTTCCCTTGAATAACGGAGTGTAGAGTGCCAAGAAAATATTTGCACCTCTTTTTCCAAGTTCAGTAGAAATGTAAATTCCTTCTGGCTTTAACAGTGGCTTGCATTGCTTAAAGGAACTTTTGCCAACGGCATCAAAAATGAAATCGAATCGTGTTTTGGTCTGCGTGAAATCTTCTATTTCGTAGTCAAATACCTCATCGACCCCAAAGCTTTTGATTAAGCCCATGTTTTTAGCATTGGCCACAGCAGTAACATGCACGTTCATATCGATTAAAAGCTGCACAGCTGCTGAACCGATGGCTCCCGTGGCACCATAAACCAAAACGTTTTGACCAGCTGTTACCTTGGCTGCCCGAATGTTATTCAAGGCATAGTGCGCACCTTCGGAAAGTGCTGCCGCCTGGTGAAAGTCCATTTCAGCGGGTATGATGGCAAGGGCATCGTCCTGAGATTTACACATGAATTCCGCATGTCCGCCAAAACTGTTGTCATTGAATCCGAAAACACGATCTCCGGCCTTAAACAACGTCACATTCCCGCCTATAGCTTCAACAACGCCAGAAAATTCACAACCGAGTACCTGGTATTTTGGTCGAAAAAGTCCGGAGAAGAATCGCGAAACGAAGTATTGCGCACTACGAAAACCAGCATCGGTGCGATTGACTGTGGAGGCGTAGACCTTTATAAGTATTTCATTTTCAGAAGGCGTTGGCTTCTGAATATCCATGACTTGAACGACTTCAGGTGGGCCATATTTTTTGTAAACAGCGGCTTTCATTGGGTTAAATCAGATTTCACTCAATTTGATCATCCGCTTTTGGTTGGCATCCCAAACCTTGATTTGCAAGCAACGCCATATTTCTCCAGGATTGAGAGAAGTGGTTTTGGCCTGCTGAAATTCTGGAAAGGCCGCTTGTACCTCTGTCAACCGATAAAAGGGAATGAGGGCATTTATGTGATGAATGTGATGATAGCCGATGTTGCCTGTAAACCACTGCATGATTGGGTTCATTCGCATAAAACTGGAGGATTCCATGGCTGCTTTGGCGTATGTCCAATCGTCCTTTTCTTCAAAAGTCGTGGCGGGAAAATTGTGTTGTGCATAAAACAAATAGGAGCCAATTCCGCTCGAGATTATGGCAGGAATCAGGAAGGCTAAAATGAACGCCAATCCACCGAAGCTGATGTATATGGAAGCACCAATGCCGTAATGAAATAAGAGCGCTAGGGCTGAATCCCAATGTTTACTTGGATTACGAATTAAGGAGAGCAAGCACATGCCCCAAGTAAAGGCGAAAATATAGCCGGCTGCAATTGTCAAAGGGTGGCGAATGAATAGGTAGTTTGTTCGTTCCCATTTGGTCATAGACTTGAATTTTTCAGCCGTGACAATGGGAAAGGAGCCGATGCTAGATGTGTGCAACTTCGAATTATGCTTATGGTGGTAATCGTGCGACCGCTTCCAAATGCTCGGAGGATTTAAGGTGTATAAACCGTAAATGGTGAAAATGACGTTTGCGATTGCGCTGTCTTTAAGTATGGCCTTATGTAGAAAATCATGGTAAAGCATGAACATACGCAGCAGCAACAGTCCCGTCAACAGTGATCCTAAGATTCGGAAAGGAAGGGGCGAGGGAATCAGCGCCATGGAAAACGAAGCGAGCAACAATAAAACCGTTGACAGCGTGTAGGCCCAGCTTTTCGATCGATCCTCATGCGCATAAGGTTTTGTCGCAAGAATTAGGTCTTTTCCTTCGCGCATCCTAAGCATTGTTAGTTTCTGTTGTTCGCTTATGTTTCCAGCGTTTATGCGTCCAAAGCCATGTTTCCGGCATCATGCGAATATCTTTTTCTAAGCGTTGTGTGAATCGAATAAGAATTTCATCGGCAGTCAAAGTCGAGGGATCAGGAGCAAGTTCTTCCAAGGAAATGCTGTAATGTCCGCGATTTGTGCGTTTTATACCCACATAAACCACCGGATAGTTCATTTTGATTGCAATCTTACCCGTACCGTTGAAAATGGGCGTGTCTTGATTTAAAAATTGCATCCAAAAGGCACCTTTTGGCGATGGTGTTTGATCGGCAATAAAAGCTGTTGCCGTAATCTTGTTTTTGTCGCCTATCATTCCGCGCAGGGTGTCTTTCATTGCGTACAGTCCATTTCCCAATCGCGTTCGCATGTGATAAATCAATCCATCGAAGTATTTGTTCTTAAGCGGATGATAAATGACAATAAGCTGGTGTAAGGGTTCTATCGCAAAGCGTGCGCCACCGAGTTCCCAATTCCCCCAATGTCCCATCACGATAATGATACTTTGTTTTTGATCGTAGTATTTCTGAAATACGCCTAAATCTTCGAAAGAAAGGTGCTTGCGTATGGTTGATGGCGTAATGGTCAAACTCTTGATCGACTCCAAAACCAAATCGCAGAAATAGCGGTAAAACTTTTGTTCGATTTCATTGCGTTCGGCATCTGATTTTTCCGGGAAAGCATTTTTAAGGTTCATCATGACCACCTTTCTGCGGTAGCCAAAAACATGATAAAGAAGAAAAAAGAGTCCGTTTGAAATGCCATACAAGCACCAGAACGGCAGCAGCGAAACCAGATAAATCAGTGGCAGCGTCAGATAGTAAACAAGAGCATTCATGCTTGAAGAATCGCTTTTCGCATCGAGCGCAAGGTCAGAAATTTAATCTGAATTGATGAGAAGGAAATCTATGCCTCTCAAAGCCCATACGAAGCGAAGATTTTCAGGAATAGGTCACGGAAGCAAGCGTAGATGTCTAACTTTTATCAAATGGGTTGCACTGCCTGATGTACAGTTGCACCCAGCTTTGGGATCATCGTAACACATTTTGCCCTTGAAACTGGTGTAGCTATACGTACCTGTTATGAATGCCATGCCCAGATACCGATAGGATAATGGCGACTCCATGTTTTCGATTTGGACGGCATCCAAAATTCCATTCCTTAAGTCCATTTCCAAAAGCACATCATTGTCAAAGTCATACGGGCTTTTTGCTAGAAGTCTTGAATCATTGGTTCGAACGAGCGAAACCTCTACGTTTCCACTGAATTTATCATAATACTGTCCGCAGGCGTTTTGTGTGGATGATTTATCATTTTCATTTAAGGATACAGAAAGTATTTCAGGAGTCGGCTTCAGTTGCACCTCTTGAATTAAAGCATGATTTGTCAAGTATTCCGACAAGGGGTAAGAGGCCAAGACACAGAAAAACGACTTTCCATTTTCATCGGCAAAAACGGAGCAATCCGATCTTGGAGGAGAACCGTTGTAAGTAACCTTGAAAATAGAATCTCGAGCGATAGCAAAAGTGTCCTGAATGTTGCCTTGACCAAGGCCATAGCTGATCCAAACCGCAGGTTTAGTAATGTTAAGTTGATTAGAATGAAGGAATAAAACCCGTTGTTCCGTTTCCGAAAAATAGATGGAATGAGGTGGTTGTGCGTTTAGAAAACCAATGAAAAATATCCACAAGCAGGTTAATAATACATTCACCTAAAGCCGACCTAAATGTGTTGATGGATAAGCACAGCGTTGCCATCTGGATCGATTACAACGATACTGGCCGGACCGGTGGTTTGCTCGTCTGCAGCGCTTTCAATTTTGATTCCTTCCTTGGTCAAATGCTTTTGAATGTCGCGAACGTCATCGTATTGATCCAGCACATTTTCATCTTGGTCCCATCCCGGATTGAAGGTTAAAATATTGTTTACAATCATGCCTTGAAACAAACCCACGAGCGAGGATTCGTTTTTCATGATGAGGTAGTTTTTTTCGATGTCTCCAGCGAAGACACTGAATCCAAGGCTTTCGTAAAACTTCTTTGATGCGTGAATGTCCTTTACACTCAAACTGATCGAAAATGCTCCTAATTTCATATGTATTGATTTTGGCTGATTGACTAAAGTAGCTACTTACGCTTAAAACTCCATTCAATCCAAACCTTGGTGACCACTTCGCCATCGGCATTTTTCCCTTCGCTGGTCATAGTCAGCTTTTGACCTTCGCCCGTTTCAAGAGCTCGAGAAACACAATCAAACACGGCCTTTCCATCCATGCAAGTGAAAACGATGCGCCCGTCCGCCTTTTTATAAAACTCTGTACGTAATTCGGTGACCAACATGGACACCTTTCCTCGGCCTTCAATGGCAATTAACGCAAGTACGCCCGTTGAAAATTCAGCTGCCCCAGCTTGGGCAGCGAAGTAGATCGATCGAAATGGGTTTTGTGTTTTCTTGACAAAGGGAATGCTCACTTCCGATCGTTCTGCGTCTAAATGATCTAATCGAACTTTCCAAAAGAGGAGGGAAGGCAGGCGGCTCCAGAAAAACCATTTCAGTTTCCATGGGGAAAGCAGGTCGCGTATAATCTTTTGCGCCTTGGGGTGGAGCGAGTCATTCATGGCTTAAAATTAGAATAAGTTCAATAGCTCTATTGGCATTTTGCGGCCAACTTTCAGTTAGTGCCTGTTGTCGCAACTGAAATAGATTTCTGGAGTATTCCTTTTTTTAAAACAATTGCAGCTTCTATATCTATGAAATCAGCAAATTCGGAATGCATTCCAAGGACTCAATGACAGCTTTAGTTTAATTGACTTGTGGCATTTTTTCCAATTCTTCGGCCGTCAACGATCGGTAGAACAGCCAACCACTGGCACCGAATTTTTCAATGTAACCCAAATTATCATTTACGATAACGCGCAGCGTTCCTTCGGGTTTATAAGGTTCATCAATGAAGTTTTGCTGTCGCAGCAGGCCTCGGTGCAGCCAAACGATGCCACAGTTAAGGTTTGTTTATCCACGCTGTAATCGCTGCCGCAGGAATTGATTTCTAATCGGGTGAAAATTTTGCCGTCAGCCGTGAATTCTACGGGGTAGTTTATGGTCGGAGTGGTGGCAATGGGCGAGTGATTCAGCTTAAAGGACTGCACTTCCCAGTTTCCTACAATGGAACCTTCGGAAGTCTTTTTACAAGAAGAAAGCGAGCTAAGGCAAACCGCGATTACCATCCACATCAAAGTCGAGCATTGTTTCATAAACCGAATTTTTTTCACGGTTTAAAACTAATGAATCCAAATAAAATTGTGCCTTACGCGCACCATCGCTGCGTAGGACTAGTTTGCCAGAATCTGTCCCGTCAAGCGCATCAATTCCAACTCGTTCAACTTCACCGAAATTTTGGCGTTGCTGATGCGAATTTGCGATCCAATGTAAGCCACCTGCGCTTCGCGAAACTGGGTGCTGCTCACTTGTCCGCCTTTATACAATTCTTCCGTGCGTTGCAAGTTCAATTCAGCCGCTTCGATGTTCTTTTCTTCAAAGCGCGCTAGCGTAATGCTTTGTTGGTAGCTGGCAAAGGCATTGCCGAGGTCTGTCATCAACTGCAGCTCTTGGTTTTGCTGTTCCAAGGCGCGGATTTCCATGTTCACCTTTTGGTTTTGCCGATTGATGTTGTTGCGAAAGCCGTTAAATAGGGGATAAGACAGGGCTACCGATCCGTTCCAACCGGCAGATGTGTTGCTCAAGACAATGCCCGCTTCGCTTTGACTTTGCGCGTAACTGTATCCTCCGTTCACCACCAATTGCGGAAAGGCCGAAGCCCAGGAGAGTTGTTCGTCTTTTTTAGCCAATTCAATTTGCAACTGGGCGTTTTTCAACGTTGAGTTATTGGCTTTTGCTGTGGCGGCCAATTCGTTTAGCGTCCACGTCTGTACATCTAAATCCATGATTTCTGTATTGACATCCATCGGCAATTCTTCATTGATCAACCGCGACAGTTTTCGAACGGCATTCGATCGCTGCAATTGAGCCGTCAGCAAGGCCGAACTATCGGAAGTGATGTCCACGCGCGCGGCCAATAATTCTGTCCGCAAAGCCGTACCCAATTCATTTGCAATCAAAGCTCTGTCATAGCGTTTTTTGGAAACACTTACGTTTTCAGTCGCTATGCGCTCTTGATCAATGGCGCGACCCAACACGTAGTAGGCATTGGCAACTTGTAGCATGGTGGCTTCTATCGCCACTTGCGATTGCGCATCAACAACCTCTTTGTTCAGCTTGAGCTTTTCATAAGTGCGTTTTCCGCTCAGTCCATTAAATAAAACGTAGTTGGCCGTGATTCCCGCGTTTGTATTCGTGCTTTGGGCGTTATCGACATTCGTTGGCGGAATGTTACCCGCAAACTCCAATTGCGTGTTGTTCACATTGATTCCAGCCGAAGCGTTAGCGGAAACGCTGGGCAAAAGACCGGCATTTCCGATCGTGGCGCTGTTTTCGGCTATGACGGCTCGGCTATCCAAAATTTGAATATCGAAATTGTTGGCCAAGGCCTTGTTAAAAGCCTCATCCAGGCTAATGATGGTCTGACCCATGCTCCAGCTCGAAAGAAGCATTAAGGCGAGCGTAAGTGAAGTGCTAGTCTTCATATTTCATTTCTTTATAAGCAGGTTCAACTTCTTTTGGCAATGGATGTTTTCCATTCCAAAACCAATCAAATTGTCGTTTCGAACGGTTGATCATCAGTAAAATAACGGGCAATAAAATGAGCACGGCCATAGTCGCAACACCCAATCCGTAGGCTATAGTGGCAGCCATTGGGATCAAAAACTGCGCTTGCATGCTGGTTTCTGCAATGAGCGGTCCAAGGCCAGCCATAGTCGTTAGGGAAGTCAGCAGAATAGGGCGGAAGCGCGAATGAGCCGCCTCGCGAATGGCCTCATTGACCGACATGCCCGATTTAATGTTGATGTTGTAGGCGCTGACAAAAACGAGCGCATCGTTGACAATAATGCCGATCAAAGCGATCATGCCCAAATAGCTGAATAAGCTCAATTGCAAACCGTGAATCCAATGTCCCCAAGCCACACCAATAAAGCTGAATGGAATCAGACAAAGCACGGCAAAGGTTTGAGAGAAGGATCGGAAAGTGAGAATGATAATGGCCAACATGAGCAGCAATACCACCGGGCCAACCACCTTCATCGAACGCATGGTTTTCAATTGCTCGCGCTGCTGTCCTTCGAAGGAGAATTTGATACTCGGATGATCGACCAATATTTTAGGTAAAATCTCATCGCCAATGTTTCCAAGGATATCGGTCACCGACACACCTGAATTGGCAATATCGGCCGTCACAAGAATCTGGCGCTCACCATCGCTGTGGTTAATGCTAACTACGCCACGATCGGTTTCAAACGTTGCAATGTCCTTCAACAAATAGCTCTGACCAGTTAAGGTTCTGATTTTCATTTCGCCCAAGCTGCTTTGGCTGGCGCGTTCGCCTTCTTCGTAACGAACCCAGACTTTAACCTCGTCCAAACCGCGTTGCAAGCGCTGAATCTCACCTCCAAAGTAGCCTTGCCGGATTTGCGTCATGACTTGTATTTCTGTCAAACCTAGAACGTAGGCTTTTTCCTTGAGCTGAACGCGAATCTCTCGAAGTCCTTCGAGGTCGTCATCGTTCACGTCTTTCAGGTCGCTTAGGCTGCTAAGCTTGGCTTTCAGTTTGTCAACAACCGCGCGGACTTCGTCCTGATCAACGCCTTTCAGCGCAATGGAAACGGGTTTTCCGAAAGGTGTTCCAGTTCCGAATGAAAACTCTTCCACACCCAATAAATCGCCCGTGTTTTGTCGAATCAAATTGCTGATTTCCAACACCGGCATCTGACGCGCTTCATTGTCGAGTAATTTGATTTTTAAAACGCCCTCGCTCGTTTTTCCAGGTCCGAGGCGCTTATCCACCGAAAGCACCACTTCAAGCGAATCAGTCCGAGTCGGCTTGATGTTGGAACTCGTTTGCCACACTGCTTTTTCAACTTGATTTAGTCGGTCGAGGGTGATTTCCTCTGGCGTTCCAGAAGGCATTTTTAAGGTGACAACAATTTCCTCTCCTTCGATGAAGGGGAAAAAGGTGGTTCTGATGATGCCGCCTTCAATGGCGCCAAATGTTATGGCCAGCAATGCAATAGGAATGGCTAAAGCGAAAAGGCGCTTTTCTAAAAAGAAGTCGAGCACAGGTGCGTAAAGCTTGTTTTTCATCCAATCCAAGACTTTGGAAGAATAAATAGTGAGTTTACTCGGTTTGGCTTCGCGATCTAGGGCTTTGGAATGCGCGATGTGCGCTGGAAGGATGAAAACACCTTCAATCAAGGAGAAAATGAGCGTTGCAATAACGATGAAGGCCATTTGCGAGAAGAAATCTCCAAGCGTTCCTTCTATGAAAAAGAAGGTGCTGAAGGCTACAATCGTGGTGGCAATGGCCGAAAATACCGCTGGAAGCACTTCCATAGTTCCATTGACAGCCGCAGAAATTCGGTCTTCGCCCAGTTCATAGCGCCTATAAATGTTTTCACTAATAACAACGCCATCATCGACCAATATTCCAATCACGGTAATCATTCCAAAAAGAGAAATGACATTGATGGTGATACCAAAAAACGGGGACAAGATAAAGGCTCCGGCAAAACACAACGGAATGGCAAGGGCCACCCAAAATGCCAAGCGGAAGTGAAGAAATAGCGCAAGAAATGCGAATACTAAGAAGAATCCTAAGATGCCGTTATTTACCAATAAGTCAATACGCTGAACGACTGTTGTCGAGGCGTCTTGCGTAATATTCGCTTGAATGATGGTGTTTTCTGCATTGAAGGCAGCGATGTATTTTTTCAGTTCATCCGCAATGAAGAGTAAGTCTTCATCGTTGGTGTTGCTGACGTCAATGGTTACAGAGCGTCTTCCGTTGTAGAAGTTCATGTTTGGCACTTCGGCCCATCGATCTTCCACGTTCGCCACGTCTTCCAAGTGAACCACACTTCCGTTTGGATTTGCTTTGATAACAATATGCGCCATGTCCTTGGCGTAGTAGGCCTTCGGAGAAGATCGGATCTTTAATTCTTCGTTCTCGCCAATGACGGTTCCACCGGTTATTTCAACGTTATTTCCAGCAATGGCGGTCACTACTTGCTGAAAACTGAGTCCATAGGAGGCAAGCTGATCTTCCTTGATGCTGATGACAATTTCTTCATCTGGAAATCCACTGAGCGCCACTTTTGATATGCCTTCAATGGCGAGCAAGTCGCGCTCAACCGCCCGCGCAGCAGCTTTTAACGTGTGCAAATCAACATCGCCATGGATGGCGAAACTCATGGCCCTGCTGAGTGCTTCACGTTTATAAACGTCCAATGATTCAAGTCCGGTGGGGAAGGACGTGATTCGATCGACTGCGTTTTTCACATCTTGCAAAACCAAATCGATTTCAGCATTTTGCTTAATCTCAACCGTTACGGTTGCTAGGTTTTCATTCGAAACAGAAGTGATGCGCTCGATGCCCGTAGTACCTTTGAGGTTATCTTCAATCTTTAGGACGACCGATTCTTCAATTTCCTGAGGCGAAGCGCCAGGATAAACCGCCTGAATGCTGATGATTCGGCTTGGAATTTCAGGGAAAAACGTTCGCCTAAGGCTGGTCAGTCCAAAAAATCCGAAAATGAGTACCAAGGCGAGGATGACGTTGCCCGAAATCCCGTATTTAATGAAGTATTTTACAATGCTTTGCATGCTTCCTTATTCAACTATTTCTACTTCCAATCCTTCGAATGCACCGGGAACAACCTGATTGATGAGCTTAGTTCCGTTCGCTAAGCCTTTGACTATCATTAGGTCTTGACTTTCATGGATGATGTCCACATTTTGAAGCTTTAGCACCTTGTTTTCTTCCACAAAAACTTGATCGCCATTCACCACCAAATAGCGCGGAATGGATGCGGCTGTGTCCAGTGCGAGTCCTTCAATGACTCCATTTAAGTAAACACCTTCATATAGTTTGCTCCCGCTAACATTGATATAGACTTTCACACTTTGCGTGTTTGCATCAACAATCTCACTCATTCGAGTGACAGTGCCTTGCCAGCTGCCGTTCAATTCGCTGGAGAAAAGCTTCGCTTTATTACCCACAGCCACTTTACTTATATCAGCAATGCTGATTCCAGCTTCCAATTCATAGTTGATCGGATCAACAAAAACGCCCAATCGCTGACCGGGACGGATTATCGTGTTGGCGTTGATGTTTGCCTCGCTTACGATGCCGTCAAATGGCGCGACAATGGTGAATTTTTGAACCTGAGCTTCTTGACTTTTAATGGCATAAAACTGATTGTAAACCTTTTTCGCCACTAAGAAATTCTTTTCCTTTTCGTTCGTCACTTCCGGTAAATCGGCCATTGGTTTTGATGCATCGAATGCGGCTAAGTAGCTTTCCCATTTATCAAAGCCGTCCGAATAGTCGATTTTCAGGTCGGGTAGGAGGCTGGTCAATATGCTTTGGAAATTGCTGCGATTTGATATCAAATTGTATTTCGCATCTGAGTCATCCATGCGCAATAAAACATCGCCCTTTTTGAAGGCTGTTCCATCCTTAAAGGGTTTTGTGCCGGGCAATAGGCGTCCGTTTACTTCCGAAAACACATCAATCTTTTGTTGTGACATCAATCGCCCGTTAAATGGAATGCTCGCATATTGCGCGGTGTTTTCCACTATGGAAATTTTAACCGGTGCAATAGCACTTTTGGGCGGATCTTCTTTGGGTGGTTCCTTCATTCCAGCCAGCGTATTCTTTAGGAAAATTCCCAAGGCGATAATGAGTATGGCGGCCACAACGGCCCATCTGCGTTTAATGTAGTCCATCAGTTGATTGGCTTTATTTGGGTTATTAGCGCTCGCGCGATTTCTTGTTTTCTATTCTGAAGAAGCTCCTTAAATTGAGTTTCGTTTAAGTCATTCATGAACATAACCATGGGTTTCGCAATCAAGGGAAACAACACGAGGCTCATCATGTTTAGCACAAAGTGTTTCGAATTGTAATCTTGTCTTACAAGTCCTGATATTTTTCCTGCTTCGATTTCTTGAACCAACCTTCCAAATGGCGGTTTTGCGTTTGCCTTGTGCATACGCTGCAGATGTTTTTTCGCATTTCGGTTCATCTCTGAAATGATGAAAAAGGGAAGTTTTGGGCGTTTGCATATGAAGTCAGAATAAGCAAAAACAGCCAATTCGATTTTCTCATACAGCGGTCGATTCGATTCAAAAACGTCATTCAATGTTTGAAAAATGTCTTTAAACGTGCGTTCAAAAACTTGGGATAAAAGGGCTTCTTTACTCTTAAAGTAATAGTGTAATAGGCCTTTGTTTATCTCGGCCTTTTCAGCAATTCCGCGCATGCGAGCACCCTCATAGCCTCGTTCGAGCATTTCAGATTCAGCCGCGCAAAGTATTTTTTCTTCTGTTGTCATTTTTACCCGTTTGGGTAATTTGAGTGCAAGAGTAATACGCATATTCTACACGACCAAAAAAAATTAGTCATTTGGGTAAATTATATGATGAACGGTTCTTGTCGTTGTTGACGACAATTAAATATCACACAACCGCAGTTTTGTTTTGATAACATTTGAATGCGATTATATTTGCTCTCAAAGCCATTCTAACCATGAAAATGAAACACCTTTCTATTGTTGCTCTATCGTTATTCCTTTGGTCATGTGGAGGTTCTGAACACGCAGACTCGACTCATAATGACAGTACTGAAGTTGCAGAAGAGGTCGCTGAACCTATCGATGATTTAGCCGATTTCAAGTTCCACACCATGATAGCCAATCTTCCAAGTCCGCTGGAAACCTTCCATCTGATTTCAGGGGTGAGCATTGCAATGGATGGAGTAGGATTAACTCCAACAGAAGACAGTAAAAAACTCAGTACAACGTCTGCAAAGGCTTATGGCTATGGTATTTATATGACTGACATGGGTTTTATGGCTTATGAGCATGAAAACCAGAAGACCTTAGATTATTATCAAACGTGTCGCGATCTTGCTCAGAGTCTTGGAGCTGGAGATGTTTTTGATCAAACGATCAGCGCAAACTTTGAAGAGAATACTTCAAGCGAAGAGAAATTTGTGCGTATGATGGATGAAGCCTTCAAGGCGATGGATGAATACATGGTCGGGAATGAGCGATTTGTAAACGCAACTGAAATTTTTGTTGGTAGTTGGGTAGAAACGCAATTGATCGCAACGTCCATTATTAAAGATGCACCGCTTAACGAAGAGAATAAGCCACTTTATCAAGGTATATACGATCAAAAGATGCATGCATCTAATTTGATGAATGTCTTGGGTGAAATCGAAACGGAGCTATCGCCAGCCGTAATCAAACAAGTGGAAGATATAATGATGTTTTACGCTGGTTTTTCAACCGTTGAATCGATTACATCGAAAGATCTACATGAGTTAGAGACAAAGCTTAAGTCGCTTAAGGCTGCATTAACGGCATAAATTCACTCGAATCAATAAATGAAAAGCTCTGGCCATGCCAGGGCTTTTTTTGTGTTTAATTATGCCGTTTCACAAATTGACGTTCCAGTTGTCCGTCTTCAACGATTTCTTTTTCAAACGTGAATCCCAGTTTATCCAAAACTCGGATAGATCCGTGGTTTTCAGGAAGCACCAGCGCAATAATTCGTTTTAAGTTTAAATCGGAAAATCCAAAATCCAGGATGGCTTTTCCCGCTTCGGTAGCAATTCCCTTTCCCCAATGTTGCTGCATAAAGCGATAGCCTAAATCAATTTCATCCAATTCAGGAAGGTATTTGAGACCGCAAAAGCCAATGAAGTTGCGGTCGTCTTTCCATTCAACTGCCATTCGTCCATATCCGTATTTTGTGTAGTCACCAAAAACATGCTCCTTGATTCTACGCTCCATTTCTTTGCGCGTAACTACACCACCATCGCCAGTGTAGCGAGAAACTTCAGCATCTAGATTCGTTATATACGAGGCTTCAATATCCTTTTCCTCAAAGGGTCGGATGAGGAGGCGTTCAGTTTCTATGACTTTCATTGTGTCGAGTTTTACTGGTTGTTTCCAGAACAAATCTATCAAAGCTGAAAAGCATGTTCGGGTAAATTGGGTCTAAGAAACGAATCGAAGGTTATCGTCAAATTGAGCCTCGTTAAATCTTTCTATCAAACCTTTCAATTCCTATTATCTATGTACGTTTGGCGCCAAATTCTGCTACGCTATGATTAAGAAAATTCTCATCGGACTTTTAGTCTTTTTTGTATTACTCATTTCAGCCGCCATTGTGCTCCCCATTGTTTTTAAGGACGACATTTTTGCCCTAGTTGAAGAAGAGGCGAACAACAATTTGAATGCAACGGTTGAATTTGGGGATATTGGTTTAACCCTCTTTGAAAGTTTCCCTGATTTCACCCTTACGGTGGATGACATAAAGGTTACGGGTCAAGGTGTGTTTCAAGGGGTGAAATTGGCTGATATTAAGGCTTTAAAATTGAGCCTCGATTTAATGAGTGTCATCAATGGAGGCACCATACAGATCAACACCATTGGTCTGTTGAGTCCTAATCTTCATGTTATAGTGATGGCAGATGGAACGGCAAATTATGACATTACGAAACCCAGTGATGAAGCGGAAGCCCCTGTAGAGGCGGCTGGTGATGAAGCAGGTTTTAGTGTCGGACTGAGCGAATATTATTTGAGGAACGCCAATATCATTTACGATGATAGAGCAGGCGGGATGTATGCGCATTTGGTGAATTTTACACACGAAGGAAGCGGTGATTTTACACAGGACGATTTTCTACTTAAAACTAAAACGAATGCTGATGCCGTCACATTCAAAATGGATGGAGTTCCTTATTTAAACCGAACCAAGCTCGATATGAAATTTGACATGAACATGAACATGCCAAATATGAAGTTTGAGTTTGTCGAAAACTATGTCAAGCTCAATGCCCTTCATTTGGGCTTTGACGGATGGTTGGCCATGCCAGACGAAGAAGGTAGCCCAATGGATTTGGACATCACCTTTAAAACACAGGAAACTACGTTCAAGAGTTTGCTGTCTATGGTTCCGGTTATTTACATGACCGATTTTGAAGACATTGAAACGGATGGCAATCTTGCATTGAGTGGTATGGCCAAAGGCCGTATGATAGGCGATAATTTACCAGCTTTTGCCATCGACCTAAATGTAGATAAAGCACGCTTTCAATATCCCGACTTACCAAAGTCAGCTGAGAACATTGCGATTGACCTACACGTCCAAAACCCAGGTGGAACGGATGATAAGACCATCGTTGATCTTAATAAATTCCATGTTGAATTGGCCAACAATCCAATCGATATGATTCTGCATATGCGAACGCCTATATCCGATCCCTACATCGATGCAGATATTAAAATGAACCTTGATATGGCTTCCATAGCTGATGTTGTTCCTTTAGAAGAAGGTCAAAGCATTACGGGACGAATTATTAGCGATATCCAGTTAAAAGGAAATCAAAGCGCCATCGATCAAGAGCGTTACGAAGACTTTAATGCAGCGGGCATGTTGGTGCTTCAAGCCTTTGATTATAAAGACCCTACCATGCCTTACGCGACTTTGATCGAAGTATGTAGCCTGTCTTTTACGCCTTCCACAGCCAAGTTGACTGAGTTTAAAATGATGGTTGGAGAGTCCGACATTTCGCTTGTTGGTCATGTAGATAACATTGTGGAGTGGTATGTAGCCGACAAACCGCTTGAAGGCGATTTTACTATGCGTTCGAAATACATGAACATCAACGAGTTTATGGAAGACGATGGGAGTGAAACCAGCTCAGATTCTGAGGAAACTGAGGGTAGCTCAGGCGTTGCCGAAGTTCCCGCTGGATTTAATTTCGGATTGAACATTGGCATTGAGAAATTGCTTTATGACAACCTCAACATTACGAATGTGACCGGTCAGGTTGATATGAAAGATCAAAAGCTAAGCATGAAGCAGTTGACTATGAATATGCTCAAAGGCTCGCTCATTCTTAGTGGAGATTACGCAACGGTTAACCCCGTTTCACCGGACTTTGATGTTGATATGGTGATTTCACAATGGGACATTCCAGAAACCTACAAATACTTGGAAATTGCTCAGAAAATGGCACCAATCATGGAAAATGCCACGGGTGCATTTTCGTCTCAATTGACCATGGCGGGCAAATTGGATCAGGCAATGGAGCCAGTGCTTAACAGCCTAGATGGAAGAGGAAAGCTGAAAACCCATAATGTTTCCTTGAAAGAACCTAAGGTTTTGGCGAAGGCGGCAGAGGCGGTCAAATACGATGGAATTAAGAACATGACCCTCAACGATGTGAACGTATCATTCAAATTTGAAGATGGACGCGTCAATGTTGATCCGGTGGATTATGAGATTGTAAGAGAAATTCCTGCCAATTTTAGTGGTTCACATGGATTTGACGGCACCTTAGATTATGTACTCAAACTTGATATTCCAACCAAACTTATGGGAGGCGCGGCAACACAAGTGGTGTCGGGTTTACTGTCGAAGGTGAGTGGCGCCACTGGAGTGAATGCGGCTTTACCAGAGCGAGTTAAAGTTGATTTAGACATCACAGGAACGAGTGAAGATCCGAAGGTTACGCCTCGCATGGCTGGAACTACTGCGGGCAGTGCAGTTGATGATTTGAAAGGTAAGGCGATGAATGAATTGAACAAAAAGAAAGATGAGCTTGAGGGTCAAGCTAGAGCAGAAGCTGATAAGGCCAAGACCGAAGCCGAAGCCCGAGCTAAAGCCGAGGCAGATAAGGCGAAGCAACAAGCTACAGATGCAGCGAAGAAAGCCGAAGCCGATGCAAAAGCTAAAGCCGATGCAGAAAAGAAAAGACTAGAGGCGGAAGCAAAAGCTAAGGCCGATGCAGAAAAGAAAAAAGCAGAAGAGGAAGCGAAGAAAAAAATAAAGGGCTTATTAAAATAAGTCCTTATTTGACGGCTTCTTCAAGGCGAAAATGATGTGTAAAGGCTTCCACTACGGAGGCCTTTATGTTTTCCATATCCATCGGGCGCCCGAGTTCATTTTCCATGGACGTAACGCCTTTGTCTTGAATGCCGCAAGGAATGATGTGATTGAAAAATCCGAGATCTGTGTTCACATTGAAAGCAAATCCGTGCATGGTTACATATCGACTTGCCTTGACACCAATGGCGCAAATTTTTCGCACACTTGGCTTGCCTACGTCAAGCCAAACTCCGCTTGCATCTGAAAGCCTTTCTCCCTCCAGACCATAAGGCTTGATCACATCGATAATAGCCTCTTCAATGCTCCAGATGTATTTTCCGACACCTATTCCAAATTGCTCTAAATCGAATATGGGGTAACCCACAATTTGGCCAGGACCGTGATAGGTGATGTCACCACCTCGGCTGGTTCTAAAAAATTCGGCACCAACGCTTTTTGGATCGTTAACCAAGTTTTCTGGGTCACCTGATTTGCCTAAGGTATAAACGGGGTTGTGTTCAACGAGCAGAAAAACGCTGTTTTGAACCTGTTCTGCTTTTCGCTTTTGCTCCAACATTCCATTGAAATAAAATTCTTGGATGCTTAGCGCTTCTTCATAGGACATTCTGCCCAAATCGCGTGTGTCAAATGCTTTTTTCATCGGCCGGTAAAAGTGCGCATTGCTTAATCAAATGATTGGATGTTTAAACTATCTGCCCGAAAAACAACCGAGCGGAAATTCCGCATCCATCCGCTATTGTCAGTGGAGTAAATGCGTAATCCATAAGTTTCGCCATGAACCAATCGAGGATCGAAAAGGTCAGGGGTAAAGTTTCGGTTCACGTTGCGCAAATTGTAAAAAAGGAATTCATCGTTTTTAGTTTGTGCCGCACAAAAGACCAATCCCGTTCGATCGGTAATCATAACCAAGTTGTTGGCTTGTGCTACATCGCTGGCAGTCCAATTCATGAAGGCACGTCCGCCAGATGTTACCTCTATCCTTAAATCGGCTGTGTTTTTTGTGTCCGTAGAAATGGCCTTGGCTCGAATCAATATTGGTTCTGATAAGTAAAGCGAATCGCCCAAAACGTAACTGACCCGAGCATAACGATTGAGCTCGCTGCGACTTTCTTTTATGGCAAAAAGACCAAAGAGTCCTTCGCGTTCCATCTGAAATTCAGCACTTATCTTTCGATAAAGTCTTAGGCTATCGCGAAATTGAATGGAGTCGTTGAGAAAGCATGTAAATTCCGTTGCTCGCTCCGGTGCAAACAATCGAATATGAATTGGTCGCTCGTCTGTTTCGCGTTCAAATGAAGGGTGATTTCCAGCGTGTAGCCATACCTTATTTGAAGTCTTATCGGCATGGTATTCGGATAGGTAATGCGCAAGTGTGGCCGGATCTGTTTTAGTATCAATTGCTTCGTCCTTCTCGCAGGAAGAAAGGGTGAAAACTAGCAAGATTAAAACCCAGTTTCGCATTAGAATTTGACGATTAATTTGGCGTTCACTCGTCTGCCCGTGAGGTAATTAGGAACGCCATATTCCACATTTCGTGCATCCTTTATCCAAAGGTAGCTTATGGTATTGTTGACGGCAAGTAGGTTGAATACTTCCAGGCTAAACCATGCCGAACTAATCGGTTTGAAAATAGGAAACTTCGAATCGGCTCCTTCTTCCTTCAATCGAGCTGTAAATCCAATATCGACCCTGCGATATGGTGGCATACGAAAGACATCTTTATACCTCGTATAGCTAGGAGGTCCAGTTGGTAAACCGGTTCCAAAAATCAAGCTGAGGTGCATTTGAATGAATTCATAACGCGGTAAATAATCTTGAAATGTCAGGGCAAAATTTACCCGTTGATCGGTTGGTCGAGGTATGTAACCCGGATAGATGATGCCGCTATCGATGGTTTGCTCATAACGCACCGGAGTTTGAACTATCGTATCGGTGAATAGGGCAGTGTAAAGGGTGTATTGATCGTTCTTTATGTCTTCAGCCGTTTGCATTACGCTGATGCTTGCCCATGACTCAATGCCCTTGATGAAATCACCATTGAGTTTAAGGTCGATACCGCGCGCATAACCACTGGCACTATTATCGGCATAATATCGAATGCGCACGTTATCCAATTCGTAAGGAACAATGTCTTTCAATTGTTTGTAATAGGCTTCGCCAACGAATTTGAATGGGCGGGTTAAGATGGTGAAGTTATGATCGACACCGACAACATAATGGATGGAAGTTTGTGCCCGAACGGAGGGATTGACTTTGCCGTATAAATCGCGCAATTCTCTATAGAAAGGTGGTTGGTGGTAATAGCCCCAACTCGCTCGGAACAGCCAATCCCTTCGTTGTCGAAAGTTAGTATCGTTGCGTGTCTTGTTGGTAAACCAATTCGGTTTGAAGGCTACTTGTACCCTTGGACTCCAGGTGGTTTGGTTGTTCAAATCCCAATAATTGAATCGACCACCGACAGTAACATAAAGCTTGTTTGTGTCTAAGTCAAAGGTCCAGTTGCGCTGCACATAACCCATTACGCGGTTGCTAGCGATGCGATTAAACGAGCGAATGGTTTCAAATAAATTGACTTCTTCTCCATCATATGGAACGGAGAATCCAACGGAATCGACTAGACTCCATTCGCGCAACTCATCTTCAATGTCATCGCGTTGATAACGTAGTCCCCATAACCACGAGTGTTGATTCGGGGAAAATTCACCCTGGATTTCTGTAGCCAGTACTTCTGCATCTAAATAATTGCGGGCGTGGTCCAGATAAGATCCTGTTCCAATAATGTAAGCCTCATCGCCAAAGGATTCCTTGCTCAAGTCGGTCTCTAACTCAGAAAGTCGATAGGCGGCTTCGATGTCAAATGTTTCACTCTCCCGTGTTTTGAATGCTGAAGTGATCCATTTGACTTGTAGGTCGTGACGGGGTGTCCACGTTGTGGTAAAAGCACCAAAACCAGTTTTATAGTCGTCCACTTCTTGACCTTGGAAATAGGCATTTAACCCAATGGCGCTGCTAATTGTTCCAAACGAGGCCTGTTGGCTCTTAGGTTGGAATTGATATTTGTTTTGAGCGTAGTTTCCTAAGAAGGAAAATTCCCACTCTGTGTTGACTGCGTACGTGAGATAAGTTTGATAGTCAATGAAGTATGGGCGATAATCGCCCTGAACATCTGTGCTCGACAGCAGATATTGATTCGAATAATACCGAAAGCCGTGAAGCTGAGTAAACCTTCGATTGTCCGATGAGTTTTCGAGATGAACGTTTGCGCCCAATAATCCTGCGGAAACAGAGCCAGCGAATTTGCGCGGTTTCTTGTAAGTAATATCCAAAACGCTCGACATTTTGTCTCCATATTTTGCTTCGAAACCGCCTGAAGAAAAGGCTATGTTCGAAACCAAATCACCGTTGATGAAGCTTAAACCTTCTTGTTGACCGCTGCGCACTAAAAAAGGTCGGTAAACCAATACATCATTGACGTAAATGAGGTTTTCGTCATAGTTTCCCCCACGTACAGAATATTGAGAACTCAATTCATTGTTAGTGGCCACACCTAAAGCTCGGCTTGGCAGTAAAGCCTCAACACTACCCGTTGCCGAAGGATTTAGGCGGAAATCGCCAACTTCAATCAAGGTCATGGGTGATTCGCGCAATCGCTCTTCTTGATAAGTAAACGTGTCACCGCTGATGGCGTTTGATTCGAGCATAGGACTCCATTCTACAATCGCCCCTTCCGATCCGGTCAGCACTTTTCTTTGATCAATAAAAGAGACATGACGCGCAACGAGCGTGACATTATTAGTTGATGGAATGACAAAGGAATAATCGCCTGCTTCATCGGTTGATGTTCCATGTTTTCCATCAGAAGTTCCTACCGTAGCCGCAATAACTCCATTGCCATTTTCACCCGTTATGCGCCCTTTGATGGTAGTCTGGGCAAATAATTCTCCACTAACGAACAGTGAAAAAAATAGGAAGCAAATATGTGGGACTAACCTCAAATTGAATCCTGCTTATTTCTTTGATTTAAAATCACCTCGTTTCCAAGCGTCAATAAATTGAGCCCAAGCTACAGGATTCAACAGGCTCACTTGAGGCAATTGACCCATTTGATACAGTCGAGTGTATTCGCGTTGAATGGCCAAAGCGGAATTGGCTTGCGCACTCATTGGAACACCCTGTATGGCCAAACGGACATCCTCCCTCGTTAAGTTTTCGAATGCGCGGTCGTGATCATCGGTTGGTGCGTTTAAAGCCAAAAAGGCATCTCTAAACTGCTCTTTACTGGGCCATGGATAAACCAGTTGTTCAGGTAAAGTGGCTGTGTCGCGTTGAAGCATTTGAATCATCGAATAACGCGAGTCGGAAAGGGAGTCCTCAATAAAAACTTCGGATTTAGCATAGCCTACACTGCTGAAAAGAATAGTGTCAGACCTTCGAACCACAAGAGAAAAGAAACCGTAATAATCGGCAACGGTTCCTCTGTTGCTGCCTTTGATTAACACGCTTGTGAATGGAACAGGGGTAAGGCTATCTCCAGAAACGACAACACCAGATAATTGGATGAGGCCATCACTATTTTTTTGAGCAAAAATGGATGAAGAGCAAAAAAGCGAAATCAAGAGAATGAATTTCGAAAAAGGAATACAAATTTTCATCATGGGTTATAAAAACTTCCTTCAAAAGTGGCAACATTTCCTGCCATATCTGAGATTTCTATGTTTAATTGTTGTTTTTCAGCTGAAGTAGGCAGCTCAGAGCTGTAAAAAAACAGTTTGCTAAGCTTTGGTTCGTATTCGGCTAAAATCCATTTTCCATCAATTTGAACCTTAAACGAGGAGATGCCGCTCAAATTGTCTTTTATTTCAAAACTAACTTGTTGCTGCGTTATGGTTCGGCCACTCACAAAATTCACACTTTTAATTACCGGTGGTGTTTGATCATAAACCACAGCAAAGCTTCCAAAGGATTTTGATTCAGCTTCTAGCCATTCCCCATTTCGTTTTGTTGCTAAAACTCGGAACGGATTTCCAGCCGAATTAACTTGCCCAATCAGTTCACCTTTTTTAGGTGTGGTACTTTTCATTTTTATGACAAAGGGCGCCTGAAGCGGTATTTGAGGTTTCATAAAGTTTAGTCTTCCTTCATCTTCTGTCAATTCAACTAACTCATCTTGATAAAGTGTTCCCGATGGAACGAACAATTGGACTCGTTCACTTTCATAATAATAATTGACATCCCATTTGATATAATCGCCTCTAGGCTGGGGTAAGGGAGCGATTGATTCATAAGCTATTTCAAAGTTCACTTCTGACTTGTTTCCAGAAAAGTCACTGCATATAATCTTGATTTTGTGAGTGCCATCGATGGGATTGAGACTGCCTTGACTCAAAAAGGTTACATTTTCTAACCCATTCCCGGGCAGCCGATATAGACGAATAAACCTTGATTTATTTTGATAGTAATAGGCATAATCAATCAAAGCATTTAAGTATCGACTTTGATCAAAAGGAATACTATCCGCTTTAAAACGTGCAAACTCGATACCATCAATCAATCCGACAATAGAGTAGATGCCGTTTTGATTGCTAGCGCCATCTTGTTGATCGTAACCGCTTACCTCAATGCCGAATGCGCCATTTACTTTAACCGGCTGATTGGCTGAGATGGAATTATAACCATCAACACGATAGTGTTTTGCGGACATTTGGCCATCCACTTTAGTATTAGGTTGCAAAGGGGCAATGGCTATCGATTGCACCACAGGTCGTTTGGTGTCGGCAATTGGAAAACCAAATTCTAGCGGATTGCGAGGCACTTCTGATCCGCTTTCCCGAACTTCAAAGTGAAGATGAGGTCCACCTGAACCGCCTGTGTTTCCTGAATATGCGATGACATCACCACGCTGAACGGGCAAATCACCGCTGCCTGGAAACACCTCTATTTCAAACGACTTTTGTTCGTATTGGATTCTTCTAACATAGCGCGCAATGCTATCATTCAACATTTGCAAATGCCCATATACAGTAGTGTAACCTTCGGGATGATCGATATAAACCACTTTGCCATATCCGTAAGGTGAAATTTTTATACGACTGATGTGTCCGTCTGCTGCCGCTAATACATTCAAACCTTCGCGCGATGCCGTTTTTAAGTCTAGGCCGCTATGAAAATGATTTGGTCTTAATTCCCCAAAGTTTCCTGAAAGTGTAGGGCTTATCTCCAAAGGGTTTGAAACCTTGAAATCTTGGTGCTGCGCAAACAGGCATTCCATCGGAGTGATAATTAAAAACACAAACAAGGTGAATCGAACAATTGAAAGGAGTATGGGCATAATTTTTATCAGAAGCGCGAAAATAACTTTGCTCAACCTCGGTTGTGATGAAACATTTTTAAGCTTTTAAACATTCAGGTCATAAATTTTACAAATATTTGGGCTGCTTCTTTTTAAAGAAGCTTTCTTTCTGTAAATTATTGTAAGTGAAAGACTTAAGCGAATCAGTTGAAACTCTTGGTAAAAAGGCGGATGCATTAATTCAAGCCATTCGATCTACTCGAGCAAAATTGGAATCGCTTGAAGCGGAAAATCAAAAATTAAGGGATAAATCAAGTCTGCTTAATGAAGAGTACAATAAGTTGAAGGATGAGAATAAAGTGCTGAGGATGGCGTCTGCAATCAGAGGTGAAGGAGATAATGTCACCGAGACGAAGCGCAAAATCAGCCAAATGGTGCGGGAAATAGATAAGTGTATAGCTAAGTTGAACGACTAGATAATGAGTGAACTCTCAATAAAAGTTACGATTGCAAATAGAGTTTACCCTCTTTCGGTAGCCCACGAGGAAGAAGAAGAGGTTAGAAAGGCTGCGGCCTATATAAATGATCGTATTAAGGCCCTAGAGTCAAGTTTTGCCGTTAAGGACAAATTAGATTTGATCGCTATGTTAGCTCTTGAGTTAACGATGGAGAAAGGCCACGGAAAAGAGGAACTGCAGAATGATCAATTGATTGATCAATTGACGGCAATTACTAGTCGATTAGATGAGGCATTGACACTGAAATAATTGTTCTTTTAAAATATTCCCGCACAGACCATAATGGTTTTGTAACCTGAACATTTACATCGCTGGGGCAAATCTTAGCGGTAATAAGGGCAGGCCTGTTTATTCCGATTTTAATCGGAAGATTTTTTGTCGCTTGCGGCAGAAGACACTGGACGTCCGAGTTGCCATGATAGCCCCAAATTTTAGCTTTTCAGGAGGTTACAATGCTTCGGTTTGTGCGGGTTTTTTATGACTAAAAAAAATAAATAATGACATTAACAATAATCATAGGAATAGCTGCTTTAATGGGAGGTGCCGGAGCAGCCTATTTGTTCCTGAAAAAAGGAATCGATGCGGATCGCGCTCGAATAATCGCTGAAGCAGAAGGCGAAGGAGAGCGAATTAAAAAGGAAAAACTCATACAAGCCAAGGAGAAGTTTTTACAACTAAAAGCCGAGCATGAGAAAGCCGTTTTAGAAAAGGATAGAAAAATTGGGGAAGCGGAAGGTCGTGTGAAACAGAAAGAAAACACCTTGAATCAAAAGCTTGCAGAGGTTAATAAAAGAGATCAGAAAATTGACAGCATTCGACAAAATCTAGAGCGTCAATTGGAAGTTTCTGAAAAGAAACAATCGGAATTGGATGCCTTACACGCTAAGCAAGTAAAGCAACTGGAAAGCCTAAGCAATACTTCGGCAGCTGACGCCAAAGAGCAATTAAAGGAAGTTTTAATTAGCGAGGCGAAAACCGAGGCAATGGGCAGAATTAAGGATATTGTGGACGATGCGAAAATTAACGCAAGTCGCGATGCTAAAAAGATCGTAATTGAGACCATTCAGCGCATTGCTACAGAACAAGCGGTTGAAAATTCGGTGTCTGTTTTCAATATTGAAAATGATGATGTAAAAGGACGAATTATCGGTCGAGAAGGACGTAATATTAGAGCGCTTGAAGCCGCAACAGGCGTTGAAATCATTGTAGATGACACCCCCGAGGCAATCATTTTATCGTGTTTTGATCCAATCAGAAGAGAGATCGCACGGCTTTCGCTTCACCAACTTGTTACCGATGGCAGAATACATCCAGCGCGTATTGAAGAAGTTGTCGCGAAAACGCAGAAGCGATTGGAAGAGGAAATCGTTGAAACGGGTAAAAGGACATGTATCGACTTAAATGTTCATGGTCTACATCCAGAGTTGATTCGAATGATAGGACGAATGAAGTATCGTTCGTCATATGGTCAAAATCTCTTGAAACACAGTAGGGAAGTTGCTAACCTTTGTGCTACAATGGCGGCCGAATTAGGGCTTAATGCGAAAGTTGCGAAAAGAGCAGGACTGCTTCATGACATCGGAAAAGTGCCAGATGAAGAAAGCGAACTTCCACACGCACTGCTTGGGATGAAAATTGCCGAGAAATACAATGAGAAACCAGATGTATGTAATGCCATTGGAGCTCACCATGACGAAATTGAAATGACCACACTTATTTCTCCTATTGTTCAGGTTTGTGATGCGATAAGCGGTGCAAGACCAGGGGCTCGAAGGGAAATTGTCGAGGCGTATATCCAACGAATCAAAGACCTTGAGAACTTAGCAATGGGATATGATGGCGTAACAAAAGCCTTCGCTATTCAAGCGGGTAGGGAATTACGTGTGTTGGTTGAAAGCGACAAAATCAAGGACGGAGATGTCGAAAACTTGGCCTTTCAGATATCTGAAAAAATTCAAGATGAGATGACTTATCCCGGTCAAGTGAAAATCACTGTAATTCGAGAAACAAGGGCACAGGCAGTAGCTCGATAGAAGGTTAAGAATGATCGAACGAAGAATAACCAATTCTCGCGTATTGGTCACTGGGGCTGCGGGATTTATTGGATCAAACCTAGTTGAGGATCTGCTTTTCAACGGAAATGAAGTGGTCGGTTTTGACAATTTGATGACGGGAAAAGCTGAGAACCTGAGTGCGTTTTTGGATCATCCAAAATTCAGGTTTGTTGAAGCGGATATTCGTGATCTTGAAGCATGCAAAAAGGCCTGTGATGGGATCGACTATGTGCTTCATCAAGCCGCCTTAGGCTCAGTGCCAAGGTCAATCAAAGACCCATTAACTACTAATGATATCAATGTCAATGGATTTCTAAATATGCTTTTGGCTGCTCGCGATGCAAAAGTGAAACGCTTTGTTTACGCCACGAGCAGTTCGGTTTATGGCGATGAGAAGCGCTTACCAAAAGTTGAAGCAAAAATTGGTAAACCACTTTCTCCATATGCCATAACCAAGGCAATGAACGAACGCTATGCCACGGTTTTTGGAGAATTATATGGAATGGAGACGATCGGCTTGCGCTATTTCAATGTTTTTGGACCAAAACAAGATCCAAACGGAGTTTATGCAGCTGCGATTCCAAAATTCATTGGACTTCTTATCCAGCACGAATCACCGCTCATTCATGGCGATGGCACACAGTCCAGAGACTTTACATACATCGACAATGTTATTGATGCAAACAATATTGCCGCCCTCTCAACTAATCCTGAATCGATCAACGAAATATTCAATGTAGCATATGGCGAGAGCACCAATCTCAATGAATTGGTTGAAGTATTGCAAGAATTACTTATTCCATTTGATTCAAAAATTGCCGAAGTCGAGGTCAAATATGGTCCGGAGCGTGTTGGCGATGTAAGACATAGTCTTGCTTCAATTGTAAAATCGAACACTATGCTTGGTTACCGACCAAAGTATGACTTGAAATCAGGCTTAGAAAAAGCCATAAAATGGTATTGGGATAATCTACAATAGGCTGTTAAGCGGCCAAAACACTTACGTTTGCACAGATTTTTAAAGTATGAGCAGAATTTCCTTTGCAGTAGTTGGATTCGGACATATAGGTAAGAAACACGCCATAATGGTTAGTGGGAACACCGACAGTGAATTAGTGGCCATCGTTGACACGGATCTAGAAAAACGAAAAGTCGCAGAAGAGACCTATCCAGACATTCAGATTTTTGAAACAATAGAAGAGCTACTTCAAAGCGAATTAAAGCTTGATGTAGTCAACATTTGTACACCAAATGGTTATCATGCGAGTCAAGCCATTCTTTGCTTGGAAAGAAAAAGTCATGTCGTTATTGAGAAGCCAATGGGACTTACAAGAACAGAATGTGAGGAAGTTATTTTTAAATCGCTTCAAGTGTCTCGTCACGTATTCTGTGTGAAGCAGAATCGATATAGCCCAACTTCGAAATGGCTGAAAGAAATAGTTGAGAAAAAGGTTTTGGGACGAATAAACATGGTTCAATTGAGCTGTTATTGGAATCGAGATGCTCGCTATTATAAGCCGGGTGGATGGAAAGGAACACTGGCCCTAGATGGCGGGGTGCTTTTTACCCAGTTCAGTCATTTCGTAGATATCATGTATTGGTTATTTGGCGACATTCAGAATATAGCCGCTGTCAGCACTAATTTTAATCATGTCGGTGCGACAGAATTTGATGACTCTGGATTGGTTCAATTTGACTTTGTCAATGGAGGGTTTGGATCCATCAATTATTCTACTAGTATTTGGAATAAGAATTTTGAGAGTAGCATCATTGTAGTTGGCGAAAATGGCACGGTAAAGCTGAGCGGTCAGTATATGGATAAGCTCGAATATTGCGACATTAAGGATTATGAAATGCCCGTGCTTGATCCCCCAAACCCACCCAACGACTATGGCGATTATAAAGGGAGCGCGGCAAACCATCATTATGTTATTGACAATGTAATTGCTGTTCTAACCGGAAAATCTCAGATATCAACCAATGCGCTAGAAGGAATGAAGGTGGTAGAAATGATTGAGCGAATTCACCGAAAACAAAAAAGACCCATATAGATTCGATTTTAAACGAAACTATTTCTAACATAAATTCAACCCATCGGCTCGAATCAATATTTGAAACGAACCAAACAAAGAAGACTATGAACACAACCAAATACTCAAAACCTATCGTAATTGCAGAAATCGGTTGCAATCATAAGGGGGACATGAACATTGCCAAGGAACTCATTGATTTAGCGGTTCAATGCAAAGCGAGTTACGCGAAATTTCAAAAACGAAACAACAAGGAACTTCTTACGGAAGAGCAATACAATGCTGCGCACCCAAATGTTTCAAACTCTTATGGAAATACATACGGTGAGCATCGTGAATTTTTAGAGTTTACAATTGAACAACACGCGGAATTGAAAGCCTATTGTGATTCGAAGAACATTGGTTATTCCACATCAGTTTGGGATATTACATCGGCACGTGAGGTTATTACATTGGCTCCTGACTTCATTAAAATTCCTTCGGCTTGCAAC
The DNA here is from genome assembly GCA_943788145.1 of uncultured Flavobacteriales bacterium. Lineage (GTDB taxonomy): Bacteria > Bacteroidota > Bacteroidia > Flavobacteriales_G > Salibacteraceae > SHAN690. The sequence continues at coordinate 31,823 of CALSPD010000023.1, forward strand.
AATCATTTTGATATGTTGAAAGTGTTGAGAGACGAGTACGATGGAGAAATTCATGTTTCTATGGGTATGACCACACAAGGTGAAGAGGAAAAAATAGTTCAGTTTTTTGAAGAAACAAACCAAGCCAAGGGCCGATTAGTGGTTTATTCGTGCACGAGCGGATATCCGGTTCCATTCGAAGATGTTTGTCTTCTAGAAATTTCCAGGCTTAAAGATGTTTTTGGAGATCGAGTAAAGGAAGTTGGGTTTTCCGGTCACCATTTAGGGATAGCTATCGATATAGCGGCCTATACCCTCGGTGCAAGCTGGCAGGAACGCCATTTTACCAAGGATCGAACTTGGAAAGGTACGGATCATGCAGCATCTTTAGAACCAACAGGTCTGGGTAAACTAGTGCGTGATTTGAATTGTGCTCACTTAGCACTTAATTATAAGAAGTCTGAGATTTTAGATATCGAAAAGGTTCAAAGAGATAAACTAAAATTCAGAAAATAAATGTCCGTTATTGCATTCGTTCCAGCCCGTGCAGGAAGCAAGGGGATCAAGAATAAAAACCTGAAGGAGTTTTGTGGTAAACCAGTGATTTTTTGGGTTCTTGACGAACTGGAAAAAGCGAATGCTGTGGATACCGTCATTGTTTCAACCGACAGTGAAGATATAGCTCGAGTGGTCCTAGCTAAAGGTCTAAAAAAGGTTAGAATAGAAATGCGCTCAGCGGAAGCCGCTTCGGACAAAGCGACTACAGAGTCGGCCATGCTTGAATACCTTCGAAAGGCTAATCTTCAAAATGATGACATTTTTATGTTGTTGCAAGTTACCAGCCCATTCACAAAAGCTGAACACATCAATGAAGCAGCTAATAAAGTGCAAAAAGGCACATTTGATTCCGTTCTTTCTGCTGTTGAATTCAAGCGATTTACATGGAAATCGGATGGAAACGCAATGAATTACGATTATAAATCTCGACCTAGAAGGCAAGATTTTACTGGTGATTTGTTGGAGAACGGGGCGATTTATGCCGCTTCGGTTGCCAATGTGATGAAATGGGAGAATCGAATCGGAGAACGCATTGGTTTTGTGGTCATGCCAGATTACACAGCTGTTGAATTGGATGAAGAATCCGATTGGATCGTTGCTTCTGAGTTGATGAAGCATTATCAACCGAAGAAATCAGAACAAGCCATTAAACTTTTTGCAACGGATGTTGATGGTGTTTTGACCGATACAGGAATGTATTATTCGGAGAAAGGCGATGAATTGAAAAAATTCAGCACGCTCGATGGAAAAGGGATAGAATTGCTGAGAAACGCAGGGGTGAAAACTGCGATAATTACGGCTGAAAACACCCAAATCGTGGCGAATAGAGCCAAAAAGTTGAAAGTAGATTACCTTTTTCAAGGAATTTCGAATAAAAAGCCTGTTTTAGAAAAACTCTGCGCAGAACTCGGAATATCACCTGAAGAAATAGCTTATATTGGAGATGATTTAAATGATTATGAAGCACTGAATTTTGTTGGTTATCCTGCGTGTCCTGCAAATGCCGTGGGCAAAATTAAAAACGGAGTGGCAGGCATCTATCAAACTTCAAAAAAGGGGGGAGATGGAGCTGTACGTGAATTTGCTGATTATCTTCTGGCGACTGATTAAACGTTCAATCCGCCTATGTCAATTCAGATTAAAAGCCTTTCCGATTTTCAAGTTATTGAACGTGAACTTTTAGTCGAGAAAATATCGTTTTTAGGTATTCCGGCTTGGGGAGCAATGCGCGTCTATCTCTATTATGCAGCCTTAAATTTAAAAAGCGTTGAGCGACCTTCTATCACTTGGCAAAATGCTGTGAAATCCCTTTTTCGTCAATGGTGGCGAATTTTTCAACGACATAAGTATTGGGTGCTTACATCATCCGATCAACGAAAGGAAATAGATGGTCGTTGGGTTAATGCCCTTGATTCGAATGACGATTTGAACAATAACGCACTATTTATTGAATTACCGAACCCCACCTTAAAGCCGAATCCTAAGAGTAAGAAAGTAGTTGCGAGAATTTGGTTTTATCTCTTTGAAGAATTGATGGGACGACTTGTAACTCCATTCGTGTCAGATACAGGGCAAAAAGAGTATGACGAGGTTTGCGCTAAATTGAATCTGTCTGCGAACTTCCTATCGTTTAAGCGAAAATTCGTTGGTCAGTTTTATGCTACTTATTTCATGGCGAAATGGCAAAAACCGCGTATTGTGTTCTTGACAACGCACTATACAAACATGCCACGTATTGCTGCCCTGAAAAGTCTAAAAATTCCTGTTGTTGAAATTCAACATGGATTAATGAGCGTTTCGCACCCAGGTTATAATCCGATTAAGTGCGATCCTAAGCTCTATCCAGACGTGATTTTAACTTATGGTGAGACGGAGTTGTCAATGTTAAAGCAATCCGAAATGAAGGATGATGTTCAGTTCGCTGCCATCGGCCATTTTTACATTGATCATCTGCGAATGGCTAATCTATCTGAAAGTGGCATTCCAAAAAAGGAAAAACGACTTCGTATTTGCTTTACCGCCCAAGATGCCGTGGGAGTAGAATTTATAGATTGGCTAAATGAACTTCAGCAGTTACTTCCAGATGTAGAACTAGTCTTAATTCCGAGAAGGAAACCGTTCAAATGGTATATCGAAAATGGATTGAAAGCTGGGATTAGCTATTTTAAAGCAGATACATACCACATCATTCGAGAATCTGACATTCACTCAACAGTTTATTCTACATGTGCCGTAGAGGCTTTGGCCTTTAATGTTCCGAACATATTATTGAACTTAGGCGAACAGGCAGAGCAACATTTTGGCAATTTGCGATTTCCAGCTACGCCAACTTGGATCGTTAATTCTCCCGCTGAATTCGTAGAAGTCTTGTCGTCTGCTAAGTTCAAGGATAGAGCCCATGTTGCTAATGGTGAAGTGTTTTTTAAGTCTGGGTTTAAACAGAATTTGGATCAATTTCTATTAGATCGCGAAGTATGAAAGTTCCGATTGACTTGCTTCGTTCATTTTCCATTTACACATTGAGTAACTTACTTAATGCTGCATTACCCTTTCTTTTTTTACCGATTTTGACCAAATGGCTGACTCCAGCAGAGTTTGGTGTGCTGGCCTTTTATCAAGTGGTTTGTAGTCTGCTAACGCCTTCCATTATGATTGGTGGAGACAATGCGATTAGTCGGGATTACCATCTCATTGAAGGTGAAAGATTCAAAAATGCGTGGACGCAATCCAACGTGCTTTCCTTCCTTTCTTTCAGTCTATTTGCTGTACTCATCATATCGGCAAGCTTCCTGAAGCTCTCAATCATTAACCTTCCATATTATTGGATTTTGATCGGACTCTTATATGCTTACCTAGTCAGTATTATTGAAAGGGAGTTGGCCTTACTTCGAATGAAAAATAAGCCCATTACTTATGGTATATTGCGGCTGAGCCGAAGTACCCTTGACTTTGGCCTCTCGATTTGTCTTTTACTTGTTTTCTCAAAGTCCTGGGAATTCCGGGCCTATGGCGAATTTATAGCTGCCGTGATATTCGCTTTGGGATATATTGTCTATCAATTCTGGAACGGGAACTGGGTTTTTAAAATTGATTTTAAAGAAATAAAGAGACTGTTGCTTTTTGGAAGTCCCTTGGTCTTGCATACTTTGAGTTCGGTGTCCCTTAACTTTATTGATCGCGTAATTATCGAGGATGTTCTGACACTAAGTGATGTTGGATTGTATGCTGTTGCCTATCAAATCGGATTGATAATTCACATGGCCCAAAATTCATTTAATCAGGCCTGGATTCCATTTCTTTATGAAAAACTAAAGAGGATCACCGATGATTTGAAGCTTCGATTGGTCCGATTGACCTGGTTTTACATATTGGGTATGGCTGTTTTTATCACGTTGTTTGTTTTAGTCGGAGTCCCCATTATTATGAGATTATTTATAGGTGGTGAATATGCGGGAATTGAACCTTTAATATTATGGATTGCTATTGGCTATGGGTTTAACGGAATCTATAAAATGTTGGTAAATTATCTGGTGTTTTTGGGTAGGACAAAGATCATAGGTTTGTCAACGATGGTGGCAGCCATTTTGAATATCGGATTGAATTTATGGCTTATCCCATTGTATGGTTTAACGGCAGCAGCTGTTTCTACCGCCATTGCTTTCGGGATTCATATGTTGATCATTTGGATTGCAAGTGCCCGCTCTTACCCAATGCCATGGTTTAGTCAAAAAGTCTTTAAAGGGGGGGTAGGAAGTTGAGTGCACTAATACTATTTCTTTCAACGGTGGTTTATTTCCCGCACGCATTAATGATAGTCGCTGCGTTAATGATGGGATTGAGGAATGGCCTATTTGAGCGTGTTGGTTTTGGTTTTAAAACATGGACAAAAAGTCAAATTTGGAACGCGATTGTTATTTGTTTAATCCTCTTGCTGTCCTTTATAAATTGGCTTTGGAGCTTTGATCCTTCATTAGGCATTTCCGCGAATATTACCAGTTTTCTCCTTCTACCTTTTACCTTGTTAGCTGGCGTATCCTTTACTCGAGGAGACGCTAAAATCTTATTGGCTCTCATTGCCTTGGAGTGTCTTGTAGGATGTTACGAGTTTTCGATGGGAATAAGATCTATCATTCCTTCAATAAATGCGGCTACAACCCCAATAATTGACGAAGGTCTATGGTATTCAAGTCGTGTTTACGGGTTAAGTTCCAATTCAAGTGTATTAGCACTAAAGGTATTTGCTGGTCTTTTATTGATTCATTTTTATGAATTTAAAGGGTTTAAAACAAGGGTGATCGAAATCTTATTTGTTTTAGGGGTCGTGGTTACTTTCAACCGAACCGTGATTGTAACATTGGTATTAATGTATTGTTTGAGTTTTATTTTAAACGCGCTGGAAAAACGATCGAATGAACGGAGGAACTTGGCGCGTATCGTATTACTCACCTTAGGCATTATCGCAGCATTTGTTTTAATATTCTTCTACTTTGATTCCCTTCTTTTTCAATTCACGCGTGACAAGGGTGTCGATCTAAGTGGAAGAGATGAAATCTGGGCATTCTTTGCCGAGTTTATTTTCAATAATCTCTGGCTAGGAAACGGAACAGTTAAACTTCTGACAGAAGAAGGAAAGCACGCACACAACAGCTTTTTACAACTAATTGCTAGCAATGGTATAGCTATCGCGTTGGGTTATTTTGTCCTAATAGTTTCAAACATTAATCGAAAAAATCTTGTTTTATTGATTGCCCTGGTGGTGTATTCATCAACCCAATATGGAATTTTTTGGGGTATTTCCCTGCTTGATATTTTGCTCTACCTTTTTCTATTTCAGTCATCTAAAATGCTGAAAACTAACAAGAATCTTAGTCCTTTACGTTTTCCTGTCGAGCAAGTTGGAAAAGGCGCCTGAAAGCAATAAAAAGCAATGCTGCAACCAAGGAAAGGATGGAGATTATGGCCATTTTAAGAGCCGAGCTTTCTGATTTAGTGACACTATTTTTTAGGCTTGAAACCACGACAAATGATTTCAATTGTTTTCTTAGGATAATGTTTTCTTCCAAAGTCTTTTGAAGAAGTACAGACTCACCCTCAGGCGTTAAGGTTGACGTGCTTAAGCTTAAATAATCTGTGACTTTTCCGGTCGCTAATAGCCTCATACTGAGCAATTGCGCGCTATCAATAAAGGAGATTTTGTTCTCCAGTCCAGTGATAGTTCGGTCGACTTGATCTATTCGAAGCTGAACCTTTGATGTCAAATAGGCATTGGTTGAAAGGAATTGTAAAATTCCTTGCTCAATGATTTCCAATGATTCGGGCTGCGTAGTGGTGACTATAATATCAATTGAATTCTGTTCAAAATTTTTGTCTAAATCCAAGGTTTCTCTGTTTCCAGTAGTGGATTCAAACTGAATTCCTTTTATAGATGATGCCACCTCCAAGTCTATGTTCAGTAATTCGGCTAATAAGGTGTGGTTCTTTTCTTGGCTAGCCAAACTCAACGGATCCAAAATGGAAAGATAGACAGCCGAAGGAGCGACAGCTGAAAAACCAGCCATTACGCTATCATATTTTTTTTGGTTATTTAAGACCAATCCTAGACCGAGCACAATCCCGATAATTACAAATGCTAGAATTACTTTAATCTGACTTAAAAAATATAGAAATACGCTAAGAAATAGATCTATGAGTCGTTGGTTTTCCTCCATTTTAATCTCTGAATTAAGCGCCAAACCTAGTTGAAATTATTGCGACTTAAGAGAAATTCTAGAGCAAAATCGGAAATTCAAAACGGATTAGTCATCTATCTAGGACGGCCTTCCATTCTTCGATTATGTTTGCATTTTTAAGACAGCGCTTTCCATGTTGAATTCAGACCTTCTTAATAGGTATCAAAACGTTACGCTCCTAGCCGCTGCTTTTACGATTCCGTTGCTGCCTACTGCGGCTCCGTTTCCGATTGCCTTATTTACAATATTGTCCATTTTGAACATCGTGAAAACCAAAACCGTTTCACGTTTGAGCCCGCTGTCAATCTCACTTATTCTGTTTTACCTTTTACATATCGTTTGGCTAATCGGTACGGAAAACATGGGGCGTGGCCTTTTTATTATTGAAGTGAAATTAGTCTTACTAGTGGTGCCTCTCGCATTTTTAGGTTACAGCTTTAAAGGAAGGAAAACCTTAGATAGGATTCAAATGGCCTTTGTGATAGGAGCCTTCATTCATGGTTTAATATGCTTAGGGCAAAGTAGTTACAGGTATTATTTACTAAACGAGTCACATCTTGTTTTTTACACTTCTGGTTTTTCATTCATGATGCATCCAAGCTATTTGGCTGTTTATCTGAATTTGGCGATCGGCATATTGTATTTCAATCTATGGCGGGAAGAATTAAACTTAAATTGGATACTAAAGATTCTTTCTGGTGTCACCATTTTATTGCTATCGCTTTTTGTGTTTTTAGCGGCATCCAAGGTTGGTATTCTCATGTGGGCTATGATAGTTCTAATAATGATTTCGTACGCATTTTATAGAGCAAAGAACAAACTCGTCCCTTTTATTGGATTGGGAATTATCGTAGTTTTTTTAGCAATTATTCCTAAAGTAAGTCCGGTAACCTCAGAAAGACTGGGTTTGTTGGTTGATATTATATCTGGAAAGACAATCGCAGATAATAACTCAACCGAAAGCACAGCTGTGCGTGTTTTAGTCTACAAAACTGATTTTGCCTTAATCGCTGAGCATCCTTGGTTGGGTCAAGGAAGTGGCGATTTTCGCGATGCGCTAATTAAAGCATATGAAAACCGCGGATATATGGTTCCGGCCAAAAAGCATTACAATGCGCATAATTTGTTTTTCGAATCGTGGATAGCTCTCGGCATTATCGGTTTTCTTTCATCTGTAAGCATGTTTGTATTTCTCTTTTATCAGGCAATAAAGTCAAAGAATAAAACCTTCATAAGTTTTGGTTTGCTCTTCTTGCTTTTGAGTTTGTTCGAGTGTTCGCTTAGTATTCGATTAGGTATAATGTTCTTTTCGTTTTTTGCGGTTTTGTATGGCCAATATGAACTTTCGGTTAAAATTGACTCTAATTTAGAAACCGACTGAGAGCCACCATGAAAAGTCCAGACTTGTTTTATTTAAAGTCCAAAATTTAGCATGACATTTTCTGTCGTAATACCGTGTCGAAATGAATCAGCCTACATTGAAAATTGCGTTCAATCTGTTGTTGATGCAATCCGTATATCGGGTGAATCTGGAGAAGTGATCGTGGTTGACGGTATGAGCGATGATGGAACTCGATCCATTCTTGCTGAGCTGAACTTTCCTGAATTGGTTTTAGTAGACAACCAGGAAAAGACTACACCACAAGCCTTGAACCTAGGTATTAGAAAGAGTAGTGGACGCATTGTATCCATTTTAGGGGCGCACTCCGTGGTTCAACTCGATTTCATTTCCAAGAACCTGAAAGCCCTATCTGACTTCCCGGAAGCAGCATGTGTTGGAGGAATTATCATTAATGCATATGAGGACAGCATATCGGCATCCATAGGCAAAGCGATGAGCTCGACCTTTGGTGTAGGCAATGCACGATTTAGAACGGGTGGTGAAAAAGGCTATGTTGACACTGTGGCTTTTGGAGCCTATAGGCGTGAAGTGTTCGATCGAATAGGATTGTTCGATGCCACCTTAGTGCGCAATCAAGATGATGAGTTCAATTTCAGGTTGACTGAGGCTGGAATGAAAATTTTATATGACCCTGAAATTGTATCGAATTATTTTGTTCGAGCCTCGTTTACCAAGCTTCAAAAACAATATGAACAATATGGGTATTGGAAGGTATTTGTGAACAAGAAATTCGGAAAAATTACTTCTATAAGACAATTGGCTCCGTTAGGTTTTGTGCTGCTGCTTTTTTCTGTTTTACCTGTTTTATTTTTGTCGCTCTTTGTAGACAACGCAATTGTTACTGCCTTGTTTGTCATGGCTTTATTGCCAATAATACTCTACATGGCGGGTATGTTTTGGTTTGGTTTCAAAACAAAACCATCAAATCTTCATGAGTTTATAAGAGTGATATATGCCTTTTGGAGCCTTCATTTCTATTATGGCTTTGGCTATTTAAAAGGGATTATTGACTTGGTCATATTGTCGAAAATGCCTGGCCAAAAGGCTGAATCGTTAACCCGTTGAGAATAAAGGAGGGTTCATTTAATGGTCGTTTCAAGCCTTACATTTGCTCCCAATTTAGTCCACTTTAGCACCTGAAATTCATATGATTCCTTTTTCACCGCCCCGGATAGATCAGAAAATTATTGACGAAGTCGTTGATACCCTTAAGTCAGGGTGGATAACAACAGGACCTAAAACCAAATTGTTTGAAAGGAAACTAATGGACTATTCTGGAGCGAAAGGTGTTTTCTGTTGTAATGCCAATACAAACGGCATGGAACTTTTCCTACGATATCTAGGTATTGGGCCAGGTGATGAAGTAATTGTTCCAGCTTACACATATTGCGCTACAGCAAACGTTGTGATTCACTTGGGCGCAACTCCTATTATGGTTGATGTGTTGGATGATTTCACCATCGATCCAAAGCAAGTTAAGCAAGCCATTTCAGAGAGGACAAAGGCCATTATGCCCGTTGATATTGGAGGGTTACCGGCAAATTACGAAGCGCTTTGGGATGTTATATTAGCGAGTAAATCGCTTTTCAAACCGAATGGTGATGCTCAGGGTAAATTAGGTAGAATTGCCTTAGTCGCTGATGCAGCTCATAGCATTGGTGCACGAGTTAAGGGGGAGTTACTAGGGCGGCAAGCTGATGCTTTTGTTTATTCTTTCCATGCGGTTAAGAATCTAACTACAGCTGAAGGTGGGGCAGTTTGTTTTTCGCTCCCCGATTCCTTTGATTCCTCAGAAATTTATGCTTGGCTGAATACAAGGTCGCTGCACGGACAAAGTAAAGACGCACTGGCAAAAACCCAGATTGGAGCTTGGGAATACGATGTGGTCGATGCAGGCTGGAAATGCAATATGACTGATTTGCAAGCGGCCATTGGCTTGGTTGAACTTGAGCGATATGAACAAGATACTTTACCGAAGCGGAAATCCATAGCGGATTACTATCAAAACTATTTTCAAATTCAACCCTGGGCCTTAACTCCAATACTCAAAGACCAAGTGCGAGAATCAAGTTATCATTTGTATTTGCTTAGGATAAAAGGAGTGAGCCGAATGCAGCGCGATCAGATTATTGATCGAATTTTCGCAAAAGGAGTTTCTGTCAATGTCCATTATAAACCGCTGCCATTGCTTCAAGCCTACACCAGCCGAGGCTATGAAATAGATGACTATCCGATCACAAAAGGACTATGGGAACAAGAAATTTCATTGCCTATATTTTACGACATGACTGATGGACAAATGAAAACCGTTGTGGATGCCGTAACATCTTCCGTTCTAGAAGTAATAAATTGATAATCCGAATTTTCGATATCGTTTTCGCCTTGATTGGATTGATTGTTTTAGGGCCATTCCTGATCCTTCTTTCCATTTGGATTTCCTTGGATAGTTCCGGTGGTCCTTTTTTTAAGCAAAAACGAGTTGGAAAAAATGGAGTTGAGTTTCAATTATATAAGTTTAGAAGCATGCGACCGCTTTCGGAGTCTGCTGGCCAATTGACAGTTGGTATGAAAGACCCTAGAATCACTAGGGTGGGGGCACTTTTGCGAAAATTTAAATTGGATGAACTGCCTCAACTGATTAATGTCCTTAAGGGTGATATGAGTTTAGTAGGGCCACGACCTGAAGTGCCAAAATATGTAGCGCTCTATTCGGAATCACAGCGAGCCGTATTAAATGTAAGACCGGGAGTTACGGATGAAGCTTCGTTAAAATACTTTGATGAAAACCGCTTACTTGCCCTTAGCGATAATCCTGAAGAAACGTACATCAACGAGGTCATGCCCAATAAGCTCGCGTTGAACATGGCATTTGTAAATGATCCTTCGCTCAGTAAATACTTAATGACAATTTACAGAACCGTTAAAAAAATCATAGAATAGTCACAGATTTTGGAAACAAAAAAGGCCTCTATTGAGGCCTTTTTTGTTTATTATGCTTGTTTTAGAGCTTCAGAACTCTTTCGTTGACGATGGTGTTTTTGGATTCAATAGAAATTAAATACAATCCACTTTCAAGTGAAATAAGGTCAATTTGAACCTTAGGCATGTCGTTTCCGATAATGTGAATTAACGTTTTACCAGTCATATCAATCACATTTACCGTCTTAATTCCCGTCTGGCTAACCACATCAATGATTCCTGACGTTGGATTTGGAAACAAATTGACTTGAGCTAAATCAATCGCTTGAACGCCCAGAGATTGACAAGAATCTACAGGTAAAAAGTTTACAGTTGCTCCGACTTCCGCTGAATCAGAACATCCGTTCTGATTGGTTTTTAGCATATTATAAACCCCAGCCATCGTAGCCATATAGCTATTGCCAGTTGCACCCGTGATCGCATTTCCATTCAAATACCACTGAGAATTTCCTCCAAATGTTCCTTCTATAGTAATCGTGTCGCCTTCGCAGATCGAAGTGTCCATCGGGCTTAGAGCTACAACAGGGGCATTTGACATGTTAACATCTATCAATTCTGATTTGACGTAAGCAGAAGTATCAGAAATCTGTGTAACTAAATGATAGACACCAGATTCGGTGATTTCAATTTCCTGTACGTTAGAATTTGCAATCAAATTGCCATCCAGAAACCAAGCATAGGAATTACTCTCATATAATGCACTCAAATATTCACCTTTACAAATAGTAACAGAAGCAGGGGCATCGATTAGCTTGAATCCTGTAAGATCCATCGCATGAGGGAATACATCATATTCGAATCCTACAGCATCGTACGATGAGGCTATGTCGATCAATCCAATGTGACCACCGTAGGCCACGATGGCCATGGTATCATTTCGATAATAAGCACCATGTACCTCTTCATCTATTACTGAAGTAACGAATGATTCGGCCCAAGTATTCATGTCATAAACGTACATCGTGTCGATATATCCGGAAATGACATAAAGTTGTTGCGTAGATGGATTGAAACCCAACGCCCTCGGTTCGAAAGCTGGAACGCTGGATTGAAAAACCATAGTTGTTGACTGATTCTCTATGTCGATCTCGTAAACAGCGCCTGGTGTTGAACCTCCATTGCCATGAATTCCAAACACTCTTCCGCTGTCTGTTATTTCAACCGAAGCAAAAAGATCGCCTAGATTATATACCATAGTGTTTTCACCAGTTAATGGATTAATCTCATAAATCGCCCTCTCAGCGAGTGATCCAGTATCTAAAAGAGCGTAAAGTTTATACGTTTCTGGATGCATGTAAATAGCCTGACTTGTCGATTGATTCGGATTCATACCATTGGGTAGTACATCCGCAAATTGAGCAATGCCAGTATCATTTTTTGTGAAATACAAGGAAGCTGGGTAAGTTCCTGAAACCAAGATCCTATAGTTCGTTGTGTCTTGAGCCATTGCCCCAAAAGAGGAGATAATACCCAGCATTAGTAGAAGTTTTTTCATATCGTTATTTTTTAATTATGGCACAAATTTACCGACCATTTATTCTGCAAACTTCATTCTAGTGACAAAGTTTTCCTCCGTTCGATGTGTTTGATTTACTTCGCAATCGCATGAAAAGAATTCCGCTATACGTTCAAGTCATTATCGCCTTAATTCTAGGCACCATATACGCGCTGTTGTCGGTTTTGAATGATTGGAATGAATTCACCCTCGATTTTATCGATCCGTTTGGGAAAATATTCATTAATGTATTAAAGTTAATTGCGGTTCCCTTGGTGCTGTTTAGCATCATATCTGGAGTCTCTGCGCTAAAGGATATTCGTAAACTAGGGAAGATTGGACTCAAGACTTTGGCACTATATCTTGGAACTACAATGATAGCTGTGACTGTTGGTTTAGTCGTGGTTAACATAATTGAGCCTGGTGATAAGGTTTCGGATCAAATCCGACTTGAAAACAGAATTGGTTATGAAGTTTGGGCGAAATCGAACGGTGTCGCAACGCCAAACGGTGAATGTTACTCATGTTTAGAAGAAAACGCGGACTTGTTAAAATCGGTTCAGGATAAATCTCAATTGGATGAACCTAATGAATGGGTAAAGGACAAGCTTGGAAAGGCTGAAAATGCGAAGAAAACTAGGCCTATGCAGCCTTTAGTGGATGTTGTGCCTCACAATATTATAAAAGCCATGTTCGACATGGAAATGTTACAAGTCATCTTTTTCGCCATCTTTTTCGGTATCGTTTTGGTCATGTTGCCAGAGGAAAAAGCCAAACCTGTGGCCGATTTTATGGAAGGTTGCAATGAAGTATTTATCAAAATGGTGGATGTGGTCATGAAGGCGATGCCATTCTTTGTTTTTTGTCTTCTGGCAGGTGCTATTGTAAGTGCCGCTGGCGATGACCCTTCGAAACTCGCTGATTTACTTACGTTTTTAGGGTGGTATTCACTTGCTGTTATTATAGGGCTGTTCTTTATGGCCGCTATTTTTTATCCGGGGCTCATTTCACTTTTTGTAAGAAACATGAGTTATGGCTTCTTTCTTAAAGGTATTAGTAGGGCTCAACTAACTGCATTTTCTACCTCTTCGTCCGTTGCAACTTTGCCAGTAACGCTTCAAGTTGTGGAAAACAACCTCGGGGTTTCGAAGCGAACCACAAGTTTTGTCCTGCCTATTGGAGCAACGGTTAATATGGATGGAACAAGTCTCTATCAAGCTGTGGCAGTTGTCGCACTAGCCCAATTCCATATGGTTGATTTAGATATTACGCAACAATTGACCATCGTGTTAACCGCAACTTTGGCATCCATAGGAGCAGCAGCGATTCCTAGTGCGGGCCTCGTACTTATGATTATAGTCCTTGAATCTGTTGGATTGAATCCAGCCTGGATTGCACTAATTTTTCCAGTCGACCGTATCCTTGATATGTGCCGTACGGTAGTTAATGTAACTGGCGATGCAACTGTTTCAACTATTGTTGCGAGTTCTGAAGGAGAACTGAATGTTCCTTTGCACTCGAAAGATTAACAAGTCAAAGTTGCTATAATAAGCCACCTTCGCGCTCCATTAAAGGTTGGATGAAATCCGAACGAATTATACTTTACCTCCTGGCTGCCTCGCAGTTTACGCATATCATGGACTTCATGATCATTATGCCACTTGGCGAAATGCTGATGAAGGAGCTGCACATCGGGTCTCAACAGTTTTCCTTCTTGGTGGCTTCTTATACGTTAATGGCGGGTGTTTCGGGGCTTATAAGTGCATTTTTTATAGATAAGTTTGATCGTAAGACTTATTTCTTGTTCGCTTATGGAGGATTTTCCGTTGGAACTTTTTTCTGTGGATTTGCTGATACCTATCCTGAACTTATAACCGCTAGAATCTTTACAGGTGCTTTTGGCGGAGTCATAAGTAGCACGGTCATATCTATCGTTAGTGACGCAATTGCTGCCGAGCGCAGGGCGTGGGGGTTAGGTATTGTAATGACTGCATTTTCGATGGCTTCTGCTTTTGGATTACCAATAGGGTTGTTTTTCGCTTTTAACTATGGTTGGAACCTTCCCTTTATTGCCATAGGAACGGTGAGTTTGTTGAACGCGGTGGCCGTTTATTTTACACTTCCTCCCGTGGTTTCGCACCTGGATGGTAAGGGAAAAGGATCCAATTCATGGGAATTCATCAAAAAGATACCATCACATACGAATCAATGGATGGCGCTCACATATACCATGCTTCTCATGTTTGGTCATTTTGCAGTTATCCCTTTTATTACACCATATCTCGTTCAAAATGTGGGTTTTGAACGAGATCAAATCACCTTTGTGTACTTAGTTGGAGGCCTGGCAACCATGTTTTCAAATCCTCGTATTGGCAAATGGGCGGATAAGACAAGTCGATATCGAGTGTTCAACATTGTGGCCGTATTATCGATTATTCCGATCTTATTATTGACTAATTTACCCGTTGTTCCTGTTTGGGTTGCCCTCTTGATAACAGGTGCGTTTTTTGTGTTAGCAGGCGGTCGAATGGTGCCCTCGACAGCCATAATTACCTCCGTTATAAAGCCAAAGAATCGAGGCAGTTTCATGAGCTTGAATGCCTCAGTTCAAAATATGACAGCCGGAATTTCAAGCATTGTAGCTGGAATATTAGTGACAATTCCACAAGGAGGAACTCATGTTTTTGGTTTCTGGAAGGTTGGAATTCTTGGCGCTGCTTTTACGTTAATTGCTATTTGGATGATGGGTAAAATTCGCGGATTTGATGTTTCGGAACGGTTGGACGCAGATAAAGAGTAGCAATACAACACTTTAGTTATAAACGCTATTGGAGATTTAGAATTTCCAGAAATGAAGTTTCAGGAATAATTTTCTCAGTCGTATCATGACTTTGTTTATTTTTCAGGTTGTTGTAAATGATAGATTTTGAAAAAACAGTTTTGAATCTATCATTTTAATAGTCAATTGGATATGGAATCATTTAGAATTGTAGGAAGCTCTCATACCTCCGAAATTAATTTCAACGGAGACACAGGTGTACTTGAAATTCGGGGAAGATCAATTCCTGCTAACCCAATCGAGTTTTACCAAAAAGTGTTGAAGTGGATAGAAAGTTACGGTGAATCGCCAAATTCGGAGACTAAAGTTGTGATTGGACTAGAGTATTTTAATACAAGTTCATCAAAAATTCTGATGGATATTTTTCGATCCTTTGAACGAATTCATAATTCTGGAACTGATTCCCCCAGAACTTACCAGTAAGATTTAGCAACCGCCAGAGTAAGTCTATCGAAAATCCTTTCACCGAAACGTCTACGGTTGAGTTTGTAACAAAACTCATTTAGATAGTTTTGCAAGTACTTCCCTTTTATCTTGTGGAATATACCCAGTAAAGTGCGTTTAGCGTTGCTTATAGCAATATGTACCCATTGCAATGTTGTTTTGGTAGTGTTTGCATCCGATTTCTGTGTAATGTGCATCTCCACGTGCTTTGCAATGTCTACATAACTGGTGCTTTTATCTGAGAAGACGATGTTTTTCTGATTAAAGTTCTCTTTCACCAACTCAGTGAGAGTATCTGAGTTGTGGTCTTCAATAACCTTCATTTTGAAGTACCGGCACTGTCTCGAACGTACACCAGTTTCTATGTCTTCCAACGGGGTAGACTCTGCCATTACGGCCACCTGAGCCTGTCGTTGACTTCCCCTTCCTCGCTTGATCTTCACATGTTTTGAAGTGGCCTTTTCAAAGTAACCTTCATCAAATTCCACTGCACCATCCAACTGGTAGAGGGCATCGCGCTTTCCCATCGCATGGCGAATTTTATGCATCAGACGCCATACTGTATCGTATTTTGGATGATCTAACTGACGTTGTAATTCCGATGCTGAGATACTCTTTTTACTGAAGGTCATAAAGGCCATGGCTAGATACCAGGTGCGCACGCTGACTTTCGAGCCTTCCATAATACTACCACTTTTCAATGTGGTGCGGAAGCCACATTCAATGCACTGCCATTGCCATTTGGCCCGAAGCCAATAATGGCGCTCACTCGAGCAGTGTTTACACTTAACACCTTCGGTTTCGCGCTGAGCACGAAAATGTTCTTTACAGCTTGTTTCTGTGGGAAATTGTTTGGTGAATTCTAAGATGTTCATCGGGCTTTCGTTTATTTAGAAGCACGAATCAACCATATCAGAATGTAATCTATTTACGTTGTGGTAATTTGCGGGGGAATCAGAAA
>CALSPD010000024.1 GCA_943788145.1 uncultured Flavobacteriales bacterium
AAGTTCGGAGTACAAAGTTTAATAATTGTGATTTTTAGCACATAAAACGAAACGCATTGCGAGTGAATTGTAATTCAAATGCACAAGTGTTGAGGGAAACTGCACTTTTGCTACTAATAATAGGCTTTCTCAAAGTGGCGCTGGTGGGATTTCTTTTATAGATCCCACCGTACTCGTGAAATGGATTCAACGCCCTTGGTATTTTCAATGCTTTAGTACATTTTCTTATTTGTTGTGCACGAGCAAGCTTAACTTTCAAAACGAAAAAGCCCTAATTGCTAATGCAAATAGGGCTATCATCAAGTGGAGCTGGTGGGATTCGAATGGCTCAATTTCGTAGTTTCCTGAATCGTTGATAAACAATCAAAATTTTCAATATACCAAATGTTTGCAAAGTGAGTAGCGGGTTTCGGTAGGTTGGTTTAGATTGTATGTAATTGCATAGGGTTGTCATTTGGCTGACTAAATGCTGACTAGATATTATATTTGTGCTGTTCAAATGTTCAAACGTTCAAATTATGGCAACAATTAAATTTCTAGTTCAGAGTAAAAAAGACAACGCCCCTGTTTATTGCAGACTGTCTATTGATAAACAAACTTCATTCAAAAGGAAAACAGGCATTACCGCGAATGATTCAATTTTAAAAAGGGTTTCAGCTCAAAGGGTTTCACTTGATGAATCAGAAAAACGAATCAAAAGTCAGTTAGAAGGACTAAGGTTAGGTTTAATAGATCAATTGAATAGTCATTATGCCGAAGGTGGATTGGTAGATAGTTATTGGCTAGAAAACGCCATTGATAATTATTTCGGACGCGGCAAAAAAGATGAAAGTGATTTGTTGACTGACTACTCTTTGACGTTTATTAAAAACCTTGAGTTTAAGGTTTCAGAGCGAAACGGAGTAGGGGTTTCAATCAGTTCGAAAAGAAAATATACTTCGATTCATAACAAACTAGTAAACTTTGAAAAGTATAGCAAACGAAGGTTTAGAATTGTCGAGGTTGACCTAAAGTTCAGAAAAGACTTTTTAAGGTATTTAACGGACGTTGACGGGATTTCTAGGAATACAGCTGGACGATATATCAAATTTGTTAAAACGTTTGTCCTAGACGCTCATAAGAACGGATTCGTGACTAGTAACCAAATGATTGAGTTTAGAGGGTTTACTGAAAAGTCAAATAAGGTGGTGTTGTCAAACGATGAAATAGAGGCCTTGAGAAATACCTCATTTGAAGATTCAAGTTTACAGGCCGCAAAAGATTGGTTGGTTATCGGATGTTACACAGGACAAAGGGTAAGTGATTTATTGAGAATGAGTAGTTCATTGATTGAAAAGGGAGGTAGTTTCGATTATATAATAATCACTCAGCAAAAGACTGGTAAAACAGTTCGGATTCCTGTTCACCCAGTAGTTCGGGAAATTCTCAATAAGAGAGATGGTGAATTTCCAAAGGTTTTAGGTAAAACATCAGATAGCAAATCAACTTTGTTCAATAGACAAATCAAGGAGGTTTGCAGATTAGTAGGGTTCAATAGTCTTGAGGATGGTAAAATTTATTCATCTAAGGACGGTAAAAACATCTATGGTAAATTTGAGAAATGGCAATTAGTTTCAAGTCATATTTGTAGAAGGTCATTCGCTACAAATTTTTATTCAAATCCGAGATACCCCATAGATTTATTGATGAATATAACCGCTCATAGTACGGAGAAAATGTTTCGTGAATACATTAATGTACCGCCATTAGATTTGAGTATGCGGTTGGCTCAAATCATGGAAACTGAGGCACTTTTGAATACAAAAGAACCTCGACTAATTGTAGTTCCACGTTCAAAAATTGCAGTCTAATGAAGGTTCAAAAAAAGAAATGGTATCAAGTAGCATTGATGCCTATGAAATATTTGATTTTCATTTCATTCGGTGCATGGCCAAAGGACGGTGAAACCTTCGCCCTATTGATTGGTTTAATATTCTCTTTAGTGGTCATATTAACTTTAATTCAATGAACGCCAAATTACCTTTGATTAAGGATTTGCCATTAGGTTATGGGAGTTGGATTTTCTTAGACCAGAATTTAGGTCAATACCTCATGTACTTCTTTGCTGACAATAGAGCATTGTGCATTCAATCACTTAACGAGTCAGGAAAAGAAAAGGTCAAGGAATTTTTAATATTCAATTCAGGTCATGTAAACAAAAAAGAGGTGCATACTGAGCTAAAAAAACTCTTTGAAAATGTGTTACAAAACCCGAATGATTACAATGTGTTAGAGGACTTAAAAGAGGTCTATTGGAGTAGATGTGTATCAGAAGGGAATAGCGAATATTTTACAGGCAAAAGACGCGGCATTCCCACTAAACCAATTAGGTCTTTTGAACTTCTTAAAAAATGGTTTCAATTGGTACTGGATAAAAGGTTTCAAGATGAATTTACATTAATGATGGATTCAGGTTCAGAGAATGAAGTTCAATTTAAGACTGAGTTTATTAAATCGCAGTTAAATGAAGTTGAACAGCATTTGGATTTCATGTCTGAGTCAAAACAATCTAGAGAGGGTTCAGAGTTACTAGAGCGAAAGGAATCTAGAGTTGCCCTAAAAAGTTTTAAGGTATGGTTAGAATTAAAATTGATCGAATTAGAAAATGATCGAATCCCTTTGCCAAATGAAGTGGATTCAGATTTAGAAGATTATTCAAAATGGTCTTTACCTAAAAAACTGATTCTACTCAATGAATTGGGTTTACTTAAAAAGATTCGGTCAGATTCTCAACTTGGTATTTCTGACAATGAATTAGCTAGAATTATTTCAAAGTTGATAGGTGGGAACGCGGACACCATTGCAAGTGGTATTTCTGCGATAAAGCAAGGGCGTAGACAAGACCCTTATATAAGGGAAAAGAATGTTAGTGCCGTCAAGGATTACCTAATCGAAAGAGGTCTGAAACTATCTAAATAGGCCTTATTCAACACTTTTCGGGAAAAAATTGAATCCCGAAAAAATCCCTTGTAGCTCTTTGTTGTTAAATAGAAATAAATGACAACAGTACAATTAGTAGGTCTTAGCCTAGACGAATTGCAAAACGCAATCTCGATCAACCTAAGAAACGAGTTGAGCCAAATCACGGCCAACTTTCAACCCAAAGAGGCAAATGAATATTTGACGCGAAACGAAGTTGCTGAACTTCTAAAGGTTGATTTGTCCACAGTTCACAATTGGACGAAACGAGGCAAACTCAAAAGTTTTGGAATAGGTAGCCGCGTTTACTACAAACGTTCAGAAGTAGAACAGGCATTGCAGCCCTTAAACGTTTGAAAATATGGGCAACGCAGATTATTCAAGACATATTTACCGGTTAAGTAAAGGTCTAAAGTCATATTCAATATTCGACTTACAAGAGGTTCAAAAAGGGAGTCAACTTCTGACTGATTCAATCAGAATTGAAAAGTATAGAGGCTATTCGAATGCAAGTGATATCTCGGACTATCTAAGGCTCAGGATTGTAACAATTGGGCGAAATGTGAAAAGGTTACAGGGTTAAGGGCAACTAAGAAAAAGGGGGTGTTTCATGGTAATAGAAACAACGGAGTAAAGAGTTTGATTCTGTTCCAGTATTCAGAAGATAAACAAACGCTCGTTTTAGACGTTTTCAGGGCGTTTTATCCTTATCATATTGGAATCCTTGAGGTATTAATAAGGAATCACGCAT
Organism: uncultured Flavobacteriales bacterium; assembly: GCA_943788145.1. Taxonomy (GTDB): domain Bacteria; phylum Bacteroidota; class Bacteroidia; order Flavobacteriales_G; family Salibacteraceae; genus SHAN690. The sequence goes on from CALSPD010000024.1 coordinate 3,710, forward strand.
TCGCGCTCTAAATGCCTAGTTCAATAATCGTCCTTGAACTTATATGAACAAAACAAAGGGAGGTTGTTCATGCCTCCCTTTAACGTTCAAATGTTGCAATACGGGCAACGCATTACAATCCTACAAAGTAAGGAAAAATAGGGGTTCATGGTGGACTATCTAAAGTTTTCATGTGTTAGGTGTAGATGTTCGATCATTTGACGAAACTGGACTTCTTGACTGGTCTAATAGTGTAAAGACTAAGACGGGTGAAATGGGTAATTATTCAATTGCCAAAAAGGATGGAATGAAGTTCAAAAAAATTGAGCCGACTAAAAAGAATCCACTTGGAATTTTGACGGTCGAAGGCAGCATTCATAAATATTGGAATCAAGGCATTCATAATGCAAATGATTTCTCAAGTGCGGGACTTTCAAAAACACAATTCAAGAGTTTCTTGAATCGTTTAATATCAGCCCTGAACATTGCTATTTAAGGTCATTAGAGATCGGAGTCAATATTCAACATGAACACAATACAAAAACAGATTTTGGACAACTGTCTTTTTAATAGAACAACTGAGTTTCATTCAGGTTTTGTAAATGATGAGGGTAAATATTTACAGGCTCAATTCAACAGACATATTATCAAGGTTTACGACAAACGAAAGGATGCAGCTCGCAAAGGGGGTTTATCTCGAAAAAGAGGTTTTGAGGTTTGAGAAAAAGTGGGTAAAAATGTTCGAGTTAAAAGTCAAGGGAATAGAGACAATTCAGGACTTAATTAAGTTTGATTTCAGCCTGTTTGCCGACATTTAAAAGACTCATGGAGCGAAACCCTGTTTTCAGATTATGAGGTTTTAAATGGCACGAATATACCTAATACCATATTCATCGAAAAACTATTGGCGAAACCTAAGAACCGAAAATTTCAAATATCACAGGAAAAACCTCGAAACACTAATAGACAAAAGTTCTGTTTCGGTAAAGAGGGAATTGTCAAAAAACATATTCGACAAGGCAATTGAACTTTCCGCGAATCCTACCCAAATTAACCCTTATAGTTTAATGTTAAACGAGGTAGTTTCAGATCTCAACCAAAGAAGGTTTTGCGAGGTTACAGGATTAGACATTTCTATGCAAAAGGAATCCAGTAAGATGCTGTCAATTTCAGGCCTTAGATACTATCAAAAAAATGAGTCTAGCACGTTTAGAAAATTGGTTGATAGATTTTTAACCGATAGATGGGGAAAGGATAAACTCACAATTCAAATTCAGGAGATTGCACACAATATTCGAAATGCTAAAAACAATCGAATCATTAGCACAAAAAGAAAGTATCCAGTTCAGCAATTGAACCTTATTAATAGGTTGAACTTGATTGAGACATACGCAAACCCTATTCGTTAGATCAGAGTCATAGTGTACGTCTTAGAGATAAGTAAACAAATACGCGCGCGCGCGCGAGAGAATCAGATATTAGTTGATTGAATAAATCCTTCAAATCACAAATGAGAATTGTTCGTTTTACTGAATTACGAACATTGTATGTAAAGAGTATTGTACCCAATACGCGCGCGTGACCGGTGACATTGGTTTAACTAGTATTCGGATATTTGAATTATGATTAAACCAAGTCTTGAGGATGTTGTTTCAAAAGGTGAGTTTGTTGCACATCGCACCTATTACGGGCAAAAGGTTCTACTGTATAGACTGGAGGTGTATTTAGTTGAAACTCATTATTCACAGGAAACGAATAAGATTCAATCAATGAATTTTATTGAATGGCATTCAGCCGCAAAGGTTTACAAGTCCAAAACTTTATTGTTAAGTTTAAATTGATTCAGGATTTAAACAGCTCTATTTTTTCTGCACAAAACCGAACAGCATAAAAAGGGATTTCCAACCCCTAAAACCGCACTTGCTGACTAATTGCTGACTAGGGTAGTAATTAAAAAACCCTAACTAGCTAATAAATAACTAATTAGGGTTTAATGTTGTGGAGCTGGTGGGATTCGAACCCACGTCCAAACAAGGAATTGACATGCTTTCTACGAGCTTATCACTTTGATTGGTTTTCGATCCTAAACAGGCCAAAGGCAGCCAATTCAGAACTTAGCTTCTTAATTTTTAGATACTCACCGAAGCGCAGAGTATCCTATTCTGTCATTAACCACGCCTCCATTGATGTGGGGGTCAGACAAACCCACACCGGAAACGTCTTGTCCACGTACCTAGTACGGGATTAAGCCTAATATCCTATCGGATGATTAAGCAGCAAGAGCGTAAGATGTTTCGCCAGTTATAAATTTGAACATCGGATTTGCGAGGTGCTATTCAACCCTCGGCTTGCTTACATATCCATCCATCTTGCTGTCAAAACCAGTCAGCCCCAAAGAACAAGGTGTAAAGGTAACATTAGCCTGTCATGGAATCGCGAAAAAACAAAATCAAAAGGTTTTATTTTGTTGGCATTACTGTCAGCGAAATAGACCTTTACTTTGCACTATATAAATGAAAAACTTCCTTACCATCTTAATCCTGTTCGTTTCATTGGGCTCAATGGGTCAAGGATATTATTGGCAATCGGGATCCAAGCAAAAGAAAATTCAAAACTTAACACTTGACGCTGGGCTAGGATTGAGAATGTACTTTGGTGATATTCAGCAGAAAGGATCTGTAATGAACCCGGTGAAGATTGGGTATGGGCTTGGAGTTCGTTATCAAATGCGTCCGAATATGGGACTTGCATTACAGCTTGAAGGGAGAGGGTATAAAGGCAAAGCCGAACATGCAGGCTACGTTGATGCGGTGGATGAAATGAATGGAAAGCTTTGGGGTGGTCACCTTATGTTTCAATACAGCTGGCTGCGCTGGGAGGATTTTACCAGAAAGCAATTCACAGACAGAGATCCAGTTACGAAAACAAATATGTTTTTAGGTGTTGGTTTTGGAGGAGCATTATTCGCTTCCTCTTATAATTCTAGAACCTACAGTACAGTTACAGTTGTTGACTCAACTGGAAAGAAGATAATTACGAATTTTCCAGTTGATGCCTCGAATGCAGCAGCGGGATTTGCCATGTACGTTCCTGTGGTTTTGGGAGGTCGCTATCGAATAAAGCCTAATGTTTTTGTTGGGCTAGAATTGCAGCGACATTTTTATCTAACAAAGAATGTTGATGCATTAGCCTCTAAAAAGTTTGACGGAATGGGTACAATGACCGTGCGATTGGGCTACACATTCGGGCAGAATAAAAGAACAGGCGACACAAAAAAAGTATCAAAGAAGGGGAAGCTAAAGTGATAAAGATTGGGATTTTAAGAGAAGGGAAAGTACCTATAGATGAGCGCGTTCCATTAACGCCAGAACAGTTGCAGTCGATGTGCAGTGCCAATCCGAAACTGGATGTTAAGGTGAAACGTTCTGAAGTGAGGCGGATAAAAGATTCAGAATATCAGAAGTTGGGGATTGAATTGGCTGATTCCGTTGAAGAGCAGGATATTTTAATTGGGGTCAAAGAAGTTCCCAAGGCGGAGCTAATTGAAGGCAAAACATATTTTTTCTTTTCGCATACCATTAAAATGCAGCCATATAACAAAAGGCTTTTGCAGGAGGTGATGAACAAAGGAATCACTCTAATTGATTGGGAGTGCCTCAGAGATGCAAGAGGGAGAAGACTAATAGGGTTTGGTCGATATGCCGGTATTGTTGGAACCTATAACGGTCTTCGAGCTTATGGTTTGAAAACTGCAACTTTTGAATTGAAAAAAGCACATAACTGCATCGATCGAACAGAAGTAAGTAGCGAGCTGAAAAAAGTCATACTTCCCGCGATAAAGATATTGTTAACGGGTAGAGGAAAAGTAGCGAAGGGTGCACTCGAAATTCTTGATGAACTTGGGATTAGAAGGGTCACTGTTCGAGATTATTTAAAGCAAGAATTTACAGAGCCAGTTTATTGCCAAATCTCGTTTTCGGAATATTTTAAAAGAAAGGATGGCGGTGAATTCCAAACAAAGGACTTTTATTCAAATCCGGAGTTATTCAAGAGTGACTTTATGCGATTTGCCGCGGTGTCCGACATGTATATAGCTGGACACTATTGGTCTTCGAAGTCGCCATTTCTTTTTACTCGGGAAGATATTAGACAACCTGAATTTAACATCAAATTAGTCGCGGATATAAGTTGTGACATTGATGGGCCAGTAGCTTGTACCATCCGGCCTTCCAGCATAGATGCACCATTTTATGGTTATGATCCGAATTCGGAAAAAGAAGTAAACTATGATGCGCCCAGCGCTATAACCGTTATGGCGGTTGATAATCTTCCCTGTGAACTTCCGCGTGATGCCAGTGCTGATTTTGGCGCTATGTTTATTCGAAGTATTCTTCCTTCTCTTTTGAATGGCGATAAGAATGGAATATTAGATCGAGCTATGATTACGTCCAAGGGAAAAATTACTTCAAAGTACAAGTATCTAGAAGCTTGGGTAAATAGTTAGCTAGCTATTCTTTAATGCGTATATGGTCTGTTTCGGATCATCAGACTTAAAAACGGCACTACCTGCAACCAATGAATTAGCCCCTGAGGCAATAAGTTTTGGTGCGTTAGATAAATTAACGCCACCATCAACTTGAATGATAACATCAAGTTTTCGTTTCGATATTTCTTCCCGCAATGCAGCCACCTTTTTATAGGTGTTCTCGATAAACGATTGGCCTCCAAATCCGGGATTCACACTCATGATTAAAACCATGTCAAGGTCTGGTAGTAAGTCGTTTAAAAGGCAGATTGGCGTATGTGGATTCAGTGCGACTCCGGCCTTCATTTCTTGTTTTTTTATTGCCTCAATTGTTCGATGTAAATGCGTACAAGCTTCGTAATGAACCGTTAGTATATCGGTTCCCGCATTTTTGAAGTCCTGAATGTATGGGTCGGGGTTGGCAATCATGGCGTGAACATCAAGGATTTTTGTAGTCTGCCTTCGAAATGCCTCAATAATGGGAAGGCCGAATGAGATGTTGGGTACAAAAATGCCATCCATTACGTCAAGGTGAAACCAATCCGCATCACTTTCATTAAGCATTTGTGATTCCTCCGCAATTCTGGAAAAATCACATGATAATAAAGATGGGGCAACAATGGTTTTCATAAGGCAAACCTAATTGAAATGAATCAGTTTATACTGGAAATTCAATGGACAATTTGAAACCAGATGATACATCATATTCGATAACACCACCTAATTGGTTTGTCAAAAGCTTAATCAACTTCATTCCCAAAGAGTCGGTGTTTTCAAGATTGTCAAGAGCCTCGATACCGATTCCGTCATCTTCGTATTCTATTCTTATGTAGCTTTCAATTTGACTTACTCGAATCCAAATTTGACCGGTCTTCCGGCCTTTGAATGCGTGTTTAATCGAGTTTGTAATTAGTTCATTTACGATCATTCCAACGGGTAAACCTTTATCCACAGGTTGTTCAATGTTTTGAGCTTCAATGATCATTTCAATATGTAATTCAGCGCGCCTATTTGATTGGATGATGTGGCCGGCAATATCACTTAAGAATTCCTGAAAATTGATTAGGTTTAAATGCTCAGCTTGATATAGCTTTTGATGTATAAGTGACATCACATGCACTCGAGACTGACCTTCTTGAATGATTAACCGAGCTTGCTCGTCTTTGATTTTTTTTGCCTGGAGAAAGAATAAGCTGGAAATGATTTGAAGGTTGTTTTTAACGCGATGGTGAACCTCCCTCAGCAATAAATCCTTTTCCTCAAGGGCCTTGGTGATTACAATAGCTTGTTCGCCAATTTTTTTGGATTTAGACGATAATTCAAGTTCACTTTTTAATCGCTTGCGATAAGCGCGGAAAAGGAAAATCAGGGATGCTAACAATATTGTAGCGGTTAATATGATCACATAGCTAACAAATTTTTCTTTTTCAGATTTTGAGCGTAACTCAGAAAGTTCCATTTCTTTTTTCGCTAAAGACTCAATATTCATTTGTGATTCATATGATATCTGTGTGTTGCGAAGGGTGTTGCTAAAAGTGGATTGTTCCAGGGAGTCCCGTATCTTGATGTATTGGTTAACGGCAATGAGAGCGCTATCTTGTTTGCCCAGCTTTTCGTAATACTTCCACAGGCATCGCTTTAATTCTAAGAGTTGTTCTGGTTTTGGGCTGGAAATCAGAAGCTGCCTGGTCTTATTCAATGCAGTCTGCGCTGCAGACATTTGGTTGGTAGCGATATAGCTTTTAGCCAGTTTTAATGTGCTGTATAGTATGTTGCTTTGAATTTCCGCGTTTTCTGGGTATTTAGAACACTGATCGATATCATATTTATAAAGTGGAATCGCCTCAAGGTGCAAGCCTTTTGCAGCGAGAACCTCCGCCATATTCCCCTTGATCAAGCCATCGAGGTAACCGAAATTATAGGTAGTTCGATTAGGCTCTTCCATGAAATTCATTTCCAATAATTGATTAGCATTTTGAAATTGATTCCAAGCGCTGTCATATTGGTTGTTTTTTAGATAAATGACACCTAGACTATTTGTGAAGCTGAATTCCCAATAAATATAGGATCGTTCATTCATCACCTGAATCACATGTTTTAGAATGGAAATGGATTTATCGTAGTCGCCCGTGCGAACAAAGGCGAAGGCCACAAAATTGTCAGGGACATAATACTCCCAATTCTTTGGTGCATACTCCCAGTCTAATTTGGCATGCGTTTCAATCGCTCTATCATAAACACCTAATCTGAAGTATTTGTCCCGTAAATATTTTCCTGATGCAAACTTTAAAGGGCCTGGCGTTTCAAAACTATTCGTGACTTGGACGGCAAGCATAATTGCCTCGGCATCATTACCAAGCGTTCCGTTGAGTTGAGCTAGCTGAAATTTATATTCGAGGACTTCAACCGTATCCTTTGACTGTCTGATGTTCAAGCGAATGGAGTCGATCAAACCGATTACGGAATCAGTTTCTCGAATTGCTGATTTACCATCGCTAACACTTAAATCCGTTGCTTTTTTGCTGCTCAAGTATTTGCTAGTCTCTTGCGAAATTCCAATGGCATGACAAAACATCAATGACATTGATAAGAAGATTATCATGCTCAGATTGAGTCGCAGGTATTGGGTAACAATCACGGCTCAAAGATATCTCAGATAGAATACTAAAATGACTTGGATTATTGTCCGATGTTTAGGGTGTGGGAATCATTTCGGGGGCAATCAATTTGACAGTTCCATCGATTTTTTTCGAATTTTATTGACAGCAGAATGTTTACTTTGCATAACCTATGATTGACATAACGCTACGAATTGATAAAAGCCTAACGCTCGCCTTCATCTGTTTTCATCTAGGTTTAGAAATCTGAGATAACAAAATAGAATCCTCCTATGAAGAGATGTTATAAGTACATCTTCATACTTATATGGTCCTTTTTCACTTTAGATCTGTTTTCAACCGAAATTGGACCTGGTGAAGTAGCTGTTGTTGCTTGGAACGCTGATGTTGATGATAAACTTAGAAGGGCATACCGACAATTTGGGATCTGACGCAGTAAACTTCCGAATGTCTCAGTTAAGACTTTCCAGCGTTGTTTATCACCTTGAGATAAATGGGATTTACGAATCAAGAATGAAAATAACTCCTAAGGGTGAAAGTAGTCCTGCATACGATAACTCTACTGAGGAAGGCCGCGCTAAGAATAGACGAGTCGATATTTCGATTCAGAAATAGATTAAAAGGAAGGTATTAACCTAAGTATGCCTTTAAGAGCTTGCTTCTTGAAGTATGTCGAAGCCTTCTAATTCCTTTTTCTTTGATTTGTCTGACACGTTCTCTAGTCAATTCAAATTCTTCACCAATCTCCTCGAGCGTCATGGGATGCTTTCCGGTTAATCCAAAATAGAGGCGAATCACATCTGCTTCTCGATCGGACAATGTTGCAAGAGATCGTTCTATTTCGCGTCTAAGTGATTCGTTGAGCAGGCTAGACTCAGGATTGTGTTCCGTTTCACCAGGCATCAAATCATACATGGTTCTATCATCGTCCTCAGAACCGAGCGGAGCGTCCATGGAAACATGACGTCTGCTGTTTTTAAGATTCGATTTAATTTCTTTCTCTGGAAGCTCTAACGCAATAGCTAATTCGTCTATCGTTGGCTCCCTTTCGTGTTCTTGTTCAAGTCGGGCGTACGTTCGATTGATTTTATTAATGTTTCCAATCTTATTCAATGGGAGTCTAACAATTCTCGCCTGATCTGCTAAAGATTGTAGAATGGATTGTCGAATCCACCAAACGGCATAGGAAATAAACTTAAAACCCCTTGTTTCATCAAATCGAGATGCGGCTTTTATGAGGCCTAAATTTCCTTCATTAATTAAATCGGGTAGGCTCAGGCCTTGGTTTTGATATTGCTTGGAAACCGATACTACAAATCGAAGATTTGCACGTACCATTTTAGCAAGTGCGGCTTGATCACCGGTTTTTATGCGCTTTGCCAGCTCGACTTCTTCATCGGCACTTATCAAACTCTCCCTTCCAATTTCGGTTAGGTACTTGTCCAGAGATGCAGTTTCTCTGTTCGTTATCTGCTGAGTGATCTTTAATTGGCGCATGTATATGGATTTGAATGTTCCAAAGAAATACGCTCAAGCATGGCAAAAAACAAGGCGGTACTCAAGCTTTTGAATACCGCCTTGTTAAATACGTGTTGTAAACCAGTTATTTACGCTGGTTGGTTCTGCTCTGGTTTAGGCATTAACGCCTTTCGAGATAATCTTAGTTTACCTGATTTTTGATCTATTTCGATCAATTTAACTTCGATTTTATCTCCAGTAGTTAATACATCTTCAACCTTTTCAACGCGCTTCCAATCAATTTCTGAGATGTGAAGTAGTCCTTCTTTTCCTGGTAGAATCTCAACAAATGCACCGAAAGCAGCTAAGTTTTTAACCTTTCCGGTATAAACTGATCCAACTTCTGGTTTTGCTACAATGCCATTAACCCAAGCCATAGCGCGATCCATACCTTCCTTGTTGTCACAAGCAATCTGAACCACACCATTATTATCATCCTCAGTTATAGAAATAGTAGTACCCGTTTCTTTTTGAATCTCTTGAATTACTTTTCCTCCAGGTCCAATGACAGCTCCAATTTGATCTTTATCAATTAAAATGGTCTCAATTCTAGGAACATGTGGCTTGTAATCAGCTCTTGGCTCAGAAATGGTTTTCATCATTTCATTTAGAATATGACTTCTTCCTTCTTTTGCTTGATTCAAGGCCTTCTCTAAGACTTCATAAGATAATCCATCTACTTTAATGTCCATTTGGCACGCTGTAATTCCTTTCGTTGTACCGGTTACTTTAAAGTCCATGTCTCCCAAATGATCCTCATCACCTAAAATATCAGAAAGCACTTGATACCGACCATCATTTGCCATGATTAGTCCCATTGCAATACCACTAACAGGGCGCTTAATCTTAACTCCAGCGTCCATTAAGCCAAGTGTTCCAGCACAGACGGTAGCCATTGATGAAGAACCATTTGATTCCAAGATGTCTGAAACGATACGAATGGTATAAGGATTCACGTCTGCAGCAGGAATCATGCGCTTTAATGCTCTTAATGCCAAATTGCCGTGACCTACTTCTCTTCTTGATACACCTCTAATAGGGCGGGCTTCACCTGTTGAGAATGGTGGGAAGTTATAGTGAAGCAAAAACTTCTCGCTACCTTCTTGTAACGCACCATCAATCATTTGCTCATCGAGTCGAGTGCCCAAAGTAATCGTTGTCAATGACTGTGTTTCTCCTCGTGTGAATAAAGCAGAACCATGACAACCTGGAAGGTAATCTACTTCGCTCCAAATAGGTCGCACAGTTGTTGTGTTACGGCCATCAAGTCGTTTGCCTTGATTAAGAATCATGTTGCGCATGGCCTCTTTTTCTACATCGTGGAAGTATTTATGAACCAAAGCTGCTTTTTCCGCCTGCTCTTCTTCTGGTAATGTAGCTAAATATTCTGCCTCAAGTGCCTTAAAGGCATCGCCTCTTTCATGCTTGGCACTAGCCGAATCAACAATTTTGTAACATTTTTCATAGCAATAAGCCGAAACCGCTGCCTTTAAGGCTTCGTCATTAGTCTCGTGAGAATAGCTTCTTTTAACCTTTGCCTTTTCAATTTTTGCAGCTAAATCGATCTGAGCTTGGCAATGGAGCTTGATTTCTTCATGAGCTACCTTAATCGCCTCAAGCATATCTGCCTCGCTCACTTCGTCCATTTCTCCTTCGACCATCATGATATTGTCAAGCGTTGCCGCTACCATAATATCGATGTCACAATCCGCCATTTGATCAAATTTTGGATTGATGATGAATTTGCCATTTAATCGCCCAACGCGTACTTCAGAAACAGGTCCTGCGAAAGGAATATCAGAAACAGCAAGAGCCGCTGAAGCAGCTAAACAAGCAAGTGCATCTGGTTGAGTAGCCTTGTCCGAAGATATAAGGCTAACCATCATCTGTGTGTCAGAATGGTAATCACCTGGAAAAAGCGGTCGAAGTGCTCGATCGATCAAACGCATTGTTAAAACTTCATTATCAGAAGGTCTTGCCTCTCTCTTGAAGAAACCACCTGGGAATTTTCCAGTTGAAGCGTATTTCTCTCGATAATCTACGGTTAAGGGTAAAAAATCGATGCCTTCTTTGGCGTCTTTGTTTGAAACCACAGCAGCTAGAAGCATAGTATCACCTTGTCTAACGACAACGGAACCGTCCGCTTGCTTAGCTAATTTGCCTGTTTCAATAGTTATGATTTCACCGTTAGATCCGGTGATTGTTTGTGTTGTTCCTAGCATATTACGATAAGTATAGATACGAAAAAAGGCAATGGATCATTGCCTTCTCTCTTATCTGAATGGTGTATTATTTTCTTAGATTGAGTTCTTTAATGATACTTCTGTATCGCTCAATGTCCTTATTCTTAAGGTAGTTCAAAAGACTTCTTCGCTTACCAACGAGCTTTATCAAAGCTTGTTGAGTGGTGAAATCTTTTCTGTTTGCTTTTAGGTGACCAGTGAGGTGGTCAATACGATAACTAAATAAAGCTATCTGTCCTTCTGAAGACCCGGTATCAGTTGCTGATGTTCCGTGTGTCTTAAATATGTCGTGTTTTTTTTCGCTTGTCAAATACATGCTTTCCGCTATCTGTTTCTTAAAATCGGGCTGCGAAGATATACATTCAAGTTTGTCAACCAATCAATAAAATCAATTTTTCAGCAGACCTAATGACTTTGATATTTTCTCCTTTAAATCTTTACGTTCCACAATATAGTCTAGAAAGCCGTGTTCAAGCACAAATTCAGAGGTTTGAAACCCTTCTGGAAGATCCTTTCCTATTGTTTCTTTAACAACTCGAGGTCCTGCAAAACCGATCAACGCGCCTGGTTCTGCAATGTTTAAATCGCCTAACATGGCAAAAGAAGCGGTTACTCCGCCCGTAGTTGGGTCGGTTAATAATGAAATATAAGGCAGTTTCTTCTCAGCAAGTAAAGTTAGTCTAGCACTCGTTTTAGCCATTTGCATTAGCGAAAAAGCGGCCTCCATCATTCGAGCTCCGCCCGATTTACTAATCATGATGAAGGGCATATTATGTTCAATAGCATGATCGATTGCTCGACTGATTTTTTCACCTACCACGGAGCCCATGCTTCCTCCGATGAATTCGAAGTCCATGCAAGCGATTACCACTTTCTTTTTATTCAAAGGCCCAACTGCTGTGCGACAAGCATCATGCAAGCCACTCTTTTTAATGGTTGATGCCAATCGGTCGGCATATTTTTTCGTGTCTTCAAAGGACAGAGGATCTCCACTAATGATATGTGGATTAAGCTCGATAAACCGATTGTTATCAAAAAGAATTTGGAAATACTTTCTCGAATTAATCCGCTCGTGGAATCCACAACTTTCGCATACCCACAGCGTTTGGGCGTGCTCATCTGAACTGACAACATGATTGCAACTGCGGCATTTATACCACAATCCTTCAGGCGTTTCTTTCTTCTCCTTTGTTGGGGTTCTAATCCCTTCGGTCATTCGTTTGAACCAACCCATATTTGTATCGTTTAAATCAGAAGGGGCAAAGCTATACCAATTTATAAGAGTGAAAAAAATCAATTAAAAAGGATAGTTTATTCCAATATTGAAAGTGGTTTTTGGCCTTTTCCAATCTCCAAGACTTGGGTCTCCATTGTTGAGTCTCCACTCTTGTCGATAGGAGTTAGTGAGTGTTTTGGGCTGGAAAAAACTCCACCGTTCACCTAGTGGTAAGGAAGGGTCTTTTAGTTGTAATCCTGCATCGAGCCGGATGACAAAAAAATCGAGTTTAAGCCTTAATCCAACTCCTGGAGCCACGGCAATTCCTCTCCAAAAGCTATCAAATCTGAAATTTGCTTCCGGGCGATCTGGGTCATTGAAAAACCAAATGTTACCGAAGTCACTAAACACGGCTCCTTCGAATTGTTTGACCAGTTTGAATCGATACTCTAGGTTCATTTCTAGTTGGATTTCACCAACTTGATCAATTCCATAAGTTGACGTGTCCGAAACAGTTCCTGGCCCAAGACCTCGGGCTTGCCAAGCCCTAACTCCATTGGATCCTCCTGCGAAAAATGAACGTTCGAAAGGAAGAGCTGCTCGGTTCGCAAGCGGAATTCCGCTGCCAAAGAATAATCGTATTACGGATTTACTGGTTTTTGTCAGAATGAAGTAATTTTTAAATTCAAAATCGAGCTTTACGTATTGTGCGTATGCGATGGTATCAATCAAGTAGCTCCCATTTTCTTCTTTTAGACCTAAGGGGCCTGAAGCTAGCCGTAGAAGATTGCCAGCGGTTTCGAAACTCGTTCGATAATAGTGGTAATTCAGAAGTGAGTTTCCTAAGTTTTGAGTTGAATTCAAATAAGTCAATCGACCTGCCGGTATAATGTGATTGTTATAGCTGTTAATGAGCAATGCATTATTTGTCTGCGCTAGTTGATTGGCAAATTCCGCGCTTTTTTGCAATTGAATGACACTTATGTCTATTGGCGCAATAATGAGTTGGTCTTGAGGCCTTAATCGCATGGTCCACTGAAACGCTGTATTAATCAAGTTTCTGTCGTATTGCGGCCTTCCTTGTTTATCAATGGCTAAGCTGATACTTGTTTTTGGTTCTTTAATACGCGGAAGCTCGCGGTTTGGGATTCGAAATAGAAAATCGGGGATGGTTAAAGAAATTTGAGAACCATATTCATACGTGTTAATTGGCGTTTTATTGATGATGGTCGTGCCATCGTTCTTGATCGTTGAACTTGTATTTTGCCATTCAACGCCACCGTAAACTTTCCAATCGAATTGTTCAGCTCCTCTAAAAAGGTTTTTGTTTTTATAGTTAATACTAGTCCCAATTCCGAGGTTTCCCGATCGATTCGTACCAACTGTTTCGAGCGTCATTGCCTGTTTTTTTGATTTGTTTAGGTTGACTTTCATCTCCAATTCAGGCAAATTCTTGTCGCTTTTAATTGGCTCAAAACGGATATCAATAAACCGATAGTTGTTCAACGCATTAATGCGATCATAGGTGTATTGTGTTTTGGTCATGGAGTATAAGTCACCCGGTCTTAAAAAAATATTCCGGCTTAATCGAGCCGATCTGACATAGGGTCTGTTTAAATAGATGAAGTTGTAGGGCCCATAAATCAAAGTATCCAATTTCGTGTTGGTTCGCAGTGCTTCGTAGTTTTGATTGATATCCACCCGTGCAATTTTATGGCGCAAATGGGGTTTAACCACAACGCTATCTTTCCCTTCAATTTTTTCCGTAATCCGTTGATTTCTGAATCGTATCATAAGATCGAAATAGTCTCCAGCAAGATTCGTATCCACATCGTAGAGAACATGAATTTTTTCAAACGTAAAATAGCCTAGGTCTTTGATCGATTGGGTTAAACGGGCTCGTTCTTCGGTGAGTCGATCTGTATTGTAAACGGTGCCACCTTGAAGTTTCGAACGCGTAAGGTTTTTGTCTGTAGGGTTTTTAAATTCAAGGCGAAGGGAATCATCTTCAAATGAATAGCCAACTTTTCGCAAGCGATAGGCCGGGCCGCTGAAAACGTAATAATGAACCTCTACTTCTTGTGAATCATACCATGGGAGAACGCTTACGGTCGCGTTGAAGTGACCATGATTTTTCATGTATCGCTCAATTTGATTTCTATTAGCCTCTAACAAAGCTGGCTCATAAATGACTGGGGCTTCTCCAATTTCAGATTTCAGGAATTGAACGAATTTTCTTTCCTGATTCTTTTTGCCATTCGCGTAGTTCCACACCCCTAAATGGAAATTAATAAATCCAAGTATTCTTCGATTCGGTTTTTGTTTTAAAACAACGGATAGATCGTCTGCGGAAATGTCTGAATTAAACTTTTCATTCTCGTTCAAATGAACAACGTTTTTCGTAAGCAAATGCGTTCCCGACTCAACATAGCGTGTTGGTTGACACGAATGAAGGCCAAAAGCAATGAGTGTGAAAAGTAGAGAAGCGTGAACGCGACTAAGCATCAACAGGAGCTTATATTTGGCTTCAAATCTAACTCATAGAATCTCAAAGCCTTTGATAAGTAAGAATGAAATAAAGCTCATCTTGTCCTTAAAACGAAAAAAGAAGCGCGATGAACTCGGACTTTTCATTATCGAAGGTGAAAAATTGGTTCTTGAAGCCTTGATGTTTAACGCGGAATTCAGATCCATCTACAAACTGTCATCACTTGATTTTAAGGTTGAATCCGTTCAAGTAAAAGATGTGACGGCAACGGAAATGTCGAGTATTTCTCAACAAATTACTCCTGCCCCTATACTCGCGGTGATGGAAATGAATCGACACCAATTTGAACCGGATAAATTGGCTTTCGCTAAAATTCTGATTCTTGATGCCATTCGAGATCCAGGTAATTTAGGCACCATCATTAGGACAGCAGATTGGTTCGGAATTAAGCATATTATCGCGTCAAACGATACGGTAGATATTTATAACAACAAGGTGGTTCAGTCCTCAATGGGAGCCGTTTTTAGAACCAGCGTTTATTATTCTGACTTTGCAATTATCTCACAATTAAAGGTTCGTAATTCCGATTTTCGAGTTTACGGAGCCTTTCTAAAAGGGGAGAGTTCGCGGGTTTTGTCTCAGGCCAATGATGCGGGAGCAATCATGATTGGAAATGAATCGGTAGGAATTTCTCCACAAGCCACTCAATTCGTGGATACTCCCATTACCATTGAAGGAAACGGAGAAATGGAATCATTAAATGCTGCTATTTCTGCATCCATTTTACTCTATGAGTGGTGTGCTAGCCCTCAAAATTGAGTGCAAATACAAAAATGCGAGATCGTAAATCCGTTATCGGAGCCGAAAACTGCGTCAATTCTTGATATACCACATTATTAAGTCCGTAGCTGAATTTCAATTCGGGGGAAAATTTGAAATACTCCAAGAAAAAGTCGAATCCTACTCCTACTTCTAGATTGTAATTCTGTCTTTTTAACTTTACAATTCGCTCACCTCTGGCGTCAACAGAGTTATCTGCTTTTTCTTGAGATGAAAGGTCCCAACCATAGTTAAAGCCAAGCATGACATATTGAGCAAAATTATTCACACGCTTTGATCGATATTTTAGAAGCATAGGAGCCTCGATGAATGTTGATTCTATCGTTTTTACCACTGGTGATATCGGGCGAGTAGAATAGTAAGTGTAGGTCAGATCCCTTGCCGCGAAGGCAATTCCTGGTGTGAAGCGAAGCCCAAAGTGCGGCCCAAAATGCAATTCAGAAACCGCGTGAATGATCAGTCCGGGCTGAGTTCCTGTTTCAAGCTTAATCAATGAATCACCTCGAGTTAGATCGTGATCCATTGCAAAACCATTTTGACTCATGCCAAGTTGAAAGCCAAAGTGCAACCATTTGTTGTCAAACTTCGGTAGGTTATCGGGCAGGTCCTTTTGGCTCCAACCAAAACCTGGAAGAAGAAAACTCAAAATGAATAAAAGGTAAATTGACCTCATGCTCCTGCTGCAAAAGAACGAAACACCAGTCGTTTTTATTTCTCGGCCAGATATATTGTTGCAATTCCAAATGTTAAGCGATACTCTTTTACATCGCTAAACCCAGAACCTTTAATGATTTCCATTAGCGCTTTCCCTTCTGGGAAGGCCTTAACCGATTCTGGGAGGTACGTATATGCTCGGGCATCTTTAGAAACGGTCTTCCCAATTAGAGGAAGAATAAAGCTAAAATAAAAGCTATAAAGTTGCTTCCAGGGGAAAGATCTTGGTTTCGAAAACTCGAGAATAGCCAAAGGATGACCGGGCTTCAACACCCTATGTATCTCTGACAACCCGAGTTTTAAATTTTCGAAGTTCCTTACTCCAAACGCTACTGTTATGGCGTCAAAATAATTTTCTTCAAATTGTATCGCTTCCGCATCTCCCAATTCTAGTTTGATGACATTGTCAATCTTGCGTTTTCGCATTTTGACTTTTCCAACTTCAAGCATGCCAGCGGAAATATCAATGCCCCGAATCTCTTTCGGATTCAAATGCATTAACTCTATCGCAAAATCGCCTGTACCTGTGGCTACATCCAAGAGCACTTTTGGTTGGTATGGTTTTAAAAGCCTAACCGCTTTCTTACGCCATAGCTTGTCAATATTTAGACTAAGCAAATGATTGAGAAAGTCATATCTCCCGGAAATGTTGTCGAACATTTCAGCGACTTGCGCTTTTTTACTGCCGTCATTCGAATATGGCTTAACCTTTTCCGCTTCATTTTCTACCATCATCCTACCATTATATGTTCCTCGGGATACGAGTAATTCGTTGTAATAATTTTTCGAGCAAAGGCGAAGATTATGGAAAGTGTCCCGAGCCTGCCGACAAACATGGACACAATTAAAATCACTTTGCCTGCTGGGCTAATCATTCCTGTAATTCCTGTACTATAACCACAGGTCGAAAAAGCACTGACCTCTTCAAACAATAGATCAATGAAGCTTCGATCAGGCATCGCCAAAATGTGTGTCTCTGTTAAGGTCAATAAATAAGTGCAAATAAGCATTCCACCGCCAAATGTCATTAACACGGTGAATCCTTTTAACATATCATCCGTGGAGATTGTTCTTCCTAATACCTCGTTGTTTTTCTTACCTCGAATGATGGAATAAGTGTTGATGCAAATGAGCGCAAACGTTGATGTCTTGATTCCACCCGCTGTGGAGAAGGTGTTCCCACCAATGAACATCATAACAATCATCATAAACACTGTGGCAATGCTTAATGCGTGAATATCAGCTGTGTTCAATCCAGCAGACCGAACCGAAACGGCTTGAAACATGGCTATGATAGAACTCTCCACAAAGTTTTTATCTCCGAGCGTTGTGTTCCATTCAGCAATTAGATATAATACGATTGATATGCCAATTAGAATCAAATGCGTTCTTACTGCCAACGTTGTGCTCATGTGCGGGCGTTTCCATGGGTGTCGGAGTCTTTCGCGCAAAAGGCTTGGTGTGAAAAGATCAAACAATACCGTAAAACCAAAAGCGCCAAGTAAAATCAACAAAGCGACAACCACATGAAGCATATAAGCTTCCCGCAGAAAAGTAGCATACATTCCATCCGAAACGGTAGAGAAACCGCCATTGTTGAAGGCGGAAATAGAATGAAAAATGCTAAAGAAAATCTTGTCTCCTTCTGTATTAAAAGGCATATCGGGAGTAATTAACAGGTATATCATCAAGCCTCCAACAACTTCAATAATTAGACTGATAAAAAAGACCTTCATCAGCATGCCTTTCGCGTTGAAAAATGAGCCCTTGGTGACGAAGTCTTCAATGATTTCATCTTGTTTAACACCAAAACCAGTTCTATTTAGGAAAGCTGCTAAATAGGCGAAAGACACAATGTTAAGTCCGCCCAACTTCATAAGCATCATGATTACAAATTGTCCTTTTAACGTGAAGGCAGTACTAGTGTCAACAGCGGAAAGTCCCGTTACGCAAGTGGCGCTGACAGAAGTGAAAAGGGCGTCTAGAAATCCTAGTCTTCCAGCTATTGTGGTCATTTCAGGCATCATTAAAAGTGCTGTCCCAGCCGATATGATTACTAGAAATGACGTAATGAAAATGGTTGATGGATGAAGCTTAATGTTCGATATTAGGCTTGTCTTATCACTTAGTTCGAAAAAGACAACCAAGAAGAGATAGAACTGAAGAAAAACAACAGTTAAAGCGCTGGCACCCTTCATCCCAAATCCATCGAAAATCGATTCGACAAGGAGCACATCGAAAAAGTTAAATGAGATTCCTTCTATGATTAGAAGAAGCACCATAATACCCTCAAACCAGTTTTGCTTGATGTAATTCTTTGGGCTGAAATCGTAAAATACCTTTGCTAGATAGTGGAAAACGTAGTAGCCAAACGAAGCTTGAACGATGCTCTCAATAAGTAAGCTGGTTTGTTCGCTCAGGTCAAATCCATGATAATAGAAAAGAGAACCGATAGATATGGTTGAAACAATGAACGAGATCATCTTCAGCCTTCGCAAATTCCTTGCTTTGCTGCTGTAGATGAAAAGGTTGATCTTCTCTCGAAGCTCGTTTACTGTCACTTCAATCCAATGTTTTTAGTGAATTCTTCTTTGAGCGATTGCGCGTTAATTGCAACTACACCCGGAAATTGACAAACCCAGCCGCCTGCAAGGTTTGAGATAAATGCAATTTCTTCCATATCAAGCCCAGCTGCTAGCGCACATGTAGCTGTGCTTATAACCGTGTCTCCGGCTCCAGAAACATCTGCAATGTTTCGAATCTGCGCGGGAATAGCATGACTTTGACTTCCATTGGTGATAAAAACACCTTTTCCTGATAAAGTGAAAAAAGCCGTTTCAATCGGCATGATTTCACATAGAAAATTAAAGGCATTTGTTAAGCTTTCAGCATCAGTACCGAGATCTTGCTGATTCAATCCATCCCGTAATTCTTTTAAATTGGGTTTGAAAAGTGTTGCCCCTGCATAAGAGAGAAAGTTTCTCTTTTTAGGGTCAACTGAAACTGGGATGGCCGCCTTGCGAGCAGTGGTTATTACACGCTCGATCAAGGTTGCATTAATAACGCCTTTGTCATAGTCCTCAAAAATGATCGCGTTCGGACTTTCGTTTTTGATAAGATCGAGGATCGATGTTAGCAATCTACTCTCGTCTGCTGAATCAATCGGATTTGTTTGTTCTTCGTCCATCCGCATCAATTGGTGATTGTTGCTGATGAGCCTTGTTTTAACCGAGGTGACTCTTGATGCACTTGCGCTGATTCCTGTAATATCAAGGTCAGCCGTATTCATTAAATCTAGAATCCGTTTGCCTGATAAATCGTTGCCGATAACAGAACATAAAATTGGTTTAGCACCTAAACCTTGGATATTAAGGGCCACATTAGCAGCCCCTCCAAGCCTATAATCTTTTGATTGGATGTCGAGAATGGAAACAGGTGCCTCAGGCGAAATACGATCCACTTTTCCGCTGTAGTAGGCATCGAGAATGACATCACCGATCACTAAAATCTTGAACGTGGAGATCTGATCGAAAGCAGATAAAATTGCTTGATGATTCATTACAAAAGCCTTTGAACTGCTTGTTTAATCCGAGAAATAGCCGATCTAAGGTTTTCATCCGATGCGGCATATGATAGGCGGATGTATTCATCTGCCCCGAAAGCCGAACCAGGAACTGTGGCTACGTGAGCTTCTTCCAGCAAATACATGCACAAATCAGACGCATTATCAATCTTTCGCTCTCCGGCTACTTTGCCGAAAAGAGCGTTCACCTTAGGGAAGAGATAAAATGCTCCTTCTGGTCGATTACAAATAAAGCCGGGGATACTAGAAAGTCCATCATACATGATTTCTCTACGCTTGGCAAAGGCATCGACCATGTATTTAACCTCGGCTGGATTAGCCTCCATAGCAGCTTTTGCCGCCATTTGGCTTATGCCTGATGCCGCACTGGTAAATTGTCCTTGAATTTTCGTGCACGCTTTGGCGATCTCCAATGAAGCCGCTAAATATCCTATGCGCCATCCTGTCATTGCAAACGCTTTGGATACGCCATTTACCGTAATAACGCGATCATATAAAGCAGGAATGGAAGCCAGCGAAAAGTGTTTTCCATCATATCGAATATGTTCGTAAATCTCATCGCTTATGATGGTGATATTAGGATGACGTGCAAACACTTCTCCTAAAGCCCGCAACTCAGTTTCAGAATAAGCCCCACCTGTTGGGTTTGATGGAGATGAAAAAATAAAAAGCTTGGATTTGGTCGTTATAGCCGCCTCCAATTGTTCTGGAGTTATTTTGAAATTGTGTTCAACCTCTGCTTTCACTTCAACAACATGACCCTCAGCATAGTTTACCATTTCCTTGTAGCTGACCCAAAACGGAGCAGGTATAATAACTTCATCACCAGGGTTCACTAAACAGAGCACTGCATTCATAATGCTTTGTTTGGCTCCTGTTGAAATGACGATTTGATTTGCGTGATAGGTAAGACCATTGTCCCGCTGAAGTTTCTTAGCAATAGCTTCGCGCACATCTTGATAGCCGGCCACTGGAGGATAATAACTGTAGTTTTCGTCAATGGCTTTTTTCGCGGCTGCCTTAATAAAGTCGGGTGTGTTAAAGTCAGGCTCGCCCAAACTTAAGTTGATCACGTTAATTCCTCTAGCGTTCAAGTCCCTGCTGCGCTGCGACATAGCTATCGTTTCCGATTCGCCCAGCTGCTCTATGCGATTTGATAGTAGCTTCATGTGCTTTATTAGGCTGGCAAATCTAAGCAAATCATAGGCGTAACAAGGGGCTTTGTCTAAGTCATAGTTAAAGCTTGATAATATGCGTTCATGGCTTGGTCAAAAATGGCTATTCTTCCATTAAACTTGCACCATGGAATTATTGGAAAAATTGATTGAGGCGCTTATCATGCTTATCCCAGCCTTGGGAATAGTTGCCGTTGTGTATGTTATTTTGACTAAATACTTTGAAAATCAGCAAACTACGCATGAAGCGGAGTGGAAGCAACGCAAATCAAAAGATTATCTGCCTATTCAAATGCAGGCATACGAACGATTGGTGCTGCTTTTAGAACGAATAAATCCTGAACGATTGGTTTTTCGAGTGAATAAGCCGGGTATGAGTGCGCGAATGATGCAGGCCGAAATGCTAAAGGTTATTCGAGACGAGTTTGATCATAATCTTACCCAACAATTATACATCAGTAATGAAGCTTGGGCTGCTGTGAATAAGGCTCGTGAAGAAACAATTAAAGTTTTAAATATGGCAGCGGAACGAACGGATAAGGAAGGGTCGAGCTTTGAGTTTAGCACAGCCATATTAGAAACACTCGGTTCATTTAAAAAGGCGCCTACGGATATTGCGATTGAAATCGTTAAAGCCGAATACAGGAAAAGGCTGCGCTAGTTTAGTTCTTAGTTTCCTGAAAGAAGCGCTCTACAGATTGGAAAAGTAGGATGGAGGCTTCGAATTCATTCATTTCACCAGAAGTTACGCGTTCTTGTAACGCAGAAAGTTGGTTTTCCTTGCTCAAATATGTGGCTATTCTTTCGTAAATATTCAACTGAGATAGCCGCTGAAAGGCCCTAATTTGTTGAGCTATTCGGTTCGACTTTAACCATCCATTTTCCCGAATAAAAGATTGACGATCTTTAATGCTATTCCAGCAGGGTTTTATTCCTTCCTTTTTCAATGCGGATGCCAATTTCACTTTTGGTGCCCATCCCGATTCGGGCAAAGGGAAAAGATGCAGTGCCATTTCAATTTGCATTTTGGCGCGTTTGGCAGCGTCTAAATTCGTACCGTCTGCCTTGTTGATTACAATCATATCGGCCGTTTCCATAATGCCGCGTTTAATGCCCTGAAGTTCGTCTCCGGTGCCAGGCATGGCTAGCATTAAAAAGCAGTCGGTTATATTGATAACTTCAATTTCGCTCTGACCCACACCTACGGTTTCTATGATAACCACGTCAAAACCTGCCGCTTCACACAGCAGCATTGACTCCCTAGTTCTAGCGGCAACGCCACCTAAATTTCCGCTTGATGGACTTGGTCGTATGTACGATGAGCTGCTTCGACTCAACGCTTCCATTCGGGTTTTATCACCCAGAATGCTTCCACCACTCCTTGTACTGCTTGGGTCAATCGCCAACACTGCCAATTTGTGACCAGCGCGAATTATTTCCAACCCTAGTTGTTCAATGAAGGTACTTTTTCCCACTCCGGGAATACCCGTGACACCAATTCGAATGGTTTTCCTTTCATGGTCATAAAGGGCATTGATGAGTTTCATTGCCAGCAATCTATGCTCTGGTTTTCCACTCTCCACCAAGGTGATTCCTTTGGAAAGCGCCAAGACATCTCCTTGTTTAATTCCTGCTATGATTAGATCTAATTCCAATGGATTTCAAAGAAAAGCATTCAAAGCCATTTTTAATATCATTGAAGCTTAATCCGTGTTTTGGAAGAAAACTATATAGACGACATAGATTCAGAAATCGAATTGGATGCTTCCATTAACGAAACCAATTTATTTTCTGCCATTCTATTGAAGCCTAAGGCAGCCATACATTTCATTGTCGAGAAGTGTCCAAAACGAAATGTTTCCAAACTTTTTTTAGTTGGCGGAGCAGCTCTTGCTTTCATATCCAATGCTCCTGGACCTTCTTCAAGTCTCATTACGTTTATACTGAGTGGGGCTGTTTTGGGTATAGTTTTAGGCAATATATATGCAAGTGTTCTAAGTTCAATTGGAAGGCGCTGGTTTGGCGGAACTGCCATGACCCAGGAATATAGGGCTGTTCTCTCTTGGTCTTTGGTGCCAATTATTCTTGCGGGAGGTTTAATGCTGCCACTGAAGTTGGTTTTAGGCATTCCAGATGTTCAGCATGAATTGTTATTCGGGCAGCCTCGCATAATGATATTAATTATGATTACAGGATTTGTGCAGCTTGCTTCATGGGCCTGGTCAATAATAATTATGGTCAAAGGAATCACTGTTATCCAACCCTTTGAAGTTCCAAAAGCAGCACTAAATCTCTTCGCGCCTGCACTGACCATATTAGGTATAGTGTTGGTTGTTTCTGTTTTTACAGTGTTGGTTTTTAAGTGATTCATTCTAAAGCATTTCTGCATATTTGATCTTCTTAAAAATAGAGCAATGGAAAATGAACTCGATAGTTTCATAGACAATACCGATCAAGAATCTCATTTGGATCCATCCGTTACGGAGGGTAATCTGATTGTTTCCATTTTAACGAAACCAACGGCTACCATTCGGTTTTTACTTCATCTAAATACAGAAAAACACGTGTTACTTCTGTTCTTTTTGGCGGCAGTTAGAAATGCATTCGATCAAGTATTGGAGAAAGTTGATTTTACCACAGGTTCTGATTATCAGATCGGATATATCGTTGGTGGTGTTATTGGTGGGGGGTTATTTGGCGTAGTTCTCTATTATTTATATGCATCGTTGATGGCAGCCTTCGGTCGATGGGTTTTTAATGGAAGTGGCACTAGCAGTCAGTTCAGAGTAGTGTTAGCGTGGTCCGTGATTCCGGTTTTATTTGGGTTTGCATTGTACATTCCACAGTATTTTCTGACAAGTGCGGAATTCGTTACAGAAAGTGAATATTTAGGATCAATTCTTTTGATGCTGGTAGGCGTAGCTCAATTGACTCTTGCCATTTGGTCAATCGTAATTATGGTGAAAGGAACGCAAGTGGTTCAACGGTTTGACGGTTGGAAAGCGTTCTTCAATGTGATTTTACCAGGAATATTATTTATCGTGATTATTGTAGCTATCGCTATGTCATTTACCCTGTTTTAATGTCAACTAAGAATGACCTATTGGATGAGGATTTGAGTCCAGACGACATCAAGCCTGTGCCAGCGTTTTCGCCCATCTTGGTTTTCGTACTGTCGGCAATAATGGCCTTTGGGTTGCTTTTTAAAACAATGCAATGGCCCATAGGTAATATATCCTTAACGATAGGGGCGTCAGTATTAATCGGTCATTTGTGTATTCGAACCGTGCTTCGAAAATTTGATAAGCTTGACTTTCTGCTTCGCTTGTCAACCGTGTTGGGACTAATGTTTATGCTGGTCTGGTTTTTTGATTTCAGTCCAACGATATTGGCAGTTTTGATAGGGACGGTTATTGCCTCTGCAGGTGTCGATTTAATTATAATTCGGATTAAGCGAGGTAGAATCGCTAGTCGAATGCGTGATTGAAGGCCACCGTCATTTTTGTGTCGCAATTGCCCTTTATTAATTCGCTTACCACAACGTCATATTTATTGTGCATTTCAATGCCATTTCGCTCTAAAAAGGCATGGTCGATTTTCAAGCCCTTCAATTCTCCCAGTTCTTGGTCTTCCAGTCCTAGCACACTTGCTTTAAAATCGAGAACAACAGAAATTCTTCCGTTTCCATCAGGGTGTGGTTTCATGTCGATAACCTCAGCCAAGGTTTCCACTGTTTCATAGTAGCATCCCTCTTTAACAGTTGGTTTTTCTTCTCCGCAGGCGATAAAAAGGATACAAATGAAAAGTAGAGTTGAAAAACGCATGCGGGTTTAAAATTTGTTGTTCCAATAGTTTTGGCCGAAGTCCTTTGAGAGGACGGCTCCTAAAACCATTGCTATAATCACAATTGCAGTTGAGGCGATGTTGAATACGAAGAACCGATAAAAAAATTCGGCCTTCCAGTCGTCAAATATAGCAGGCGCCAAAAGACTAAGTCCGATTCCGATAACGATGGAGGCTAAGGTGATCTTTCCGAGGTGATTGAAAGGGTTTTTCAGAATATCCATAATAGGATTAACCTTGTTTTCCCATTCCATTATGAATAGATGCCGTCCGTTTGGCAACTCGGCAAATAACATCGGATTTCTTTTTTTGGTTGGAAATGAATACTTATATCGAGCTGTGATTAGATTAAACTTCTTGAAATTTAGCCCTGTGGTAGATTCGATTCGCTTTATGGATCGGATTGCCTCTGGTGGAATATCACCTTTGAAATTTGTGCTATTGGTAAACTTGAATCCGTGGGTTTTACAGATTTGAAGAATGGCACTTAAATCAAAAATGTGTTCTTCATCAAGCAATTGATTGAGGACGGAATCGACCGTTTTTTTAAACTTAATCCGGGAGGAAACCGATTTTTCCGCACCAACTTCATGTTCTAAAATGTCCATCGCCTCACGCAATAATTCCTGCTGCTTCAATTCTAATTGAGCGCGTTCAAGTTCATGGCGAAGGTTAGTAGAAGGCATTTTTAATTCTGATCTTTTGCTTTTGCTCGGTTGCGCTTTATGCGCTTGATTTGAAACCAAATATAAATCGTAAAAAACGCGGTTAGCATCAACAAGACAAACCCCGCAACGATGTATTCTCCTGGCTTCATTGGGTAAATTTAGAATTCAATTTTGAATCAATGAAACCAATTAAGAATTCGGTGATAAATATTAATGCAAGGGATTAGATCACGCCTAATAGAAGCAAGGCACCGATGACCGTCATTAGTATGGCAACTAGGTTTTGGATCGAGTCAATGGTAACCTTTTTCATCATTCGCTTGCCAAGAAGCGCCCCCGAAAAAGCTGCTAGTGTGGCTGATATTAAGAGTACGTATGAATCTGCAATGGTTGAGAAATCGAATGTGGCCGAATACGTACCAATTCTTATGGTGTCGACCAGACAAGCAATGACAATTCCTGAAGCTACAAATTGCTCCTTAGTAAGCGGGAATTTTATGAGAAAAGCCGACCTAAGTGCTCCTTGATGACCACTAATTCCTCCAAAAAGCCCGCTGATTATCCCGCCAGGAATCAACCACTTTTTTTCAAATTCCAATCTTTTAAACGCAGGAAGCAATTCCAACAACGAGAAGCTAATGATCAATGCACCCAGCGTAATATTCAAAGCAGAAGTTTCAAAACTCCCGAATAATTGGACCGAATCTCCTAGATCAAGATTCGCTAACCATCCGAGCAGGCTGGCTCCAACATAAGCTCCAGCCACTGCTGGCAGACCAAAGCCAAGAACGATATTCTTAACCGCATGTTTGCCAACCAAAACGAGCTTAAACATATTGTTGAGAAAGTGAACGATGGCGGTTGCAGCAACAGCTATTTCAGGAGGGAAGAAAAGTATAAACACGGGAGTCAGCATGGTGCCAAGACCAAACCCGCTGAAAAATGTCAGCATACTGGCACCAAACGCAACCAGAATAACGAGGAGGTAGTTCCAAATTTCCATGGAGCAAAACAAATCAATACACTGCGAAATGAGTTATGTCAATGTTAATAATGACGACAAAAAAAACCGGAGATTGCTAGCCCTACTTTGCAGCAATCTCCGGTGAAGCACCCCAAAAACCTGGTTAAGATTTGATTCCTTAACGTCATTTAGAAGAGTTTAATTATTTCCATAGCCTTTGTTTTAGACCACTTGCTCATATTTGACGACAAGTTAAAAGAATCATGCACCTTTCCCAACAACAATCACACGACTGGATCGCATCGCGAAG
This sequence comes from uncultured Flavobacteriales bacterium, assembly GCA_943788145.1. GTDB lineage: Bacteria > Bacteroidota > Bacteroidia > Flavobacteriales_G > Salibacteraceae > SHAN690. The sequence continues at coordinate 30,394 of CALSPD010000024.1, forward strand.
GTCCGTTTATCCCAAAATGTTTACCAATAACGATGTTTCTAAAGACGAGGTCATGGCTTTGTTGGATGTTGCAAAATGGGCTCCAACCCACAAGTTGACTCAGCCGTGGAATTTTAAAGTGTTTATGCATGGGGGTAAGATGAGATTGGCTGATCAACTAGGATTGTTCTTAAAAGAAGAAAAAGGCGAAACTGAACTCACGAAAGCAAAAAGTGAGAAAATGCGTATGAATGTCTCGCAGAGCGGAGCAGTAGTGGCAATTGTCATGAAACGAGATGTCGAGCAGCGAGTCCCTCAGATAGAGGAAATATGCGCTGTCGCTTGTGCAGTTCAGAACATAGCGATCCATGCTAGGTCAATGGGGCTAGGTGGATATTGGAGCACGGGTGCTTGCACCAATTACCCGTCTACAAGAAATCTACTTGAGTTAAATCCCAATGACCTTCATCTTGGATGGTACTTTTTAGGCAAATGTGACGGGGAGCAAAAAGCTCCGTTGAATCGAAAAAACAGTGAGGAGTTTGTGGAGATTATAAGCTGAAGGATACAAAAGCAGAAAGTGCCCAGTGTTTTACAGAGTAAAACGCTAGACACTTTCAATCAACCACCACTGTTCTTGATTTTAATACCCTATTAATCAAAACCAATCTAGACATGAAACAATGTTTGTTTGACTTTGTTCGCGGTTTGATCCCAAGAAAATTTTTGCAATTGGTTTTTTCCGGCCTCGATAAGGCTTTCCCGAAGGCTAGATTCCATTTCTATCGACCGCATATGAGCGGCCATTTGATCGTGATCATCAGGACTGCAATATAGCGCAGCTTCACCCGCCACTTCTGGAAGTGCCGTTAAATTGCTGCAAATTACAGGGATTCCAGCCGCAAAGGATTCAATAATCGGAATGCCAAAACCTTCAAAATAGGATGGGAACAACAAAGCAGTGGCTCCGCCCATGGCCTTTGTTAATTCGTCAATACTCAAGTGGCCTTTAAAAACAATGTCTTCTGCAAATGGAGATTGAGACAAGGCCTCGTCCATTTCTGCATAGCGCCAGAGTGGATTGCCAACCAAGAGTAGTTTATGCTCACCTCCTGAACTTCGGTACTTATCGTAAGCTGAAACTATGCCGTGGACATTTTTTCGGAACGAGAAATTCCCAACAAAAATGAAATATGGTTTTCCCTTAGCGTAGAGGTCACGTGATTTTGAAATATCCTCTGGAGCAAGCGGACGATAGCTTTCGTTGTAGCCATTGTGAGCCACATGAATTAAGCCCCGATCAATCTTATAAGTCTCGGCAATGTCATTCGCAGAGTATTCTGAAACGGTTAGGATGCGCTTGGCTTTTTTCGCAAATCGAGGGAAGTAATCACGGTAGTAATTGGCGTATGATTTTGGCAAATCTTCGGGTCGGTGCTCAAAATTTATATCGTGAATAACCGGAATTTGCGGAATTGTTGTGCGCGTGCTTAAGAAGCCATCGGGCGAGAAAAATAGATCGGCACGCCACTGTTTCAATGCTTTTGGAACGCTGTATTCGAAATACATTCGGTAAAGCAGTGGATGCCGAGCTTGTGGGAAAAGCACCTTTGCCCATACGTTTTCTTCGTACAAGAATTCATTATCGAATGCCCGGTCGAATATGAATAAAAACTCGTGTTCTGGACAATCGCGCGCCAGTCTGCGCAGAACTTCATGACTAAACCAGCCGATGCCGTCAAGCTTTCCAGAAATTAAGAGTCGGGTATTTACAGCGATGCGCATGATGCGAATTTATAATTGGAAGGTTAATGAAAGAAAAGGAAGAAATTCCTACTTACATGCCCCTTCTGTATATTCAACATCAGCACATGAGGCTTGACAGGCGTTGCCATAGGTTTCCTTATCACAGCCACAAACGGGATCATATTGCAATGTGCAAATACAATCGTCATTCTTTAAGGCTTGGCATTTGTCGCAACTTAAAGCGCTGAGCGAGAAAGTAATGATCAGGCTAAAACGTAATAATGAGTTCATAGGATAAGATTTAGTATAATTGGGCGTTATTTGCGCAGAATTCCATAGGTTATTGCCTTAACGAATCCGATGAAGAAAAATTTCTCAGCCAACTTACTCTTTCTTCTTTTACTGAACCTTCTTGTCAAACCATTTTACGTTTTTGGCATTGAAGTCGGAGTTCAGAACGCGGTCGGACCTGAGGAATATGGCCTCTACTATGCCATGTTCAACTTTACTTTTCTGTTCAATGTTTTGCTTGATATGGGCATAAATAATTTTCAGAAAATTAAAGTTGCTGAGAATTCTGAATCTGGAATGGGAAACATGGCCGCGTTGATCCCACTTAAAATTTGGCTGACCATTCTCTACTTCATCGTTACCATCGGTGCAGGTCTCGCCTTGGGCTTTGAAGGTCGCTATTGGTATTTCATAGGTTGGCTCATGGTTAACCATGTGCTGCTTATTTTCTTATTGCTTTTACGAGCCAATTTGAGCGGGCTTCATTTGTTTTTGCGCGATAGCATTGTTTCTGTCATCGACCGAACCGTGCTGGTGCTGGGAATTGGATATGTTTTATGGTTTGGTTCAGAACAGTTTAAAATTGAAACGTTCGTTTTGTTTCAGACCGGTTCTTACGTAATCGGGATATTATTTGCGCTTGGGTTCACACCTTCCGAAAAGCGATTTCCGAAACTCAACTTTTCGCGAACGGCCGCTTTAGGAATGATGCGTAAAACATGGCCTTTCGCACTTTTGATTTTACTTATGACGGCCTACAGTAAGTTGGATGGAGTAATGCTTGAACGGCTGGCCGCTGACGGCTTGGTTGAGGCTGGGATTTATGCACAGGCCTATCGTATCATAGATGCTGGAAATAGTTTCGCCTTTTTATACGCAGGAATGTTGTTACCCATTTTCGCCCGAATGATCGATAAAAACAAACCCAGCGAACTAAGTGTGATGATTAATCAGGCTGCCCGATTCTTAATTATGCCTGCTGGAATAGCTGCAATCGTAGTGCTTAATCATAGCGAGTGGATGATGGCCGCCTTGTATGACTATGAAGTAGCTGGATCTTCGGCTTCTTTTTCTTGGTTAATGGGGTCGTTTCTTTTTGTTTGCGTTGGTTATGTTTTTGGAACGTTCATGACGGCCAATCACCAGTTAAGACGCCTGAATTGGATTGCATTTATTGCCGTTTTAATCAATCTTGTTTTGAATTATTTGTTCATTCCAGAAATGGGAGCAGAAGGAGCGGCAATCGCCAGCTTTGTTAGCCTAGCATTCATGGCTATGTCACAAATTGCAAGCGTTTTTTCAAAAGTGAAAGGACTGGAATGGAGATGGCTCATTCCAACGCTTAGTGCTTGGGGGTTCTTAGTAACCGTCAGTTTCGGCTTGGATCAAATTCAAGTGAACAGCGGACTATCATTTATTATCATGTGTGGATTAGGCGTACTGAGTTTTACTTTCTTGGGCTTGAAGAAAAAGGACTTAAAAACGCTTATCCCGGAAGAAGATGCGTTGGCCTAATGAAGTCAAGTACAATTTCAATGACCATAGGCTTAATACCTACATTTGCGCCCCAAAAATTCGCCAAATAAAAAATGGAAAAGAATCAAAATCAGATGAAAGATCCGGCATACAATAAGAGCTTCGATTCTACAAACTTGTTGTTTTTCTTGATGAGTTATAGAAAACCCATCATCATCATATCAATGGCTGCGGCTATTATTTCGGCTGTAGTTTCTTTGATGATTCAGGAAAAATATTTGAGTACAGTAATTCTTTTTCCCGCCTCGACTAACTCCATCTCAAAGTCGCTGATGACACACGATGTCACCGGTAAATTGGACATCAATGCGTTTGGAGAAGAGGAGCAGGCGGAACAGTTGTTACAAATCTTGAATTCAGATGAAATCAGTGGATATATACGAGAGAAGTATAACCTGATGAAGCATTATGGAATCAAGAATAATGAACAATATGCATTGACTTCAACGGTTAAGGAATATCAAGACAATGTCACATTCAAACGCACGGAATTTAACTCTGTGAGAATTGATGTGTTAGATCATGACAAGGACACAGCGGCAATGATTGCGAACGATATTTCTGATCGATTGGATAGTGTACGAACGCGTATGCAGCAAGATCGAGCGATGATTGGACTCAGAATTATTGAAGACGAATACAAAAGCATGCAAGCTTATATGTTGAGCATGGATGATTCATTAACGGCAATTCGAAAGATGGGACTAACCGATTTTGAGGTAGAGGTAGAGCAGCTGACCAAAGCGTATTATGAAGCTTTAGCGAAGGGAAATTCTTCCTTGGTTAAAGAACTTGAAAAGAAATTGGAAATTTTCGCAGAGTATGGTAGTGCCTATCAATCGCTTACAGAAAACCTAGAGTTTGAACGCGAACAATTAGCCTTGCTCCGAGCGAAGTATGAAGAAACCAAGGCGGATGCAACACGATCCCTGACCACAAAGTTTGTTGTGAATCAAGCTTGGCCGGCAGAAAAGAAGGCTTATCCAATCCGCTGGTTAATCGTACTTGTTAGCACTTTTAGCGCCTTCTTGTTGACGATACTTGGCATCATAGCATTGGAAAACTTCCGAAAATTCGGGCGAACAGCATAGATTGACTCAGGCTCAAATTAATAGCTGGTTATATTGGATTGGCGGTGCTTTTGTGGCGTTGCTTGGCTTGTTCATTTGGCTTGAGCAGTTCTGGATAGTTGTCCTGCCAATCGTCTTGGCTATTGTTGCCTTAGCGTTGTTCAAGCTCGATTGGTTGTTTATGCTGATCACGATTCTTACCCCACTGTCCATCGCATTCGAGGAGTTACCCGGTGGCTTTGGACTTTCATTGCCAACCGAGCCTTTGATTTTCGGACTCATGTTGGTCTTTTTAATTCGAGTTTTTTACGATGGACACTTTGATCATCGTGTTCTAAAGCATCCGCTTACCATAGCTATTTTCATGAATCTTGCTTGGGTTTTCATAACCATCTTTTCGAGCGAAGAACCCATCGTTTCTGTCAAATTCTTCGCATCTCGACTATGGTATATTGTTGGATTCTTTTTTATCGCCACCCAGGTTTTTCAGAATCCAAATAATATCCGAAAGTTTCTCTGGTTTTATATCGTCCCGCTTACGCTTGTAGGTATTTACACCGTTGCGGTTCATGCAACACATCAATTTGCAGAAAAGCCCGCTCACTGGGTCATGCAACCCTTCTTCAAAGATCACACATCGTACGGAGCCATTTTGGCCATGTATTATCCAATAGTTTGGGCGTATATGTGGAGTAAGAATTTAACCCTCACGACCAAGATTGTGATTTCGGTCATCATTCTGGCATTAACCCTCGCTTTGATCTTTTCCTATACGCGAGCAGCGTGGGTTAGTCTTGTTGGCGCGCTTGGTATTATGACGTTGTTGATTATGCGGGTTCGATGGTGGATCGTTGCCCTTCTTATTGTTTCAAGTGCCGGAGCTTATGTGGCGTTTGAAGATCAATTGATGATGAAGCTTGAAAAAAAACCGTCAAGACTCGTCCGATGATTTGGCCGAGCATGTGAATTCCATTTCCAATGTGGCCACAGACGCTAGCAATCTAGAACGCATAAACCGCTGGAGTGCGGCACTTCGCATGTTTGAAGAGAAGCCCTTCATGGGATTTGGTCCGGGAACGTATAAATTCAAATATGCCCCATATCAACATTCTCAGCAGTTGACCATCATCAGCACCAATTTTGGCGATTTGGGTAATGCCCACAGCGAATATTTTGGACCACTGGCTGAGATGGGAGTATTTGGACTCTTGTCACTCCTCGTAATTATCGGGATCGCGATTTATAAGTTTATTGTGCTCTATCTCAAGCTCGTCAACCGCGAATTAAAACTGATGCTCATGGGAGTATTCCTGGGCTGGTGTACCTATTTGATTCATGGTGTATTGAATAACTACCTCGATTTAGATAAAGCCAATGTCCCATTTTGGGGCTTTTTGGCAATCCTAGTGGCTATTGAGGTTTATCACAAGGATAAATCAGAGGAGACGACAGCTTACTAAAGCTATGTCGTCCTGAAAATCCAAAGGCCCTCGGTGATTGTCTAAGGCTTGCATGATGAGTTTGTTCAAATCATACATTGATTCAAATTCCCCGTCCATTCCCATTTTAATGATTTGATCTTCATCAAACGGTTCATTTGCTTCGTTTTCCAATTCGTTTAGGCCGTCTGTATAACACACAAATAGCGCATCTGACGAGAGTTTTACGCTGCCCTTATTGATGAAAGGGAGTTCTTCAAACATACCTAGTCCAACACAACCATCAGCCAATTTGTACGAGCCATTCTTGTCCAAAAGAAAGGGTGGCGGGTGAGCTGAATTGATGTATTCGAAATTCCGAGTTGAGTGATTGAATCGAGCGATAAATAAAGTAATGAACCGTTCGCCTTGAGCATTTTGCCACACGCGTTGATTCAAGTCGGTTACAATGTCTTTTAGGTTTCGATCTGCCTGGGCATGAGCGCGAAGACTAGCTTGGAAACTCGCCATTAGAATAGCTGCAGACATTCCTTTTCCACTCACGTCTGCCATACAGAAGAAAACTTCATCGTCAGAAACACGAGTCACATCATAAAAATCGCCTCCGACTTCTTGGTGCGGACGATAAGTTGCCGCCACCTGAAGTCGTTCATCATTCGGAAGTGTCTTTGGCAGTAACATGCCTTGCATTTCACTAGCCAAATGCAACTCATGGTTGAGCATTTCCTGCTTCATGCTTTCCCGCATTAGGCGTTTATTCTCAACGGCAACTGCAGTTAGATTTGCCAGCGTTTGAATGAAGGGTAGGTGCCTAATGATAGGACTTGCTTTCAGCTCGTGTTCATCCAAATCACCCAGTAATACATGCGCGATGATTTCTTTTTGATGGAATACAGGAATGACGATGTCAAAGCTTTTCGATTGATGCTTGCCCATCATTTCCATGACGGTAATGTCAGTTATATCACGGAGGTCATGCTCCACATCGATGCTCAATTCGCCCTTACTGACGCCATAGCTCAAGGCATGGTTCCAAACCCCATTTTGACAAAGAAAAACCAATGCTTTTCCAATGTTCAACTGATGTTCGAGGATGTATTGGAATAAAACGAAAAGCTGATCTTCAGGTAGGTTGTTGTTAATAGCATTGGTGATTTCAAGCAATGTGCTCAGCTTGAACTCACTAACCTTTAATCGACTCTCATTTCCTTGTAACGCTAACATATATTACTTGAATAGTCGAAAATAGCTTTTTCGCTAAGACGATCGAGTTAAGATTGATAAGGTCGCCAATTCTTTTAGTTTTTTTCGTGCTTCGCCTGCTGGACTGCCGAAATAAGTTTTGCCGCCTTCCAATGATTTTCCGATGCCAGATTTGGCGAGAATTACGGCTCCTTTTCCTATGGTAACGTTTGCTATACAGCCCACTTGGCCCCACATCGTCACTTCATCCTCAACAACTACGCAGCCGGCTACACCGACTTGAGCTGCAAACAGACATCGTTCGCCAATTTTGGTGTCGTGGCCAATGTGAACCATGTTGTCAAACTTGCTGCCTCGGCCTATAACCGTATCGCCCGAAACACCTCTGTCTATGGTGCATCCAGCACCCAGTTCAACATCATCTTCAATTATAACTCGACCACAGCTAATTAACTTTTCAAAGGCAGCCGGACGTTTTTTATAATAGAATGCATCGCCACCCAATGTGGTATTTGCATGAATGATAACCCCATCGCCAATGATGCAATCGTTGCCAATGCTCACGTTAGCATGGATGATACAATTATTTCCAATTTGCGAGTTTTCCCCAACGGATGCAGTTGGATGTATATGCGAGCCTGTGCCAATCACGGACGACTCTGCAATACGCTGAGTGGAAAATTCGAAAGGCTTGAAATGTCGGATCAACTGATTGAAAGCAGTAAATGGTTCAGGATGAATAATAATTCCTTTACCATCGGGACAATCAACCGCCTTATTTATGATGATTACACTGGCCGCAGATCCTAACGTTTTCTCGTAATACTTCGGATGGTCAACAAAGGCGATATCGCCTGGTTCAACCATGTGAATTTCATTGATTCCTGTAACGCTTAGCTCGGGATCGCCTTTGAAGTCGGCTTGCAAAATAGCCGCCACTTCCCGAAGGTTGCAAACCGAGTTTAGTTTCATTTTACACGCTCTGAATAGGATCCATCGCGTGTGTCAACACGGATCATCTCGCCTTCATTTATGAACAATGGAACACGAATTTCGGCACCGGTTTCAAGCGTTGCAGGCTTCATCGTGTTTGTAGCTGTGTCGCCTTTGATACCTGGCTCAGTGTACGTAATTTGAAGCTCTACACGCGCTGGAAGGTCACAAAACAACGGTCGTTCTTCTTCTGCGTGAAAAACGATCTCACACATTTGTCCATCTTTCAAAAACGGGGCGCCATTTATTAATGCCTCTTGAATGAAAATTTGCTCATACGTTTCATTATGCATGAAATGATAGCCTTGCTCATCCTTGTAAAGAAACTGATACGGTCTACGCTCAATTCGAACTTCTTCAACCTTTGATCCAGATGGGAAAGTATTGTCAAGAACCTTACCTGTTGTAATGCTTTTTAGTTTGGTTCGCACGAATGCTGGGCCTTTGCCTGGCTTAACATGTAAAAACTCAGTGATTACGTATAAGTCATTGTTGAAATGAAAGGTCATTCCATTTTTGAAGTCCGAAGTTGATGCCATAATTTTCTTTTTGCGCGGCAAAGGTAATCCGAAGCGGGCTTAATTATGCCTTTCTAAAACAGAATGGTTTTCGATTTTAACGAAGGAGGTTGACGGTACCAGAAATCCGATCTGTCGGATTGGTCCCCGAGATGCTATAATTCAGATTGAAAAAATAGTTTCCAATTTGAACAGGTAGTCCATTTATCGTTCCATCCCAGGAATCGCTTTCATCGTTTGAAGTGAAAATGGGGTGACCCCAACGATCGAAAATGATGAATTCATAATATACAAATGGGCAATCGAAAACAGGTGCAAAACCATCGTTGAATTGATCGCTATCCGGTGTAAATGAATTTGGGAAATAAATACTGCAGTTGCAATCCCTTGATGGCAAGTAAATGGAGTCAGCTTGGATATGGCCACATTGCCGATATTCCATATGAACCCAACCTGTGTCTCGAATGTCAATCACTCTATGATTTTCGAGTTTGTTCAACCATAATATTCCTGGTTCGGAAACACCAGCGTCCAGCTTGAAAATTGGATTCGGACAGTATCCAGAATCTAAAACCGAAATATGCGGTTCTTGAAGTGTTGTATTGCTGATCGAAACCGTTGTTTCAACGATGGTTGGACATGATGAACCTTCCAGGAGCATTGTGTCTCTATAAATTCCGGCCTTCGAATGGTATTTTCCACCTAAATAAATCGAATCATTCCGACATAGAAATTTGGCTTGCAGAACGGTTGCATAAGCTTCGATGCTGAGGGAATGGAAGACTATACTGTCACAGCCGTTTTCGAGTCGGATCAGGCTGTCGATGTAAACACCCGAGTTGGTTTGCCAAGCACCTCCAACAAACAAGGAATCGCCATCACAAATGCTGCTTAAGGTCTCGGTGATGAAAGGTTGATTCACCTTGATTTTGTGTCTGCGGATGGTCCTACATGCGCCAATTCTTAACGTGTCTCGAAATTTGGCGGTTGAATCATAGGTCATTTGACTCGGGCCATAGATTTCTCCCGCGCATATATTGGCATTGATCGAAAGTTCTTCCCAGTAAAACTGAAGGGCAATGGTTCGTACACTATCGCATTGTTGCGCATTAATAAGCGTTTCCGAGAAGCTTCCAGGTTCGAAGCGCCAGTCGCCAGCCAAATAAACGCTGTCGCCCACACAGCGTGTTTGGGTTTCACAGCTATAGGTGGTAGGTAGCATGGAAATCACATGATTGACTATGGTGTCGCACGGAGCACCTTCGATCGTGTCAACGACAGTAGTCGATTGGGTGTAGCTTGTTCCATTTAGCATAAAAGAGCCTCCTTGACAGAAGCTGTGCGGAACATTTTTCGATGCGTAAGTGAGATTCACGATGGTTGTACGAATGCTATCACAACCAAAAGCGGATGTGAGTGTGTCGATGTACGTACCTGCCTCTTGTTGAAACGATTCGCCCAATAATATGGAATCACCGCTGCATATGGAAAGCGACTGTACAGAAGTGATTAAATTGAGGATGGTTACTTGATGATTTCTGATGGTGTCACATGGACCTTCAAGTGTATCTAAATAGCTCCCACTGCTCGTAATCCATTGGTCTGCCAAGAAGATGGAATCGCCAAAACAGACCATGTGTTGAACCGTGTCCTGTTGCCAAAATAGACTCAATTCGGTCACCATAACGCTGTCACACCCCAGTGACGTTATAAAGGAGTCTGCAAAAAAGCCAACGTTGAATTGCCATTCCCCCTGAACATAAAAGCTATCGCCTTGACAAATGCTTACCTGAACGGTATCGATGATGATTGAAACAAAATTTAGGTTGAGGGAAAGTACGGTGTCGCAAGGCTGGCCTGGAATGGTGTCGAAATAGACTCCAGTTTGGCTCACCCATACATTGTTGAAATAGAAACTATCACCAAAGCAAAGCGAGAGGTTTATGGTGTCAAACTCGCTATAACTAAAAGAAAGCGTAGTAATTACCAGACTGTCGCAGCCGCCTTGGCCAAGGAATTGATCTGTGTACGTTCCAGCGGTGTTTTGCCACGCATTTTCAAGAAACACGCTATCGCCAATGCAAGCGCTTAGAGATAAATTGGTAGTGTCATTTGGATTGACTTGTAATGCGAAACTTATTGTGTCGAATGGACAGAAAATAGCGTGCTGATAGACCAATTGAACCAATACCGTTCCGGCCTGATTAAAGGTGTAAATGAACGTATCTGAGGACGACATCAAACTATCGTCAACGAGCCAATAAGAAGCTTGTAGCGAGTCAATGGTGGAAATCCAAAAGCTGTCCGTTTCGCCAACACAAATTTGAGTGTTGGACACTCCTATGCTAACTCCACTGGTATCGTAAGCCAAATTAAATAGGGCATTTACCTCGCACGAGTCCAAGGCGCGTTCGTGGATGTAAACAGCATCAATACCACCATGATACGGGAAGTTTTGTCCCGGTTGACTCGTTACATTGTGGTTATAACCCAAGTAGGTGTAGTAACCGCTGAGCGAAGTTGCGAATGCGCTGATTGCGTTTGCATTGTTTGCTGCGGTAGTCACATGGTGATTGGCCACATCGTATGGAATTCCATTCACATAAACAACAATGTGTCTGGCGGTGTCTATGGCATTTTCCTCGACCACCACGGCAATATGTGTCCAACATGTGGTGTCTATGGCCACATCTGGAACGGTGTACGAATAGGAGCTATGCCATCCGCTGCATGCGGAATTTACTCTTGACATGGAAATCACGATCTGGTTATAGGTAGTGAATGAAGCGTTGTTCATGTAGAGTGGGGGCGAGTTTGTTTGCCCTGTCCCACCTATGGAAATCAGCGATTGATTGAAACCACCACCATAACTCGAACATTGCTTACGCATGGAGAAAATATTTCCCACATGCATGGAAGTTGGCTTGATCCAAGCCGTGAATGTATAAGCCGAGTCGAGATCGAAGTTTTGATTCAGAATAACATAGTCGTTTATGCCATCAAAAAAGGCGGCATCACCGATTACGCCATCGCTAAAACTTACGCCCCCGTTCGCTGTTCCGTGATTGATGGGAGCTTGACCAGAACTATCGCCAGCGTTGCCCGACATGGGATAATATCCAACGAGCGTGTCGGGAATGGTCCCGAGGCATTGCCCGAAGACCTGGGAAGTTGCAATTAAGAGGAGAGTCGTGTATATGCAGATTTGCCTGCCCATAATTGACAGACGCCTATTTTGAATCAGGGTTTTGCATTTTCTCCCTTTCTTCCTCAACTTTTGCCCAAAGCAGTTCACTTTCTGGGTTTGCTCGCGCAGCTCTAACGGCTTCAATATATTCGGGATGGTTGCCATAGCGTATGACCAACCATGTATCGTCCGAAATAGAATACATGACCAATCCAAAGGCACCGATAACAAGCGTCCGTTTAAGAATGGAAACAAAGAGCTTGGATTTTGTCAGTTGGTATTTGTAAATGCTCAGGACAGTTGAGGCGAGAAGGCCTAAGAGTCCAATCGCGAGATGCTGGTTGGCCATGGGCCAAAACTGAATCTTGAATAACAAACCAATAATTACTACGGCCAATGAAATTCCCGCTAACACAGAAATAAACTTCCCTTTGTTCTTCGGGGATGTGTCTTCATCATTTTCGAGCAAGTCCGCATCCAATTCGTCTACGTTGGCTTGGTTAATCTGATCGCTTTCAGAGGATAGAAATAGCTTTTGTCCAAGAAAGAAATAGACGATGGATAGGGAAGATAATCCGAGGACGGTTAGCACACCGCCAAAAGGCCAGTGCATGAATTTGAAAAGTAGACCTATGGCAGCAATTGCTATGGCTGTGAATTCGAATTTGGAAAGTGTTTTCATAATGCTAAATAATCAAGGTTTAGCGCGCGATGCGCGCAACTAGTTTTCTATTTCAATGTCATATTTGGTCATGAGGCCAAAAACTCCGTTGATGTGAAACTTGGCTTTTTTGATGGTGTTTTTCTCTGGGTCAATTGTCAAATTCGATGTCTCGCGAAAGTCGCACCCACTCAGGTTTGTTTGATCAAAAACGGCATTACCTAAATCGGAACCAAAAAACATGGAATTGCTTAAGTCTGCACTCGAAAAATCACATTCGCGTAAGCGACACTCAACGAAGGCCGTTCCCTTCAGTTTCATGTTGTAAAAGGTTGAATTATCCAGCGTACACGACTGAAAGGAAAGGGAAAACCGAAAGTCATTGCAATCTTCAAAATGAAGTCCCATCATTTTACACTGCTTAAAAGAGATGCCTCGCAAAGCGGTTGCGTTGAGCTTGGCTAAACTCAAATCACACTGTTCAAATTCGGATTCTTCGAAATGGAATTGACTTAAATCAACACCCAAAAAATGGCACTTTTTGAATACGCAGTTTTCATAGGTGATGGGGCCAAAAGCCTTCAAGGTGAAGTCGATCCCTACAAATTCCTCATCTTCAATTATTGTTTGCATTTCAATTATTCTAGTTCAGCGATAAATCCAGCTTTCAATGCCTTGGCCTGAGGAGATGATAATTTGGAATCGTGAATTTCTTCCCAAATTTCAATGGCCTTTTTTGCGTTTTCAATGCCTTGTTGTCGCGCTGCCTGCCCCCATAAATAAATGGCGAAATTGGCCTTGTTGTAAGCTATTCCATCCACAAGATACATGTGTTGCTCATCTTGGGCAAGGCGAATGGCAAAATCGAATCGGCCTCCAATGGATTCATTGCGCAGCAATTCCTCCGGATCGCGTTCAACAATACTAGGTGTGAGCATTTCGGTTGACATGCCGATTACTTCCGCTTTAAGTTCCTCGTAGGACTGAATTCGATAGCTTTTTCCGTTGAACTCGAGCGCGTTCACCCCGTCCATAACTGGGACGATTTTAGCTTTTGGGTCCACATTCAAGGCTAGCAATTCATCGGCCCGTTTTTCAGAAATTTCGCCCCAAACGCTACAGGGAGCTTCGAGCTTCTGTTTGCTTCGAGGGTTGACCATTGTATAGGAGAAAGTGCTGTTTTGCTGATCATTCACTTGGTTTAAAACAATGCGCAGCAGAATTTCCGGTCCCGTTTGAAGCAAGAAAGTATTGGCGGGTAAATTTCGTGCGAAAAGGATGTAATCGTCTAGCGTGGGCGAGTCACTGACATAAACCGAAGAAGCCTTATTGTCGATATTATTGGCTATGGTAAAATAGCCGCAGGTGATCTTCGCATCATCCGTTATTTGAACGGTTTCTAATTCAATGTTGTTGAAAATCGGATTGCCTTTTTCATCTACTTGAGCGTTTATTTCCAAACTAAATAAGGACAAAATCAATGCAGCAGGTGCAGTGATTAGCATGGGTTTTATCATGAGCGCAAATTAGCGAAATGCCATTATTGGATGATGCTGCAATTACGATTCAGGGAAGGTAATTCTGCTAGCGACAAAAGGGAAGACAAATAGCTAATGCGCATTAAACCTTAATGCCCTTCTTTTGAAGGGAAACGCACGACCAAAACCTGCTAGGCCACCAAAGCAGCAAGACACCGATGTTTGCACCCTTGTTACCGCCAAAGGATTTGCGCAGATTAAATATCCCATGGATAGCTTATTTGAAAAAAATTAGTTATGCTTGTTACGTTATGCTAAACCATGCGAATTAACCCTTAGAAACAAAAGCACCACCAAAGTGGATATATGCGCAATTCGCATATACACTCGTTGTGCGTAATTTAAAAAGACCAACATCCGGTTTGAAATAGATACCAATTATTGGTACTTTTGATGAAAGCGTAAAAAATGGGTAAAAACACATCTATTTCACTTGGCAACTACTTTGACCAATTTGTTAATAGCCAAGTTTCGGACGGACGCTACAAAAACGTAAGCGAAGTCATCAGAGCTGGTCTTCGACTTTTGGAAACCGAGGAAAGTAAAACACTTGCTTTAAGAAATGCCATTCAAGAAGGAATTGACAGTGGTATTGCTCACGACTTTGATGCAACTAAAAACCTAGAGCAGTTAAAGGCCAAAAGATAGAATGGCTGACTATTTTCTTACCAAAAAAGCGGTAGAGGATTTAAACAACATTTGGGAGTATACATTTCAGAAATGGTCTGAACAGCAAGCAGATCGTTACTATTACATGTTACTTAATAGCTTTCAAGAGATTGCCGACAATCCGAATTTCGGCAAGACCTATGACCAAGTGACTCCTGAATTATTCGGATTAAAAGTGAGTCGACACATCATTTTTTATCGCAAACTTGACGACCAGCCTATTGAGATTACGAGAATCTTACACGGCCGAATGGACTTAAAGAGCCGATTAAAAAAGTAAAAAACTACGCACATCAATGGTAACTGACCCCGAATCAGGTTCGGAACAGTCGCCTAGTGCATACACCCAACGAACATTTCCGTTCTTACCTTAAAAGCATTTGGTGCAAGGATTTTGGTGGAAACAAGCGCGCTGTCAGCCGCTTTTTCGTCTATAAATATTCCTGTCACCAGCGCAATCGCAGATTTATCTCCCACGTAAAGATCAAGGTATTCTAAGCTCAATGTTTTCGATCGAAACCTTCTGGGAAAATAGTCGCCAGCGTACATTTCGTCTTCGTCATCTTCAGGTAATGAAATGAGCTGTTTTTCTTGATTAAACGATCTACCCATCGTATCAATTTCGCAATGCAATTCATCGCTAAGCTCGAACATGATTTTCCGCAAGGCGACATAATCGTTTCCCGTATCAGCGATGACCACGAAGTAGGTTTCATATTCTGAATAAACTTCTTCTAGCTCAACTGGACTTTCAATAGCCTCATTTTTTACGGATAGCGCAGGCGTATCTTGTTCAGGTGCTTCATTGCATCCAAGGCAGCAAAAGATTAGTAGTACGATCAAATGGGTTGTTTTCATGAAGCGTCTAATAAAAGTTGCATTCAATTTTTCTGGATTTTGCACGAATGAATCACGGCACTTATCATGCATCGTTTCCGTAAATCATTTCAAGGATAAACCAAATTGCCCCAAAAGCCAAACCGGCAATTAAGGCGATGGTAACCCCTTCGAGTTTGAGCATAGCACCAATAACACCGTAAAGGATGGATAAAGAGCCAAGTCGAAATAGACCTGATTTTATGTGTGAAATTGTTGACTTTGGTGCGCGAATGCCAGCTTTGAAATAAGCTGGCCCTTCCATGAAATACCACACTAGGAAAAAGATGGTTGTGATGGTTTGAAACACCTCCTTATACGGAAAATGGTTGATGCCTAACGTTCCGCTCATGCACCAAGAAAGAATAAGGCCGAGTTTAATGTAGTCAAGTGGTGTTGTCACCTTGAAATAAAAGCGGAGGCTATAAAAAATGGCGATGCTGAGAAAGCTTAAGCTCACCATTAAATTAGCGTAAGTCCAGTGCTGGATTTTGAAAAGTAATCCAACGAGTAATAATCCCATCGAAAACCAAAGGGGTAGATTGAATCTTTTCTCTGTGAATTCGGCCTCCATTAAATCGTTAAAAGTAGTCCAGCCTCCCGGAGGCGATTGAGTTCTTTTGAAAACCAAAAGGGTTCAAAATCGTCCCAGGTTTTTTCGTAGTCCCGTTTTATTTCGGACAGGGTAGTTCCCTTTGATTGAGTTGGTTGAAGAAGGGTGAGTTGTCGTTCTAACCATTTTGCTTTTTCCGTATCCAAGCTTACGTTTACCGCTTTGGTATGACCATAAAATGTAGCTCGACAAAGTTCTATGGTACGGCCGTTTTTTGTTTTGTGGTCAATGGATTGTTCTCCTAATGAACCCAGCCAATAGACTTTAGCGCTCGATTTCGGGAAGCGGATGTCACTGGATGTCAAGCATTCTTCGATGTATGAGTGCTTGATTTTCGTTTTGGGTATTTTAAAGTCGAACCAAGCTTGAAGCGGATATTCAAAACACTGATCGTGCATGAAATTGTAAAGCGATTTTTTTAACCCAAAACTGAATTGATCGTGATCGATTCCTGTGCTGTCCTCAAATTGAACATCATTATCGGCAAAACGAATTTCTTCACGCATCGGTTCAATACCAAACGCTTTTGGATCCAATCCAATTGGGCTATGAGCGGTCAGCGCAAATTGATGCCAAAAACCAGATTGGATGATGCCTAATTCAAACATTTGGCGAACCAATTCCAAGCTGTCTATGGTTTCTTGAACGGTTTGTGTGGGATAACCATACATCAAATAGGCGTGAACCATTATCCCCGCTTCGGTAAAGTGGTTGGTAACTTGCGCTACTTGAGCCACAGTGACACCCTTCTGAATTAATGTAAGAAGACGATCTGAAGCGACTTCAAGTCCGCCTGAAACAGCAATGCATCCAGAAGCTTTCAAAAGCAGGCATAAATCTCTGGTAAAGCTCTTTTCAAAGCGAATGTTGGTCCACCATGTGACGACCATTTTCCTACGAATTATTTCTAGCGCCAGTTCGCGCATGAGGGCGGGAGGCGCGGCTTCATCCACAAAATGAAATCCGCGATTTCCCGTTTGCTCCATCATTTGCTGCATGCGATCTACAAGAGTTCGTGCAGCAATGGGTTCATAGAGCTTGATGTAGTCGAGTGAAATGTCGCAAAACGTGCATTTGCCCCAGTAACAACCGTGCGCCATGGTCAGTTTCAACCACTGTCCATCGCTCCAAAGGCTGTGCATTGGATTGGCGACTTCTATGACAGAAATGTAGTTTTCGAGTGTAAGGTTACTATAATCTGGAGTGCCGATTTCGCTCTGCTTATAATCGGCCTTGGGGCTATTGTTTTTGAACACAACGGCTCCGTTTTCGATCAGGAAAGTTCGTTTAAACTCTGGTTTATCAGACGGAGTGCAAACATGACGATGAAGCAATTCTATGGGCAATTCGCCATCATCTAAGGTGATGAAATCAAAGAATTGAAATACTCGAGGATCTTTTATGGACCTCAGCTCCGTGTTTGGAAAACCGCCACCCATGGCAGTCTTTATGGAAGGATGCTTTTCTTTTAAAAATTGCGCACATCGAAATGCGCTAAAGAGGTTTCCTGGAAACGGAACGGTGACGCAAAGCAGTTTGGGTTCAACTAGATTAATGCGATCTTGTAGGATATTGATGGTCAGTTCATCGATCAATGACAAAGGTTTTCCCAGAGCTTTGTGAAGTTCGTCAAAACTGTTTGCGCTGCGTCCGAGGCGTTCGGCATAGCGGCTGAATCCAAAATGATCGTCAATACATTCAACAATAAAATCGCTGATGTCTTCGAGGAAGAGCGTAGCCATGTGTTTGGCCTTGTCTTGCATTCCCATGTTGCCAAAAGCCCAATCCATGTCATTCAATTGCGAGAAACGGCTTGCTTCAGGCAAGAAGTTGCCTGCACAAATTTGTCGGGCCAATGCGGGGTTTTTGCCTTGAAGAAAGCGAATGACATCATCTATGATAAGTGCGTATAGATCACTGTTTGCCTCAATAAACCGCGCATTAGCAGTCATGTTTTGATTAGGAACAAAGTTCGAATCAAACATGCGTTTGAGCCCATCTTTCGAGAATAGCGCCAAGATGACGTCAATGCCAAGATCCATTTGGGTGCTCGCTATTTGCTTCGTATTTAAAAAACCTTTTAGATAGGTGGAAGCAGGATAGGGCGTGTTAAGCTGAGTAAATGGAGGCGTTACAATCAGTAGATCGGTCAAAGTGCAATGGCGTCAAGTGGAGTTGGCGCCAAAGTTAAGGCTAATCACTACGCTCATCGCGCTCACTTTAGCGGAGCCGATAGTTGACTTGAATCGGAAGATTTGAATAGAAAGTTGAGCTTATTCCTTTGGCGAACAATCTTGCTCGAATTTGCAACATTTTGCCTTTGAACTTTCGCAATCGCCATTATAGCATTGGATTTTAATGCCATAACCCGTGCATTCTGGATCGTCATATTTGACCAAAGCGATGGTCTTATTGTCTTTTACATATTTAACTAGTCCGCTTGTTGCGCAACCACATGATTCATCGTAGTAAATTGGCTCTACAACAATTTCTTCCATCACCCTTTTTTTGTCCTTGTCGCAACCTTTGTGTTCGCCCTTTTCCTTGTTGTCAAAGTCTTTTCCTTTTAGATCACTTTCCTGACCCTTGTCGAAATCGCTATTATCAGCCACATTGTCTTTTACCGGAAAATCCTTGTCCATGCAAAACGAGCAGGATAGGTCTTTGTCGCAGTCCTTATCAAATTTGCCGCAGGACATAAAGGCAAGGGAAAGAATCAGGGAAGTGAGGATGAATCGGCTCATGTTTTTCTTGTTTGGTTGTATCAAATATAAGAAAATCAATCAGTTAAAGTCTTGTTTCTGAAAAACAATAAATGATTCGAAATTCACTCGAAAGAAAAGCTCGATTTAACCGAAGACATTAATTTAGCCCACTGTGAAAACCCACCTTTTAATAAGCCTGCTTTTCCTCCTCACTTTTCAATCGTTGGCGAGTGGGGGCAACGAAACTCAAGGAGCGCGAGCTTCGGCATTAGGCGGTGCATCAGTCACCCTATATGATGCATGGAGCACCACGAACAATATAGGTGCCTTAGGCATGATAGACCAATATCAAATGGCTGTAGCCTATGAAAATCGATTCTTTTTGCCACAAGTAGGCATGAGGTCCATTGCGTTTGCCGGTCCATTAGGCGGAGGAAGCATAGGAGTTGTTGGTCACAATTACGGATACGCAGGATATGCCAACAATAGATTAGGACTAGGTTACGCTCGAAAGCTAAGTGACTATGTGAGTTTAGGCGTCCAAGTAGATTATGTACAGGTTCGAATGGGTGATATTTATGGAAGTAAATCCACCTTGGTGGGCGAAGTCGGAGTCCTAATAATGCCGACTGAGAAGATCAGATTGGGCGCGCACGTATATAACCCAACTCGATCAAAACTTGCCAATTTCGATGACGAACGAATTCCAACTTCACTCAGAATCGGAGGGCAATACATTTTCTCTGAAAAGGTGAGTCTTTTGCTTGAACTGGATAAGGACATGGATTTGAAATTGAACATCAAATCGGGCATTGAATACACACCTGTCGAATCCATGTTTATTCGAGCCGGATTTGCCACCGCGCAGAACGCTTTCAACTTGGGTTTTGGTTATAAATGGAATGGACTCCAAGCCGATGTTAGTGCAAACGTGAGTCAAAACCTTGGCTATAGCTCAACGGTAGCGCTGAGCTATCAATTTGGAAAGCGCGAAAAATGAAACAGGCGCTGTTGGTTTTTGGCTTTCTAAGCGTACAGTTTACCGTCTGGGCCCAGAAGGTAAATGACGCAGAACAAGAATCGGCAATAAACCAAATCATTGAATTAGTCAGTGAAAATTTAGAAACCGAAGATTTAGATTTCAATACCTATTTGGACGATTTAGATTATTACTATAATCATCCGCTCAATCTGAATAAAGCGAGTAAATCTGAGCTGGAACGCCTGTTGATTTTGGATGATTTTCAAATTCAACGTTTGCTCGAACACCGAGCACAAACAGGGAAACTCATGTCCATGTACGAGTTGCAAGGAATAGAAGGATTTGATTTGAACACCATTTCGGCATTGGAATCTTTTGTGAAAGTGGGTGATTTTGCCGATAGGCCAGACCTGAGCTGGAGTTCGATTCAAGAGGAAGGCCGCAGCGAAGCTTTTGTTCGATACCAACGCGTGATAGAAGAGATGGAAGGCTATGCCCCAATTGAAGATTCCCTTTTAGCCGCAAACCCAAATGGCCGATATGCTGGCGATCCCGCGCGGATTTTAGCTCGATATCGGTTTCGATACCTAAACCACATAAGTGTTGGGCTCACCATGGAAAAGGACGCGGGCGAAGCCATGTTTGGTCAAACCGAAGCGAAGGGTTTTGACTTTTATTCAGCTCACGCTTATTTCGGTAATTACGGTCCCATTAAGCACGCAATAATTGGCGATTATCAAGTGCAATTTGGACAAGGACTCACCTACTGGACGGGCCTTGCATTCGGTAAATCGGCTAATATTTTAAGTGTAAAACGAACGGCCCGTGAAATATCGCCTTATACTTCAGCTGATGAAAACAACTTCATGCGTGGAGCCGCTTCCACGATAAAAGTGAAGGACATTGAAATCACGGGATTTTTAAGCAATAAACGTGTTGACGCCAACATTACAAACCTTGATACAGTGGGCGGAGATGACTTTTTGGTTTCGGAGTTTAGTTCGTTTCAAACGAGTGGCTATCATCGAACACCAAATGAATTGGCCGACAAGGACGCCATTTGGGAATTGAACACCGGAGGCCACATTCGATTGGTAAAGGATAAGTTTCAATTGGGCGCAACAGGCGTTTACACAAATTATTCCGGCAACACTCAGCCTTATTCCCAACTCTATCGAAAATTCGAACCCAATTCAGCTCCGTTTGTGGTGGCAGGGGCCGATTATCAGTTTATGCTCCGTAATGTGTTGGCGTTCGGAGAAGTCAGCCAGCGCCTAGATGGTGGGACAGCTTTTTTGAATGGCGCCATTATAAGTTTAGATCCTCGGTTGGATGTTTCTTTATTGCATCGTCATTTCGACCCGAGTTACAATTCGCCTCGATCGAATGCGGTGAGTGAAGGAAGTCGTACCATTAATGAAGATGGTTTTTACTTTGGATTCAACGCGAAACTGAGCAATAAGTGGACCTTGATGGGGTATTATGACCTCTTCACCTTCCCGTGGATGCGATTCCAAGCAAAAGCGCCCACAAAAGGAAGTGAATACCTCGCTCAGCTTGAGTTTAAGCCAACTCGAAGCTTTACGAGCTATGTGCGCTATCGCTTTGAAGATAAGTATGAAGGGTACGATTTGGGCGAACAACCTACTGATTTGATTGGTCTCCGACATCGGCATTGGTTTCGCGTCAATTGGCAATTGACCATCAATAAGGTGTTTAGCTTGAGAAATCGGCTTGAATACCTGCATGTAGATCTTCCAGAGGGACAGAGTCAGAATGGATGGCTCATCTATCAAGACCTCATATTCAAACCAAAATGGCCAGCTAAGTATCAATTTAAACTACGATATGCTTTGTTCGATACAGATGGTTACGATAGTCGAATTTATGCTTACGAACACGATGTGTTGTACAGTTTTAGCGTGCCAGCATACTATTATCGAGGGAGTAGAGTCTATTTGATCGTTGGGTATGATTTAACAAAATGGAGTGATTTAACGGTACGGTTTGCACAAACTTATTACGCCAATCGCAAGGAAAGCGGAAGTGGATTAAACACGATAGACGGTCCAACTCGAAGCGAAATAAAAGTTCAATATCGGGTGCGCTTTTAGCCTTTTCTCCTTCAAATATTTCAGGCAGAATTGTATCATTGAAAAATGAAGAAATTGATAATGCTTTCTGCCGGTTTGACACTTTTTAGCGGTGTTAATTTGGCCCAGGAGACCAAAACATATAAAGGCCCATACGGTACATGATTCGCTGAATATTCGTACACAGAGAATGATAAAACACAGCGCGTTTTTGACGGTCGATTCACCTATTCCGATACCTTAGAAATTGAAGATAGGGGCGAGTGTTCGCTTCAAATGTCTGGTGCGTATAGAGAAGATAATAAAGTGACACCATGGGTAGCAACCATCAAAGGGATGAGTTCCGAAAGCAATGAAACGGTAACAGGCCCATATTTAAACGGTCAAAAATTGGGGTTATGGACACATCGAATAACCCTGGAAGATGTAGATATACTAACCGCAACTGCAAGTTTTAATCGCAATAAGTTTAAAGGCACATTTTCCTACGATTATGCCCCTACTGTTGATGTTGATCCACTTTATAAAAAGTTAAATGTTCAGGGAGCTTTTGATGGAGATGGCTATTTAGATGGGGAGTGGAAGTTTCAATATACAAATAAGCAAGATGCTCAAATCGAGGAAGTTGCGCGATACCAACACGGTGTTTTAGCCTTCAAAGTCGTTCGAGATGTAAATACCGGAAAAGAAATAGAGCGATACGACAAAGAGGCCATGGTTACTGCTTTTTTCAAGGATATTCAGTTTCCGGATTCGAATGCCGTTGTGGCGAATGTTAAATATGGCATTCTCAAACAAACGAACAATCATCCCATCCTTGTGCCGCTGATGAAGGCATGGAATGAAACGAGCACGGTCAATCTCAACAATAAATCGAATGCTTCCATTCCAACCATGATCATTCCGCGAGGAGAATATTCGGAGCCAAAGTATTTGGTCAATATGCAAGAAATTGTGCTTTGGATGGATACTCCAAAAGGTCATAAGGAATGGCTGGAAGAACAACGAATAAAAGAAGCATATAATGCCGAAGTCAAAAAGGCCGATGAAGCGCTAGCTGAGAAGAAATTTGAAGACGCTTTGGCTCATTATAACGCTGCGCATGAAATTAAGTCGAACGAAGCCCATCCGATCAGCCAAATTCCAAAAGTGGAAGAAATGATTCGCCTCAGAGACACGAAGAATGCCTTGTTGGCCTCTGTAAAAGAAAAGAACTCCTTGTTGGCTTCGGAACAAGCTCGCATGTTGGCTGTAGAAGAGTTTGAAAAGAAGCAAAAGCACCTTCATGAGGCGTATGTTATGGCCTATGATGCTTCGTTCAAAAGGGTAAACGGAAACCACAGTAAGGTCATTACGAACCTAGAAAGAAGCGAAACAGATATCACCTTTATTGAATCCATATCCATTCTGGAGCTCGAACTTTATGAGTCTGACTTGAAAGAGTTAATCGCTTTACAAGCGAAGGTGAGCGGACTCATCGGACAGGACACCAAAGAATTAGAAAAAGAGTTGAAAAAACTGGATAGTGCAAAACTCATTGAAACGCGATTGATGCGATAAAATCAAAGTGAATTAGCAACCTAGAAAGCCGAGTCGATTATCGATTCGGCTTTTTTTTGTTCGGACTT
Source organism: uncultured Flavobacteriales bacterium (assembly GCA_943788145.1). Classification (GTDB taxonomy): domain Bacteria; phylum Bacteroidota; class Bacteroidia; order Flavobacteriales_G; family Salibacteraceae; genus SHAN690. The sequence continues at coordinate 54,121 of CALSPD010000024.1, forward strand.
ATTGACTTAATTGAGGCATTTGCCTCATTTCACGGAAGAAGGGTGTGGTTGAGTTTTGTTTTAATCAAAAACCACATCATCATGAAATCAAAAATCACATCTACCATTTTAGTATTGACGTTGAGTGCCGGAGCTGTCGCATTCGCGCAAGACAAGAAAGAAATGAAGCAGCTCGAAAAGGACTATGCGGCATTTACAGGGCACAAAAAGATCTATGAAGCTGATAATTGGAATATGTGCAAATTCACAGTTGTCTATAAACTCACCTCTGCCATGACGGCCAGTTCGACTGATAAAAATGACTACGGTGCAGGAAAAGTAAAAGCTTCAGCTTCGAGCGGTGCATACGCTATTTTAAATGGGTTAAGCGAGGAAGATTTACAGAAAATAACCGATCATGTTGCGCAAACGTTTATTGAAAGAATGAAAAAAGAGGCCGGAGTTGATGTCCGCACTTGGAGCACATTCAAGGACAATAAACATACAGACAAAATCATTGAAATGGCTGAAGAAGATCGCGAGATTTATTCGCGATCACAAGGACTTGCATATGCCGTTTCATACGATGAATCGCCCCATTATAATCGAATCATAGTGCTGGTTCCAAATGGAAAAAAACTCGCGAAAGATTTGGGTGGAGCCGTAGGAGAATTCACCATAGTGGTTGACTTTGCAGAAATGCTAGCTGAAGCAGAGGCCAAGGTGAAATACGCAGGATCGTCATCTTCAACGGTGACGTATAACCTGACGGAAACAGTAGATCAAAAAATGTATCCTGGTGTTCGAATCGCACCAAATATTGGTAGTCAAGCGGCATTAGAAACGGGTAAAAACATTCAGGGAACTAAAATTAACGTGCATGATGATTTGGGCTACATGTTTACGGTTGGAATGACTAAGGATGTAATTTCAAATCTAAATTTCATCGAAAGTCTCGAAGAGAATAAAGGGGAAATTCCTAGTGTTTTGGCCAATCGGAGAAATAATAAAATGGAATACGCTACTACATGGAATGTAAACACAACACCTGCATTGTACGAAGCCGCAGTCATTGATGCGTTAAATGGCTACCTCGATGTAGTCATTAAACTGTACAACTTTAACAAATAGTTGAAGCGATCAAATTAAAACAGAAATTTCGATAGTTCGAAGTTTCTGTTTTTCAGCTCTTTAATTAATTTGGTCATGTGCTAACCCTTCACCGGATTCTTGTTTTCTTACAGCTGTGCTTCGTTTTTTTGTTGACCAGCACAACAATCTTTGCCCAAAATGATTCATTTCGATTTTTGAAAATCACTTCAGCTGATGGGCTGTCTCAAAACTCGATCAATCACATTATTCAAGATGAATGGGGCTACTTATGGTTTGCCTCACAGGATGGATTGAATAGATATGATGGATATCAATTCACGGTTTTTAGACCTAATCAAGAAAATGAATGGTCGATTTCGGATAATTTCATTCGAAGACTGGTTCCTGTTCAATCTGGAGATTTTTGGATTTTAGCTCGGTACGGTTTAAACTATTACGAACGGAAAAAGCGATCGTTTCTATAAATTCTTAATTCGAGAAAACAATTACCAAAACATTCCAAATTCCATTTTTGAATGGAAGGGAAAAACAATGGCCCTATTTAGCTATAAAGCTTACGCTTTACCGGATTCATTCCAACAAGCGACCACGTTGTTAATGGATTCCTTTAATCTACCGTCCGATTCCATTACGGCTGCGTGCAATTGTAACGAATACACTCTATTTATGGATCAAAGCAATTTGATCATTTATTCAAATGAGTCACACGACACTTCGATTTTTAAGGTTGGATTTAAGGTTACTTATGACCACCAATTCGAGGTATTTGAAAACGAAGTTTTCTTAGCTGCGGAGAAGAAAATCCTTCGTTTCGATTGTCGACTTGGCTCGGCAGGTTTTGTCGACTTAAAAGATTTTGATGGAGACATTCAATCCGTTTGGAAGCGATTAGATGGTTCAATTTGGGTTGGACATACAGAAGGGGTGGACGTGATTGATTCTGCGCATGAAAGGTTTAAACTACGCCATGACCCAAGAGATGAGCGAAGCTTGTCCTATCCGTTGGTGCATTCCTTGTTTGAAGATCGGGCCGGAACCATGTGGATTGGTACTGCCAATGGAGGACTTAATTATTTACCAAAAGGAAGCGAACACTTTACCCATTACTCTGAACATTCAGGCCTGTTTAACCACCAAGTTTGGAGTGTGTATAAAGACGATTCGGGATTAATCTTAGTCGGAACAGAAACGGGTTTAAATTTTATCCAAAACGGGAAGGTGCAAGATCTATTTCCAGTGATTTCCAATCAATTTAGAGAAATGAGAATCACTGCCCTTACCAAGGATAAGTACGGTCAGTATTGGATCGGCACGTCTGTCGAAGGCCTATTTCGAACCCCCAACCTTAGTACGAAGGCAACTAAGATTTTTATAGAGGGCAACAATCAGTATCAACAGTCAATTTCCTGTTTTAAAGAAATCGGAGAATCAATGTGGGTTGGAACATTGGGATATCTACATCGCGCTGGCCTCAAAGGAAAACTAGAAAGGAGTTTTATCGAAGGCATGGATGGAAACCGCATGGCATATATTCTCTCCTTAAATGCAGATTCGAATAATTTGTATGTCGGAGCAGCGCAGGGTTTATTCATATGTAATCTCCAATCGGAAAAAATTGAACCTTTTATTTTCCAACCCGGTGGCGGAGTGAAGAGGCCAAGTTTTCAGTTTATCACCGGAATAGAGCCTGATGGTCAAGGAAAAGTGTGGCTTTCAACTTTTGGAGGAGGTTTGAATGCGTTTAATCTGAAGGAAAAAACCTTCGAGTTTTATGGCGTTCAGAATGGATTATCCAATGGAATAATTGCGGGTATGAAACGGTTTGATCATGAATTATGGTTAGCACATAATCAAGGGCTAAGTTGTTTCAATATCCAAACTAAAAAGTTCAGAAACTACGGGTTAAACGATGGCGTTCCTTTTCCTGAATTTTCGCTTGGTGGAGGGTTCAAAACAGTGGATGGGCTATTCATGTTTGCGGGAACAGATGGATTAGTAATTCTACGCACTACAGATCTTGCCTCTATTAATTTCGAAGCAATTCCGACCCTATCCGAAATCAAAATCAACTATGGTCAAAGCGGGACAATACTAAGTGAGAGTCCTGAGAATTTGACTTTTTTAGAGCTCCATCCTGGCGATCATGTGGTCAGCTTTCGATTCGTGGTTCCCGATTTCATTCATGGCGAATCGTTTGAATATGAATACAAAATGGAAGGGTTTGATTCGCGATGGGTTGACGCTTCGGCCATAGAACGAAGGGCTACATATTCAAATTTACCTGCTGGTCAATATAAATTCCGAGTCAGGGTGACGGATCAAAATGGGAATATGTCGTCAAACGAGCTCTCGATTCCGATTAAGGTGATTCCTCCGTTTTGGCAAAGGACATGGTTCGTTGTTTTGTCCTCCATTGCGTTGCTAGGGCTAATCATTTTTATCGTGAGGTATTTTTCTCAGCTGAGAATGAAAAAGCAATTGCGCGAGCTCGAATTGAAGCACAGGATTCATAAAGAACGGGAGCGAATTTCGATGGATTTACATGATCATGTTGGGGCGCAAATAACCTATTTGATTTCTAATTTAGATCGGTTGGGAATTCGGGATAGTGAATCAGCTGGGAATATAAAGGGACTCGGGAAGTACGCTCGCGAAGCAATGCGTGAATTAAGGGATACCGTTTGGACCATTCGAAAAGACGCTATGCCCGTAAGCGAAATGATGCAGCGAATTGCAGCTTATGCGAATGGATTATTTCAAGATTCAAACACGCAGTTCAAATTGACGCGAAATATGCAAACGGATCTAGAATTGGAACCTTCTATCGCGCTTCATCTCATGAGAATTCTGCAAGAATCCATACAAAACATTCAAAAACATGCACAAGCAGATAAGGTGGAAATAAGTGTTTCCACGACCGAGTCAGAACTTGTTTTTGAAATTTCGGATAACGGTGTGGGATTTTCTGATCAAGCAATTGATGAGAATGAACATAACGGACTGAGAAATATAAAGGATAGAGCTTCTGAAATGCAGGCGTTTTTTAGTATTGTTTCTAAACTAGGTATTGGGACAACGATTCGAATTGGCCTACAACTTAAATCGCCTTTACCAAATTACGCCACTAAGAAGTAGCGACAAAATCGATGAAAATGAAGGTTAAAGTTGCCATTGCAGAAGATAATCAGGATTTAAGAGAAAGCCTTAAAGCTAGCTTGGGTTATTTTTCCGAGGTTGAAGTAATATTCAGCGCGTCAAACGGACTCGATCTTGTAAATAAATGTACGGCCCTCCAACCTCAAGTAATTCTTATGGATATAGAGATGCCTGTGATGAATGG
>CALSPD010000025.1 GCA_943788145.1 uncultured Flavobacteriales bacterium
TCGATCGGAGTAGACTACTTATTCTGGACGTGTACACTAGCGCCGGCGTCTCCAGGCCAAACCGGTAAATGCTCCAGACTATGGTATGGCATAAAGTGCATTGCCCCTGCCTTGCCTTCGAATTCGAAACCCAACTCCGATCATAGGCATCCCTTCGGATTCTTCATCTTCAATCCCACTATGTTCTCACCCTCGTTTAACGGCACTCGTGCATAGTATATGCTGTGGGGCAGCGTTCGCCAGTTTCGGGTGTCCGCCTTCTCCGACACGGCATTCGCTATTGTTGCCGCCGCCCCTAAGCGCGGCGTTTTCATTGGCCAAGGCCAGCTCTGCAGATTTCTTTCAGATGCCAGCCGCAAAAGCGAAACACTGGTTTCCCGCACAAATCGATCTTGAAGTGTTTTAAATGCGATCGCGTTGATATCCTCGACCAACTCAAGTTTGATCTCGGTTTGGTCATGAACCAAAAGAGCTTCTTTATAATATGGCGGTCGCTCAACATATTTAGGGAATGCCACTCGAACAACTTGTAATGCCAATAGGTCCTTTCTCTTTTGCGCATCGTTTCCAATGTAGAATGGGAAGCTTATTCCCAATTCCTTATTCTCAAAAATGATATATCCCGGTTGGCCAGGTATCGCAATGAAGTTGAAACTAACCTCGTCTTTTACCGGGCCCATTCCATTTTGCCAAATTACAATCGCTTCTCCAAATTTGAGTTCACGATGCACATAGGTGGTGGCGAAGGTCTTTTCGTATAATTCCAACTCACTCCTGAACCCCAACAAATAACACGTCCGCATCAAATCTTGCTTGAGTTGCTCGGGAACTCTTATCCCAAAGTATCCATGCTCGCCATCAAATACATTGTATGCATTTCGATATGCAATAAATGCATCATTTAGCTGGCCGGAAGCTTCATAACTCAACCCCATTAATACGTGGGCGAACGCATCCGCTTGGTAGCGGTTTTTATGGTCTTTGTATTTATCGTTCAACTGATTAAGCTTCAAGTTCATACGCCGCGCTTCCACCAGCGAAGCATCAAATTGCTTTAGCGACAAATAGTTGATCGATTTATAATAGTGAATCATTACCGACTCGAAATCCTCGGCTCTATAAGGCTTTACTTCTGGGTTACTGATCAAGGCAAGTGCCTCGAATCCATACTTTTTCTTGTAATCCTCAATAAGGAAATCTGCCTCATTGAAATAGATATTGCTCGCCAAAAAGTCTTGCTGCATATGGTTTATATATCCCATATTAAATAAATAGAGCAATCTATTTCTGTCCCTTTGAATTCGCTTGTTGGACTCAAGCTTTTTTTCCGCCTTTTCCAGCTCCCCTTTCGAGATCATTTGTTGCAATTCTATATTGCGCTGGTAGTATGAAGCGCAGCTCGAAAGCAACATAGCAATCAATATATAGGAGAGTTTTTTCATAGATGTAAAAAAAGCCCGAACTATTGGTCCGAGCTTTTAAATGATAACCTTAAATTTAGTCTTTGATGTATTTCTTAATCTTCTTATCGCCGATCCAAACCACTTCGTTGGTTTCCATGTCGGTTAATTGAAGGTCAATTTGGTATTCAACAACCTTTTCTTTCTTGTATTCATCAACCGTTGAGTTAATAACGCCTTGAAGCATATAGTCTGCACCAACTTCCAAACCCCATTTCTTCATGGTGGCTTCGCTGGAGTAGTTCTGCTGGTCAGCCCGCTCCGTTCTTACCTCATCACGCATTTCTCCGCCTTGTACCAACCGCACTCTTTGTGATGTAATAAAAGACTTCTCTAAATCCTTGCAAAAAGTTTCTGGAGTAATGTGTTCGTGCGACTTGTTTCGAGTTAATCCAACTACAACAACAGGTTTTTCGCCGTCATTCTTTTGTAAATGGTTTGCCAACCAAGGTCCAGTTAAGATTTGCTCAATCATTGCTCCGGCAGTCATTTTAGAATCGGTATCGTTCCATCGACCGCTTAAATCTATTCTGTCTTCTGGGTCAATTCGAGTGACCTTGCGGTTTTGACAGCTTACGCTGAAAAGAATCAAGGCGGCGGCTGCGATTATTCTGGTGTTAATTGATGTCATCATTTTTATAGGATTTAAAGATTTAAGAGTGCAATTACAATTGCGGTGCCAAAAATATTTTTTCTAGATATCATGCGGTTTAAAACAAAAAAAATCTTGCGATTAATAAAATGTTGCAAATCATAACCAATGTTCACTAAATGCATCAGTTCAGAATTTTAAATTCGCGCCACCTTGCGAAACTGCAAGTGTTTCTTAAATGAATCGCATGAACTACCAAAAGTGGAATAATATACTTGGCTGGCTAACATTCGCAATAGCCGCATATACATACATAAGCACGCTGGAGCCAACGGCAAGTTTTTGGGACTGCGGTGAATATATCGCAACATCATACCGACTTGAAGTAGGTCACCCTCCTGGGGCTCCTACCTTTCTTTTAGTGGGTCGTTTGTTTAGCATGTTCGTGGCGCCAGAGAATGTGGCCTATGCGGTTAACCTCATCAGTGCCCTTTCTAGCGCATTCACCATTCTCTTCTTATTCTGGACCATCAGTGCACTTGGACGCAAAGTCTTTAGCCTTACAAATGGCAAAGAAAACATCAGTGCTGGCGACGAGGCAGCCATATTCGGCTCTGCCATTGTAGGCGCCTTAGCATACACATTTAGCGACACCTTTTGGTTCAGCGCCGAGGAGGGCGAGGTTTATGCCCTTTCTTCCATGATGACCGCCATAACGTTTTGGGCCATTCTGAAATGGGAACAAATAGCCCATGAACCCAAAGCAGATCGTTGGATTATACTTATTGCTTACCTCATAGGGCTGTCAATTGGTATTCACTTGCTGAACCTACTTGCCATACCAGCCATTGCCTATGTAATCTATTTCAAAAAATTCAAGCCAAGTATGCGTGGAATGATCATAGCTGGAGGTATCGGTGTTGTTACACTGGGTGGAATCCAAGGCTTGATAATACCTGGCTTGGTCTCATTGGCGGCTAAATTTGAATACGTCATCACGAATTCCTTCGGTACACCGTTCCATGTTGGATCCCTCATTTTCATTTTCCTTTTAATGGGTGCCATTGTCTACGGAATCTATTTCACGAGAAAAGAACATCGACCTACGTTGAACACAGCGTTGTTATCGCTGCTTGTTTTGATTATTGGGTACTCCTCTTTCGCGTTGATCATGATTCGATCAAACGCCAACACTCCGATTGACGAGAACAACCCTGAGAACTTAGTTAACTTGCTTGCTTACTTGAATCGTGAGCAGTATGGAGACTCTCCCCTAGCCTACGGACAACAATTTAACTCCCCGCTCGATCCTTCTAACCAATACCTAGATGGGAGCCCGGTCTATTACCCAAGTGAAAAAACAGGCAAGTATGAGTTAGCCGACGATCGTAAAGGGTCAAAGCCAAACTATCACTCGGATTTCAAGACAATCTTTCCACGAATGTGGAGTACAAAAAAGAACCATGTTAAGGCCTATAAGCGGTGGTCAGACTTTAAAGGAAAGCCGGTCAAGTATCGAGACCCCTCCGGTAGGACATCGACCATCAACAAACCGACCTTTGGCGAAAATATGCGCTTCTTTTTCAGCTATCAGGTTGGCTGGATGTATTTCAGGTATTTCATGTGGAACTTCTCAGGACGGCAGAATGACCATCAAGGCCACGGTAGCTTTCAAGATGGAAACTGGATGACCGGAATTAACTTCATAGATGAAGCACATATTGGAAATCAGAAGAGCATTACCGATTATGCCGAGAACCAAAAAGCTCGGAATTTTTTCTTTGCCATTCCATTTATACTTGGATTGCTTGGCATGCTCTTTCACTTCAGAAAAAACAAGGAAAATGCTTGGGTAGTCCTCCTACTCTTTTTCTTCACTGGATTAGCCATTGTACTATACCTCAATCAGTATCCCTTCCAACCGCGGGAACGGGATTATGCATATGCGGGATCATTTTATGCGTTTGCCATTTGGATTGGATTTGGAGTTTTGGCACTGTACGACGCAGCTCGAAATATTGACACAAAAGAACTCGGACAAACGGTGGGATACGCTGTGGGCGGTGGAGTCGCCCTTGCCATACTGGGAGCGATCTTCGGAGGAAATACAGCATTTGCATTGTTGATGCTATATATGGCTGTTGTAGCATCCCTTCTATTGTTAATCATGCATGGAATTGGAAAAGTCGTTTCCGATGGAAAAATGCATGCAGTACTCGCCACCGTGTTGTGTCTTATTGCGCCCGTGCTCATGGCGAAGGATGGCTGGGACGATCACGATAGATCTGACAGATACACCGCTCGTGCCATCGCGAAAAACTACCTCGACTCTTGTGAACCGAATGCCATTTTATTTACCAATGGTGACAACGACACATTCCCGCTCTGGTATCTTCAAGAAGTGGAAGGATACAGAACAGATGTTCGTGTGGTTAACCTCACACTTGGAAGCACGGACTGGTTTATCGACATGATTAAGCGTCAGGCGTATGACGATGGACTGCCGGTGAAATTGACCATGGTCAAAGACGATTATCGTCAAGGCACGCGAGACTATTTACCGATCGTTGAGCGAACCAAAAATGACAACTTTGTCAACATCGATAAGATCGTTGCATTTGCATTGGATAATCGCAATACGCAGCCGATGATGACGGGTAAGAAACTCAGCTATATTCCAACTCGGAAATTTAGATTACCTATTGATATTAAGGCTGTTAAGGAGTTCAATGTTGTTTCTCCCGAAGATATGGGACGCGTGTTGCCGGCCATTGAATGGGAAGTAAAGGGATCGATCATTTTAAAGAGTGAATTGCTCATGCTTGACATACTTGCAAACAATAATTGGGAACGTCCAATTTACTACGCGAACACGATGCCTAGAGATAGTTATTTCGGATTGACTAAATACATGCAGCACGAAGGATTTACGTATCGATTGGTACCGTACGAAGTGAAAAGCGACGGGAATCAGTTTGGATACTTTGGTGAAGTTCAGTCTGACATTATGTATGAAAACATGATGAATGAATTTTCGTTCGGAAACATGAATGATCCAGATATCTTCCTGGATGAAAACAACATGCGTTTTGTAACAAATCTGCGATTGAACTTCTCTCGATTGGCCGACGTGTTGGCCAAAGAAGGAGATACAGAGCGTGCCAAGGCTGTATTGGACAAGTGTGTAGAGCAAACTGTGAATGCGAACACACCACAAGATGTGACGCTACTTCAAGTGGTTGACACCTACTTCCAAATCGATGAAAAGGAAGCCGGGTTTGCACTTGCGAAGCAGCTTGCCGACTACTACATTGATCATCTCGAATTTTATGCTTCACTTGAAACGGAGTATCAGAAGACCCTTGACCGAGAAACAGGACAAGGGGTTGCGGTTATTCAGCAGCTTCAGAAAATGGGTAAGCAATACAAAATGGAGGAAATGAACGCGTATATGGATCCATTATACGATCGAGCTGAAGGCTATTACACTGAAATTGTTGGTGCCATTCCACAACAGGGACAAAGACAGCAACAACGCCAACAAGCACCAAAGCAAAAAAAGAAGGCAAAGGGCGCAGAAGCTCCGCCAAGTTTTCCGCAGCAATAGCGAAATCGAAATCAAAAAAAAAGGACCAATTACGGGTCCTTTTTTTTTTGCTTAAACCCAGCGTTTTAAGTTTTTTCAACGCAACTAAACCTTTGTCTAAGAAATCACGTATTTACTAGGTAAACCCAGTGTCAAAAATTACTTTTGATGCTTAACGCTAACCCGCTGACGAAGATCAATCATGCTACCTTGGAATTGAGGAAGGGCGCGGCCATTGGCCATGCCACACGCATTTTTGTGCCTAGTATTCGACGTTGGTGTTTCTTGCACAATCCATCAAATCTTAGTCTATGTTCAAATTAAGACACCTAACGATCGCCGCTTTTTCGGCATTCGCAATGTTATTTCTTCTCCCGGAAGAAGCAAAAGCACAAGTCCCACAGGGGATAAATTATCAAGCCGTGGCCAGAGACACTTCTGGAACACCGTTGGCTAAAGACACCTTGGACGTGGTCATCTCGATCATCGACTCCAATGTTTTCACCACCGTTTATGAAGAAACCTGGGATGATGTTGTAACGAACCGATTCGGGTTGTTCACCATCCAAATTGGCAGAGGAGTAACCGTGGATGATTTCACGACCGTAGATTGGGCCGGCGGTGGATTGTACCTGAATGTCAACATTGATGGAGTTGACATGGGGAACGCAACCGAACTCATGACCGTGCCATATGCGATGTATGCGATGTATGCGGAAAATGCAGGAAATGTCTTGGTGATTGATAGTGCTTCGTTGGATGGAACGGACTATATCATTTACACAAACAACGGAAATGACACCACAAACCTTGGTGCACTAGCAGGAAGTGCCACCGGAGTTGATTCTGGAGAAATTGTAGGCGCATCCATGGATACACTTCGCTTGTATCAGAATGGTGGATTTATTGATATCGACGTTTCTGCCCTCATTGGAGGTGGTACCAGTTTGGATAACGACACGACGAATGAGCTTCAAATATTGACCATCAGCAACGACACGATTTTCCTTAGCGATGGTGGATCAGTTTTGTTGCCAGGGGCGGTTGCGAACAATGACAATGATTCAACCAATGAATTACAAACAGTTTCCATCAGTAACGACACGATATTCTTAACCGATGGTGGTTTCGCCGTTTTACCCGCAGGTTTTACAAATAATGACAATGATTCTACCAATGAATTGCTGACTAGTGTAACTATCACTAACGATTCGTTGCACATTACCGATGCTGGTGGAACATTCGACATAGACCTCAGTGCCTATGTCAACGCAGTGAACAATGACAACGACTCTACAAACGAACTTCAAGCTTTAACGATAGGAAACGACACGGTATACTTGAGCGATGGTGGATTTGTGGTCCTGCCCACTGGAGCAACGAACAATGACAACGACTCTACAAATGAGTTGCAAACCGTTTCCATTAGCAACGACACAGTATACCTCACCGATGGTGGTTTCGCCGTACTTCCTTCTGCATCCGCAAACAATGACAATGACTCCACAAACGAATTACTCATTAGTGCCAACATTACGAACGATTCATTGCACATTACTGACGCTGGTGGAACCTTTGATATCGACCTTAGTGCTTATGTGAATGCCGCGATTAATGCTTGTTGATTCAATCAATATTCACTTGCGTGCCGTGGAGACAGATGCCAACGGAAAGTTTGATTTTGGAAACATTCCAATTGGTCAGCCTTTTAGGGTCATCATGCCAGATTCTGTAATAAACCTAGCTGCTAAAGCAGATCTATTTCTGTTTAATGCCAAGGGAGAAAAAGTAGCCATGGCTAAGGAAGGTGATATTCCATTCTTCAATTTCACCTCACTTAAAGCCCAAGAATTCTATCCAGACTTAATGAGTGTAGACGATTCCGAAATGGACATTTTCGGACTACACGGTCAAGTTTTCAGAGCTCTACCTGGAGATTATCATAGTGGATTGTCATTAATGGCGATCGACGATGATGGTAGAATTGTCGAAACGGTCTACGCAGATTCAAATGGCGTCTTTGACTTTTCGCACCTGAAGAGCGGTGTTAACTACGAATTCAAGGTTGCTGAAACCAATGAAACGAATCTAAACGTCTCCATATTTGACTTGGATGGAAAGTTGGTTGCTCAACTCCGATTGGATGAGATGTCTAAGTACTTCTACGAAACGCTTCAATCTGAAGAGGCCGATCGTTTCAAAATTCACGAATCTGACGAGAGCATGTTATCTAGTGACATGGTCGCAGGAATGATCTATAAGCAGCTGCCTGGCGATTACAAACCTGGAATGAAGGTTTACGCCGTCGATGAAAACGGCAACATCCTAGACTCAGCTTATACCGACGGAGAAGGTAATTTCAGATTCGAACGTCTTAAACGCGAGGCGGAGTTCACTCTGGCGCTTGAAGATTCCGATGATTCCGAGCTGAATATTGGTTTCTATGGATACGACAACAAGTTTGCCGGGATGGCAAAAATGGATGCGGATAACCAGTTTGTATACTCCAAGCTGGTGTTAGAGGCGGCAGCGCTCCTAGGTGAAGAGGAAGAAGAAGACCTGAGTGAATTGGTCTTTGGGCAAGTATTTCAAAAGCTTCCTGGAGACATTGAAAAAGGCACGAAGGTCTATGCCTACGACGAGTATGGCAACATTATAGATATTGCAATTGTGGATGAAAACGGCAAGTTTGAATTCAAAAAACTGGGTGCAGATCAGGCGTATTCAATCAGGTTGGATGAAGAGGACATAACCCCAACGTTCGCCCTTCTTGATGCACAAGGAAATACAATATCAGAGCAAGCCACCGAAGATGGAACTTGGAATTTCGATAAACTGGCACATGACCAGTATTCGATGGCCCTGATTGATGCCAACGATGCCGCATTGGATTCTGAGAAATACAAACCAGCCAAACCAATAAAGAATGTAGCTCCATCTAATGCCGAGATAATCTACTTTGATTACCGATCAGAAGCACTCACAGCGGAAGATAGTGCCATACTGCGCCCGATTCTAGCGAGTTTAGAAGCGAATGCCGATGCATTCTTGCGCATCAATTCACACATAGATCCATCTGAAACAAAGGGTGAATGGTCATATTCTGCTGCTCGAACTGCTGCGGTTGCGACCTATTTCGAATCCTCTGATGTGAATATGGAGAGAGTAAACGTGAGAAACTGGGAGGCCGAAAAATTGGCTATTGAATGCAGTGTAGCGGACGACTGCAGCGAAAGTGATCGTGCAAAAAATCGAAGATCGGAGCTTGAGGTAGTTGGAGCGGATCAATTCCCGACCAAACCCGACGGTATTCTCATGTATGAGTTCAATCAGTGGTTGCTTCCTCCCGGTTCTGGTAATGCGGTCTTTGGTACAATTAAACTGCTCAAGAACAACCCCGATTACAGTGTTGAAATTGCAGGATTCACAGATTCATATGGGTCATTCACAGCAAATAATCGCATTTCACAACTTCGTGCAACTAATATTCGAAATATTTTTCAAGCTAATGGAATCGATGAAAGTCGCATTGATTTAATCTGGTATGGAGAAAGCTCACCGCAAGGCGGCTGTATAACCCAATACCCGTGCCCATTGTCAGAGAGAAAGGCAAATCGACGCGTCGAAATTCGAGTTAGAAGATGATGCATATCAAATCATATAATGTTTTCCAATTCGAATTATTCATAAATTGGGCCTCTCGCAAATTGGAATGGTGTTTGCCTAACACCTACTTTTGCACGGAATTACAAAGTGAGGAAACTTCTCCTAATCATATCACTCTTTATGGGATTGGCAATAACGGCCAATTCTCAGACCATGAACACATCGGTGAATACCCGAGCCAAGTTCAAGAGTCTCTTTATCTCAAAGTTCGCCTCCTCGATCGAATGGCCAGCTGCATACAAACAGGGCGATTTCATAATGGCCGTTATAAACGATGATGCATTGGCGAAGAACTTAGAAATAATGGCAAACACGAAGAGCATCAACAGTCAAAAGGTGGTGGTGAAGACATATACCAGCGCGGCTGATGTTGAGCGCTGTCACGTGATCTACATTGCTGGTAAAACTGCTTCTGAAGTTGAGCCTTATGCAAAGAAGGCGTTAAGCTACAGTAGTCTAATAATCACGGAAGGACCGGGAATGGTGGACAAATACTCCGCGATCAATTTTATTGTTTCCGGTAACTTGATAAAATATGAAATGAACCGAAAGTTATTCAAGGACCAAGAATTGGTCGTAAGTAATAGCTTAGAAAAACTTGCCACTCGCGTGGTTAACTAACAATGAAAAGACTCTTAGTCCCCATACTAGTCTTGACTTTAATGGTACCGTTCGGTCTTAGGGCTCAGCTCGATCCGGTATCCCTGGCGCTGCGTGCGTACCAAGGCAAAGACTATCCTAAAGCGCAGGAGCTCATTGATATCGCTGTAGCGGAGGAAAAGTATAATGACTTGTCGAGAACTTGGTGTTTTCGTGGTTATATCTATAAGGATATGTATAAACTGGACCGATCGAGCCCTGAAGGTCACAGTAACCGCACAGAAGCCATTTCTTCTTTTTCAAAGACAATTGAGTTAGACACAGCCAATGAATTCACGAATGACTGTACTCAGTCACTGAAATTTTTGGCCTCTACCCTATTTAACGACGCAGCAACTTCTCTTGATCGAGACGAGTTTGAATCTGCACAGAATTATTACGACGAGTACAAACGATTGACTCGATTGACAAATCCCACAATGGATTTTAAAGGTCGCGATGTTGAATTTATGCTTTATAAAGCCTCTAAGCTTTCTATCATTTATGAGAAGGCAGGCGAAGGCGTAGACCTTGAAGAAACAGGATCTCAAATTATTGGTCTTTACGAAGCGGTAATTCAGAAGGATAGTAATAACATAAGTGCTAACTACAATTTAGCGATACACTACTACAATCAGGGCGTAAACATGATTGACAACATGGATTACGAACTTCCATTTGAAGAACTATTCATGGTTCAAGAACGTGTTATGGAGCTCTTTAGTAAGGCTTTACCATACATGCTTAAGGCTTATGAGCTAGATCCAACTCGAAAAGCTACCTTGCAGGGCCTATCTGGTATTTATTTCGGACTTAACGATATCGAGAAGTCTGAGTATTATCAGCAGGAACTTGAGAAATTAGATAGCAACCAATAACAGGGAGTCGAGATTATGTTTTCACATTTTAGCATCGGACGCAAGATTAGCCTTGGTTTCGCGGTAGTGATTCTATCGACCATTGTTGCATTCTTTATTACCAACAACACCTTCGTTGAGAGCCGGAAAATCAACGAAGAGATTACGAATAATCACAATCCTTCTATTGCAAAATTAGAGGAATTAAAACTGATGATCGTTCGTTCCAAAATGCTCATTAACAACTGGGCATACCAGTCTACCCCACCAGAAAACGAGGACAAGGTTGCGCTGAATAAGCTCACCACTTCCGAATACCCTCGCTTAAAGTTGCAGTTAGAATCACTTACCGATACTTGGGAAGACTCCTCGAAGTTCACTGTTAGCCAGCTGTACGACGAAATTGAACAACTTTGGATGCACCATGATTTTGTGAAGCAAACGCTTTACGGAGTAAAAAGCTATAACGATGCATTCAGCTTAATTACTGCTCAATCAATGGTTGAGGAGGCTGGCGATATAGATCTACAGACCGATCACATCATTAGCGTATTGAATCAGTTAATTGCCTTAAAAAAGGAACGAACTGACCTTATCACGGCTGAGATGCTGAGTAAATTTCAGGGAATCCAGACACTAATTCGGAATCTAGGGGTTGCCTTAGCGCTTGCTGGAATTCTTATTGCCTTCCTGACTACGCGCACGATTGTCTCTCCAGTTCGTAAACTGAGATTGATTCTACTTGATCTTAGTAAGGGAATTTTCCCTAAATCATGGATTACAACTAGCGGTGATGAAATTGGTGAAATGGCAAACGCCCTAGAAACAGTAGTTACTGGTTTAAGGCGTACCAAGGATTTTGCGAGCGCCGTTGGATCGGGAACCTACAACTCAGAATACACTCCGTTAAGTGATCAAGATGAACTTGGCCAATCACTGCTTCTCATGCGTAAAAACCTCCAGGAATATGCGGAGGACATGGAAGAAAAGGTCCGACAACGAACAGCAGAGGTAGTTCGTCAAAAGGAAGAAATAGAAAAACAAAGTGAGCAAATCGCTGAGCTATACGAACAAGTTAAGGACAGCATCTTATATGCCAAGCGTATACAAGAGGCGATTCTACCTTCTCGTGAAGAAATTGATAGCGGTATTAAAAACAG
Source organism: uncultured Flavobacteriales bacterium (assembly GCA_943788145.1). Classification (GTDB taxonomy): domain Bacteria; phylum Bacteroidota; class Bacteroidia; order Flavobacteriales_G; family Salibacteraceae; genus SHAN690. The sequence continues at coordinate 11,961 of CALSPD010000025.1, forward strand.
CATGGTGCTCTTCCGACCAAAGGACATCGTTAGCGGTGACTTCTATTGGTTCTCAGAAAAGCACGATCGTGCCATTATCGCTGCCGCAGATTGTACGGGCCATGGTGTGCCAGGCGCACTGATGTCTATGATTGGCAGTTCCCTTTTGAACGAAATTGTGAATGAAAAGGGGATTCTCGAACCTGCAAAGATTCTATTGGCATTGAAGCACGGTGTCATTAACGCCCTGAATAAGCAATCTTCTGGAGAACAAACCAAAGACGGAATGGACATCGCGATCATCTCAATTCCTACTTCAGGAAATAAGATTGAATATGCAGGTGCCAACAACCCACTCTGGATGATCCGTGATGGAGAAATTCTAGAGACACGAGCAGACAGACAACCCGTAGGTTTCTTCGGCGACAACTTAAACACGCCTTACACCAACCACATCATCGAGGTTCAACCCAACGATGTAGTTTACATCTTCTCTGATGGATATGCGGATCAATTTGGTGGACCGAATGGTAAGAAATTCAAGTACTCACAGTTCAAGAAACTTCTTGTCGAAGTAAACGATAAGACAATGACGCATCAACGAGATATCCTCAACGATCGCATTGAAGACTGGATGGGTGTGGAAGAGGAGCAAATCGATGACATCCTTATCGTAGGTATTCGTTTCTAAGCGAAGTCCACTTCCTTCACATTTATACTGTAAGATTCCAAAAGTATCGCTCCCCCCTTTTCTTTTGTAAAACTGAACCTATTATCAGGTCAGTAACTTAATACATCAGATACACAAGTCTGCACCTATTGAGCCACTCCTTTAGGTAACTTATTTGTGATTACACTCGTTGAATAGATAGACTGGAAGCCTTGGATACGTGTGCCTGGCGCACCTACCCTATTGTGCCCTGTTGCCTTTTGGGAAGAACCAATAGTGATGCCCTAATCACCGTTATACCTCTCAATTTATAACTCGATGATTATTCCTATGGAGGGTAGAATCGTTCCGGAAAAATTCTGAATCTCCTTGGTTGAATATCTTCTTGGGTCTGTTGGATCAACAAGAGGATCACCATTGTCATCACGGACTACTGTTAATGACGGCGCTAATGGAGCTTGAAAGTTGTACACGTTCTGGATGTCGAGGTACAAGTCCAACGACCATTTCGCAAAAAACCATCGTTTATCAACCCGCATATCAAGCTGATGAACGGCTCCAGTTCGCTCCTCGTTTAGGCGCTCATAATCCGGTAAGGCTACTCCTCTCAGGTCCCACGTTTCCCTATTGCTCGAACCTGCAGCATCATAAGGCGTGTAAGGCGAAGCGCCTAAGTATCTAAAACGTGCGCCGACCTCCCAGTCTCCCTTAAATTTCTTACCCGCTGTTAGGGTTACAATCTGACCATTATCCCAAGCCGATGGACGCAAGTCGCCATTCTTATCTTCAAATTCACTTTTTACCAAGGTTGCAGCCAAAATACCATAGAAGCCCTTGGTAAGTTTCTGTTGAATCAAAAACTCTAGTCCATAGGCCCTTCCACCCGAAAGCGGCACAGCTGGATCGTTTCCAATAACTCCAAAATCCGACCCTAGATTTGCAAGCGAAACGCTGTCGCGAGTAAGGAATGGATAGTTGTCATAGACCTTATGGAAACCTTCGAGGCTAATCTTTGTATTGGTGAATGGCAAGTACTCTAAACCAAGCACTGCATGATCGGCCTGGATATACGTAATGCCATTCTGCTTATTAACCAGATTGTTGGCATTGTCTCGATATCCCAATATCGTATATGGAGGCAGTTGAAAGAATCTTCCAACACTGGCATTAAGGCTCCACTTTGGCGCAAACAGGTAAGAAGCAGACAAGCGCGGTGATAATTGATCAATTGGATTCTCCATGGCGTCGTTATATCCTGCAACATCCGTGCGCACGCCGAGTGAGAATTTTAATCTATCGGCAATAAACCCTTTAGAGATTTGAGTAAAAACCGAGTATTTATTCAGGTTTAGCTCCGACCTAAAGTCTGCGACCAACTGCTCCCCGCTTGCTGTAACGAATCGATTGTAAGTCCTGTTTGTAAAGAGTGCATTCTCATAACCCACTCCAACATTCCACTTCCATCCTTCTCCTCGCCATGTATGTTCCAATCGAATTTTATTCTCGATTTCCTGACTTCGGTAATCCAGAATTTTGTTTGCCTCGATGCTCTCGTCATTATTAAAGTACTTCACCGCTCGGTTATCTAGGTGATTCCTGCTCACCACAACTTGTTGAAAGCTGTTTTCAGAGAAATGCTTGTATGCAGCCCCGATCGTGTAGTTCCATTGATCGTTTGAAACCAAATTACCCAAGATAAATTGGTTTCGCTCGAGGGTTACAGGGTCATCCACACCATCATTGACTCCCGTGTTTATTTCAAATTGATCTAAGGCTCCTAATCCAATCAGAGATATTTCATTCTTTGCATTGATTTTCGTTTTTACTTTAAACTGGGCATCATTGTATATAGGCAAGAAAGGAAGTTTAAGAGCGGAAAACAAAAGCTGTAGATAGGATCTTCTTATGCTAAATATATAGGTTGTTTTTTCGCCTATTGGCCCATCTAGCGTTAATCCATAGTCACTGCTACCAACGGTAATGTTGGCCTTGATCTTTTCGGGATTCCCGTCTTTTAGAGTAAAATCGAAAATGGAGCTTGTTGCGTTGCCCCGATTTGCGGGAAAAGCTGCCGAATAGAAATCAACTTCTTTAATAAAGTTGACGTTTATTAAACCAACTGGACCTCCCGAAGACCCTTGAGTGGCGAAGTGATTGATGTTTGGAACTTCTACGCCATCTAGATAGAACTTATTCTCGTTGGGCGCTCCGCCACGAATAATGATGTCATTTCGAAAACTTGGTGGGGACGCTACACCAGGAAGAGACTGAATAACACGTGAGATATCACGATTCCCACCCGGATTTCTCTCAATTTCGGATACACCGATAGTTCGCATTGATACTGGTGCTTCTTCTCGCTTGCTAAACGGCGAAGCGACAATTTCTACCGCCTCCAATAGTTCCGAAGCAGGGCTTAATTCGATATTGACAAATGCGGGCTTATTATTGAAAGTCTGAATCTCATATTCAACCTTTGTCTCATACCCTACTGATGATGCCTCCACATTGTATAAGCCAGGCTCAAGATTTTCAATCGCATAATTACCGTCAAAGTCTGTGACTGCCCCTGTCGCTGTGCCTTGAATAACAACATTAGCAAAAGGAACTCCCTCGTTGTTAATGGGGTCAAAAACACGTCCCTTGATACTGCCATTCTGAGCAAATGAGATTGTAACAAGAAGGACGAAAAGAATAGTGGTGGTCATTTTCATCATGGCGAAGAAACAACTCGTATTCGGATTTGTTCCTCGAATCAAATGATTTTTGACTTCTGATCTTTAATGTACCTTCGCCGACGCAAATTAGACAAGAAAAAAGGCATGGCGCAAACAGAAGTTATTCTTCCTAAAATGGGTGAAAGTGTTGCTGAGGCAACAATAACCACATGGTTAAAGAACGTTGGTGACACGGTTGAAGCAGAAGAGGCAATTGTTGAAATCGCTACAGACAAAGTTGATAGCGAAGTCCCATCTCCGGTGAGTGGAACCATTCTTCAAATTCTTGTTGAAGAAGGATCTGTTGCTCAAGTTGGCCAGGCAATCGCAGTCATAGGAGGCGAAGGTGAAACTACCGCGACACCAGCCCCAGCATCCACACCTCAGGCAGCCGCCGTATCTGAACCGGTAATGGCAGCGGAACAATCCGTAGCTGATGCTGTGGCAATGGTCGCTGAAGCACCTGATTTTTCGGGATCTGATAAGTTCTACAGCCCTTTAGTCAAAAGCATTGCAAAAGCAGAAGGCATACCTGTAAATGAGCTAGATACCCTTTCGGGGTCTGGTAAAAATGGCAGGGTGACCAAGAAGGATATATTGGCTCACGTAGAATCCAGAACCAATGGCGTACCTGCTCCATCGTCGCGAGCTACTATTGAAGCTCCGGCTGCAGCGCCAACACCAGCTGCAAAACCAGCACAATCTGCACCCGCTAAATCTGTTTCTGGTAATGTAGAAATCATCCAAATGGACCGCATGCGAAAGCTTATTGCTGACCATATGGTAATGTCGAAGTCTACATCTGCGCACGTAACAAGCTTCGTAGAAGCAGATGTTACAAACATTGTTAACTGGAGAAACAAGGTGAAGAAATCTTTTCAGGAAAAGGAAGGTGAAAAGCTAACCTTCACCCCAATATTCATCGAAGCCATTACCAAAGCAATCAAGGATTTCCCTATGATTAACATCTCGATCGAAGGAGATCAAATCATTCGGAAAAAGGAAATAAACGTTGGAATGGCTGCGGCCCTTCCGAGTGGCAACTTGATCGTTCCTGTTATTCGTAACACCGATCATTTAAACTTAGTTGGAATTACGAAAGCGGTGAATGATCTTGCGAATCGAGCGAGAACCAACAAACTTTTACCAGATGAAATCCAAGGTGGAACATATACCGTGTCTAATGTTGGGACCTTTGGAAACGTCATGGGAACTCCGATCATCAATCAACCTCAGGTAGCGATTATGGCCGTTGGCGCAATTGTCAAGAAACCCGCGGTTATTGAAACACCTCAAGGAGACACAATCGGAATTCGCCAGATGATGTTCCTATCTCACTCATATGATCATCGTGTTGTGGATGGCGCACTAGGTGGCATGTTTGTACGTCGCGTTGCCGATTACTTGGAGAATTGGGACATGAACCGGGAGGTTTAATTAAGGGAGACTTATTCATAAGTAGATATTATCGCTCCATGTTTGCGGGTTCGATGCTCTATATTGGCTGTAAAATTGACAATGAAGTATCTATTGGTTTTCCTTTTGACTGTCTTGGGTTGGGTTGACCTAAATGCGCAATCTTTTAGAGCGAGGTTTACGGAGGCTAATTTGTTGATGGAGGACGGTTACGACCGTATGGCCATCCCTATTTGAAAGAACTCTTAAAGGAAAGGCCAAATGCAAACATTAGCTACAAACTAGGGCGATCCTATTTAAATTACGGAGATCAACGAGGACGAGCATTGCCACATTTGAAAAATGCAGTCAAAGACGTCAAAAAGATTTACGACCCATTCTCCTCAGACTTTAAGAGCGCTCCAATCGAGGCCTATTATTACCTGGCGAATGCATTTCATCTGCGAACCGAAATTGATTCGGCAGAGTTTTACTATAAAAAGTTTCTTGATGAGGCGAGCAAAAAGCAGTATCTCAAGCCTATGGCGACAAGAGGTATCGAAATGTGTGCGACTGCTCGAAAGCTAATTGCAAACCCTGTTGATGTTGTAATAACTCCATTAGGCACCCCGATTAATTCAACATTTTCTGATTACACGCCCCTCGCGGCATTTGACGAAAACACACTCTATTTCACCTCACGTAGAGTTCGTCCAGACCAATCCAATGAATCGTCCTTTGAATCTCAAACAGGCCTGCATTTTGAAGATATTTATGTTAGCTACAAGACCCAACAGGGTGATTGGTTAGAGCCCGAACTATTAAACATCAACATCGTTGATCAACACTCTTCGGTTGTTAGTGTGAGCGTGGATAGAGAATTACTATAGTGGATAGAGAATTACTATATCTATACAGGGCCTTCGAAGGTAATGGCAACTTATATCAGTGCAAGGCTATTTCTGCAGATGAATGGAGCACCCCCGAAATGGTGGGCTCAGATGTCAATACAGAAGCGAATGAATACTATGCGAACATTGCCCCCTCTGGCGAACGGTTGTTTTTTGTTAGTGACCGAAAGGGTGGATATGGCGGTAAAGATATTTGGTTCGTCCGCAAATTACCAACCGACGAATGGGCGGAGGCCATAAATGCCGGCCCTGCTATCAATACTGAATACGACGAGGACGTTCCATATTTCCATCCGGATGACAGGACAATGTATTTTTCGTCAAATGGTCATGCGTCAATGGGTGGCTATGATATATTTTACTCTCAATTGAATGACGAGGGTGTATGGTCCACCCCGAAAAATATCGGTTATCCAATTAATACCACCGATGATGATCATAGCTACATTGCCACTCCAAACGGAAAAAAAGGGTATTACGCATCTAGAACAAATAGCGGAACAGGCAACTTAGACATCTACATTGTAGAATATTCTCCAGATGAGGAGTCACTGCCAATTCTTGATCTAGCGAGCTTCGCCGTATTGAAGGGCTGGATATTCCCTGCTCCTGGCGATTCCTTGCCATCAGATTTAAAAATCTTTATTGTCGATGAAAAAACAGGAGAAAGTAAGGGAGAAGCGAAACCAGTTAAACGGAATGGCAGTTTTGTATTCATTATTCCTTCTGGATCTACCTATAACATCAATTTTAAAATTGGAACCGAGTCGATTTATTCCGAGAAAGTGGAAGTCCCTAAAGACCAAACGTATCAGGAATTAAACCGAGAAATATTTCTTGCTCCAAAAGGATCTTCGGTCGCAGTTATCGCAGCGTTAAAAGATGAAGCTCTAGGCGATGTTCTAAAATGGCGCATTCAACTGGCTAACTCAACCGATTTAATCCCACTTGGTTCAGTGGTATATTACTTGGATGAAAATCAAAACATTGTTGACAGTGTATTCGTGAGTAAGGACGGGTATTTTGAGTACAAACCTTTAATGAACGAAAACTACGCACTTCTTCCAAAACTTAAAAACATTGACAATTCCGAGCTCGATATTCTCTTGGTAAATTCAACAGAGGACAGCCCTGAATTGTCTATGACTGAATCTAACTCCATATTTTATGCTGTTTCCGATGGATCGGATTCAGAGGAGGCGAGCCAGGATGATACTTCAGATTCTCAGAATGAATCATCTACACTGGATGAAGCAAAGAATGAATTGAATACTACAAAGGATGGAGCAGCTAAGAATACCGAGCAAAAAGAGGAAGATGAACAACTATTGATTCGATTTAATTTCAATGTCGTAAGCACCATTCCTCAGAAAGAAATTGAAGCAATCGCACTGGAATTAAAAAAAGAATACGAGGAATCTGGCAAACTTCAAATTGAACTTATTGGTAGTGCTTCGCATTTAAGAACAAGTAGGAAAGGTGGAAATGAGGAACTGGCCCGACTGCGCCTAATAAATGGGAAAGCGGCGCTAACAAGGGAATTGGCAAATCTTGGATTAGATATTAACAAGATATCGACAATCGAAGAAAAAAGTTCCGTACACGTACCAATACCGGAAGAATTTGCTGGATTTACATATAAGCTACCTACTGATTATCAATACTTTAAGGTGGTTTTACATTAACAAAACCGTGTTAGTAACAACAAAATAGGCGGGTTTTCGGCCGATCAAAGGGGGGTAGATTTGTCATAATCTAAAATCTCCTTGTTTTATGCGGTACTCAGAACGAATCGTTGATTCTACCAAGCCCGGGAAATACTTCCTCCTAATTATCTTTCTTAGCCTCTTATCCGCCATTACCGCATTTGGGCAAACTAAGGAGGAGAAGAAACTAAGAGTCCAGGCTGTCAAAGCACTTCGAGCAGAACGGTTTGATGTCGCTCAGGAGATCTATACTGACCTTCTTAAGCTTAACCCTGAAAACTCAGACTACAACTATGAAATGGGGCTTGCTATATACGAAGAGGGCATTCACCGTGGAAAAGCTGCTCCATACCTAGAAAAAGCAATACAAAACACCGATAAATGACACGCTTCCGGAGATGTTTCTTTTTGCAGGAAAGTCCGAACACTACGGTGGGAATTTCGACTTGGCCATCCAATACTATGAGGATTACCTCGGTTTTATGGACAAGGAAGGGTTTGAAAGAGATGAATTAGAGGAAGATGTAGATCGATACATCGAGATGTGCCAAAACGGTAAAGTTCAGTTTGAAAACAACAAAGACTTCATTCGAATTGAAAACATGGGAGCAAGTATTAACAGCGTTTTTCCAGACTATTCACCGGTTGTAACGAATGACGAGAGCATATTACTCTTTACCTCAAGAAGGGATAACTCAACCGGCGGAAACATGGATGTAGATGGTAAGTATTTTGAAGACGTCTATTATTCACTCAATGTTGATGGTGAATACACTCCAGCTTCAAACTACGACAGCACAAATCGCATAATTAATGCCGATGTAAACACGGAATTTCATGATGCCGCCATTACCTATGCTGGAGATGAAACGCAGCTCCTCATATATAGAGACCTACATGTTTGGGTGAGTAAATTAGATAATGGCCTATGGACGATCCCATCTAAGGCTCAAGGACGAATAAACACAGAAAAGGCATTCGAGCCATCTGTTTTTATTACTCAAGATGAGGCTACAATGTTTGTCGTCAGTGAGATCTCTTCTGGTATGGGAGGACGAGACATCTACGTTACAACCAAGGATGAAAAAAATGGACAATGGAAACCACTTGAGTCACTGGGTAAAAAGATCAACACAAAGTTTGACGAAGACGCACCCTTCTTAACCCCTGATGGAAACACATTGTATTTCGCATCGAACGGACACAACTCCATGGGTGACTACGATATTTTCAAAACCGTATTGAACGAACAAGGCGAGTGGAGTGAAGTTGAGAACTTAGGTCCTCCAATTAATACTCCTGGTCATGATCGATACTTTGTTACGAGCGATGACGGAGCTGTTGGATACTATGCTTCTGATAGAGACGGCGGATATGGTGAGACGGATATTTACCGCATTATTCTAGACTGTAAGGCAGTTTCTGCCACTATGATTAATGGTGTTGTTTATAGCGAAGACCTACAAAAGCCGGTGGCCACAATCATAACTATTTTCGATCCTGCTACCAATGTTAAGATCCGAACGTTTAAGTCGGACTCAATTACCGGTAGATACGAAATGCGTTTGAAGACCGAAACCACCTATGGATTCATGATTGACGCGGAGGGTTACCTTCCACACTCCGGTGACTTTACCGTTCCAAAGCAGTGTGATTATTTCTCTCTATTCCAAGAAATTAAGATCGAAAATTTGGAAGATTCTAACGGAAGAGTCTACGCCCAGCGTGCTTCCATAAACAATGCATTCTTTAATGTTGACCAGAAATTAGAAGAAGATTTTGAGGGTATGGATATCGCGTCGTTAGGCGTAGTTGAGAAAGACTCGCTGCGATCAATTGTTGCGGAAGGTTATAATCCAGTTGAGCTCACGAACTACATTCAGTTGATCGACATTGTTGATCCAAACGGCGTTCGATTAGCACATCAAAAAATTGGAGATGTGCCCGTATCAAAAATCCAAACACGTGATGAGGTGGAGTTTCGATATGACGATCGCATTGCATTGGCTAATAAGCAGTTCTACGGCGAGCAATTGCCTGAGGCACGCGCCAATTATATGATTGCAAGCGAGATCAAACCGGAGGAAGTTTATGCTAAGCAACAAATCGAAATAATCGACGACAAACTTTACGAAGCACCATTTGCGGCTTCGATGTCAACAATGCCTGAAGAAGATAAGAGCATGCTATTGCCACCAGTGCTAGTCGATTCTCTTGGAGAGGAAATTACATCCAACTTGGGTGATCAAAATGGATACGATGCTACGACATTGGCTAAAGATGCCGCCGAATTGAAAAGACTAAGAGCCAAGGATGGAAAACTAGACTATACGGAAGAAACTGGTGAACTTGGAGAACAAGAAATTTCCCCACAAACAGACATGGAGAAAGAAAAGGCCGAGTTAGACGAAATGGACGAAGAAGATGGTAGCCTATCTTTTGAATTAGCTGAAGAGGAGAAAAAGAAAGAAGAAGTGAACGTGGAGGAAGAAGTGCAGGAAGAGACAATCGTATTTCGTAACATCCTCTTTGACTTCGATAAATCTAACCTGAGAAAGGAAAGCATCAATGAACTTAACAAGGTTTCTTCATATATGAATAAGACTGCAGGTGTCGAGGTTCAAATTGATGGGCACGCTGACTGGGTAGGTACTATTAAGTACAACATGGATCTTTCAGAAAGAAGAGCCAAAGCGGCATACGGGTATCTAACCAAGGACAAGAATATTAGCGAGAACAGATTATCCTATCAGTACTTTGGTGAGGCAGTTCCGATTGCTCCAAATGCTAACGCAGATGGAAGTGACAATCCTGATGGTCGACAGCTCAACAGACGATGTGAGTTTAAGATTGATCAATCAGGTACAGCAGAAAACGTTGTTTTAAAGTTCTAAGCTTAGAATCCGTTTTAACTTTGGCCGCACTATGCGGTTAATCCTTGAACGTCCTATTGCTTTTATCGATCTTGAAACAACCGGCCTGAGTGTCGGAAGTGATCGAATCGTTGAAATAGCCATTCTCAAAATAAATCCTGACGGAAGCAAAACAACACGAACACATCGGGTGAACCCTGAGATGCATATCTCGGAAGAATCGACTTCGATACACGGCATTTCTGATGCCGATTTAGAAACCGAACCAACGTTTGCTGACCTAGGCCCTTCCCTATTCAAATTTCTGTTTGATTGTGATTTAGCTGGATACAACAGCAACAAGTTTGATATTCCCATGCTTGTTGAAGAGTTCTACCGGGTTGGAATTGAGTTTGATTTTCAAGAACGAAGTTTTGTAGATGTTCAAAACGTTTTTCACAAAATGGAACAGCGCACGTTAAAGGCCGCCTACAAATTTTATTGTGAGAAAGAACTTGAAAACGCCCACAGCGCTGAGGCAGATATCATTGCGACCTACGAGGTAATGGAAGCCCAACTCGAGAAATACGATGATCTGCAGGGAGACATTCCATTCTTAAGTGAATTTTCCCGTTTCCATAATGCAGCAGATATTATGGGGCGCATCGTCTATAATGCGGATGGTATTGAATGCGTCAACTTCGGTAAGCACAAAGGGGTGCCCGTGGAAGAAGTCTTTACCAAGGAACCTGGATACTACGGTTGGCTCATGAAAGGCGATTTCCCAAAGTCGACCAAGAAGGTCTTTTCAGACATTATGGCCAGGATGAAATCTAAAAGTGCCTAGAGGTGAAGATTATTTGCATCGGACGTAATTATGCGGAACACGCGAAAGAACTCAAGAATGAAGTTCCGAGCGAACCTGTCATCTTTTTAAAACCAGATACTGCGCTGCTTCCCAAAAGGAACCCGTTTTTCATTCCTGATTTTACGGATGACTTACATCACGAACTGGAATTAGTGGTGCGCATCAACCGAGTTGGGAAAAATATTGAAGAGCGTTTTGCTTCACGCTACTATAGCCAAATAACGCTAGGTATCGACTTCACTGCGCGCGATGTTCAGAAGCAATGCAAAGAAAAAGGCCTACCATGGGAAAAGGCCAAGGCATTTGATGGTAGTGCACCGCTAGGAGATTGGGTTGACCTAGGTCAGCGCGACATTCAAAACCTAAAGATTGAACTTAAGAAGAACGGAGAAGTTGTGCAAAGTGGCAACACGTCCGATATGCTCTTTTCCGTGGATCGATTGATTGCGGAGGTCTCAAAATATTTTACTCTGAAAATTGGAGATGTGCTATTTACAGGAACACCAGCTGGTGTTGGGCCAGTAAAACAAAACGACTTGCTGGAAGCGTTTCTTGAAGGAGACAAGTGCCTTAATCTACGTATCAAGTAGCGAGAAAATTGGACACAAAAAAGGCGGACTTTTGAGATCATCCGCCTTTTTAAACCCTATTAACTAACTAACCTAACCTTAGTTGTGTAGAAAAGAACTACTAGGAAGACGCCTGAGAAGGCAAAAAGTTTCACGCCGATTCTAAACAAAAGTTAATGTCAAGTCACTTTTTTCCAGATCTCGGAAAGGACGTCGGCCTGAATATCATGACCACCGATAAATCGAACCACATCAAACTCAAAATTCTTCGACTTTAACCACTTCATTTTCTCTTCAATGGTGGCCTCTGACGCAAATTGATCCTGATCGCCAAAAGCCATTACACACTTCAACGCATTAAGCCTGTCGCCATGAATGGTAAAATCAAAGTCGTTTGGGAAAACTGTCGCATAGAGCATAAGAGACTTGAACGGAATGTTCGATCCGGCCAACCAGCGGCATGCTGTGGGGCCTCCTTGACTAAACCCTAGTAGATGTATGGGTAGGTCTGATAACTCGGCGCTAACCTCTTCGTAGAGCGTATTTAAGTATCTAACGTAATCCTGAATATCCGTTTCTCGATCCTCCTTTGTCATCCAGCTAGCCCCTACTCGACCTGAGTATCCCTCAATATAGAATCTGTTCAGAGCTTCTGGGACAATAATTAGTGCCCCTTGATCTACCAGCGGTTGAAACAACGGCGCAAAGTATCTTGCCAGTTGCCTATATCCATGCAAGGCAAATACAACTGCCTTCACTTCGCCTTCTGGCCTAAGTGTATAATAGCGGGCCGTTTTTTGAACCGAAATGTTATGCGATTGCAAGGCCTTAGTTTAAATGAGCGTACTCCTTGCGGATTTCTTCGGCTATTGGGATTGGGCCGCCCTGTTCGTCGATTTTGACAAACGTGAAATTCGTAGAGCACACCACCGTCTCTTCCCCAGAATATACATTGTGCTTTCTCGCTTCAATATCGAGCGTGATCGACGATTTTCCAATCCGGGCTACTTGGCCATAGATCTTCAGGTGGAATCCAATTTTTACCGGTTTTCCAAAAATCACCTCTTCTATTTTCAAAGTAACCATGCTTGGTGAATGACACACTTCATATGCCATGGTAGCCGCAGCCTCATCGAGCCACGACAGCATAATTCCTCCAAATAGGTTCCCGTGAATGCCGAGATCCTTTTCCATGCATAGTCGCTGTGATATTAATTCCATGTGCTTAGTGCGTTTTTGTCATTGATGCTGGTGTAACGATTAGAAAATCGCCATATCCGTTCCATTCCTCATTCCAATCAAGTGCGTCCGCTTCTACCGTAGCAATAACAGATACCTTCATTTTTTTGTCGGCAGCCATCAAATAGTTTGCGATTCCATCGTGCCCTTGAGAATGAAAGGTTCCATTAAAGTGTATAAACTGCTGTTTCTTGGTTCGATTAGAAAGAATATTCTGAGCCATGGTGTAATCCTTTAGCGCCTGAGCTGCTATTAAGTAATCGATATTCATTCCGTGCCCATGCGCGCCCATCATTGAGCGCATTCGTTCGTAGCCTTCGTCATCCTTCGTTACGCTATATGGCAGCGCTGGCAATAACACCTTCGAATCCTGTCCTAAACTATCAAGCGCATTCGGCCCCTGCTTTGAGACCAGTGATGCATATCGACGGGGAATGTTGGTGGCAATAAAATCGAGGTTATTTGTCTTTGCAAAATCGATAATGGGACTATAATCCGTTTTATAATTTGGCCAAACCTTCGCCTCTTTCTTTAAATGGTCGTGCGTTATTACACCGGCGAGATACTCATCCATTACAACCTGGTTATCCGATTCAAACCACTCCGCACCCAACACCAATTCGTTACCATCAATGCGTGCCTTACACATTTCGAGTTGCAGCCAATGAATGATTGGATTATCATGCATTTCGCCAAATAGAATGACGTCGGCTTTTTCCAGACCGGCATTCATAGAACCAAAATCAACCTGCTTTCCTTTTGAGTCGTAAATCCTATAGGATTCAAGCTCTTGGCCCTGAACTACATTGAATCCAAGGAAAATAATTACCAATACAAAACCGAGTTTTTTCATACACTTTCAATTGCTATTTGCAATGTTAGTTCAATAGAGCTTGGTCTAGATGAAAAGAGATTGAAAACCTTTTCCATTCTTCCCAACCCGAACAGTTCCATTAGCGTATTGTTTCAAACCTTTTGAAATGCACAAACGCAATTGTACATTCGCAAATACGGATTAACCCATCGAATCAATTGACTCAAAGACTACTCACCCTACTATTTGTTTTAGTAAGCCTATTTGGTAACGCACAGCAAGGAAATGAAGAGCAATGCGCAGCGCATCTCCGTCATGAGAAACTGCTAATTACCGACCCTGTTTACAAGCGAAACCATGAAAACGCCGAACGGCAGATTCAAGGAATTCTACAAAACATTACAATCAACGGATCAAATGGGGCTCAGGCCCAGATTTTCGGTGACACGCTCGAAATCCCAGTGGTGGTGCACGTTATCCACACCGGACAAAGCGTGGGTGTTGGTGCAAACATTGCAACATCACAAATAAATGACGCGATAACCGTCTTAAACGACCGCTATCGAAAAACGCCAAACACGCATGGAGATGCAAATGGCGTGGACACTGAAATTCAATTTGTACTTGCCAAGCGAGATCCAGACTGTAACTCCACCACGGGAATTGTTCGTGTAAACGGTTCTAGCGTAACGGATTATGCAGACGAAGGAATTACTGCTGGACAAGGTTCTGGCGCTGTAGAGCTGGATGTTAAGGCCTTGAGTAGATGGCCAGCTACCGACTACCTAAACATTTGGGTTGTTACGGAAATCGAAGACAACGGCGGAGGTTTTGGTATTCAGGGTTATGCATATTTCCCAGGTGTCTCGGCAAGCTACGACGGTGTTGTAATAATGAATACATGTTTCGGAACCACTGGAACTGTGAATTCATGGAATAACCTAAACCGAACTTTGACGCATGAAGTAGGGCATTACTTCAACCTATATCACACATTTGAAGGCGATAATTCTGGCAATAATTGTCCTGGAACTACCAATGGCTGCGGAAGCGGATTTGGAGATTGCTGTGGAGATACAGAGCCACATATTCGAGCTGCAAGTAATTGCCCAACTGGAACGAATGGATGCACAAGTACCTCATGGGATGATGTACAGCACAACTACATGAACTATTCAAGTCAGTCATGTGCTGATATGTTTACCGACAATCAATCCGATCGCATGCGTGCCGCACTATTGGGACCAAGACACAGCCTTTTATCCTCTCTCGGAACGGAGGCTCCAAGTACGAACACAGTTGCCTCAGCGAGCTGTTCGCCAAACACAACCAACCTATCAAACACGTTTGGACTAGGGGTTGGCAACGTAACCTTCGAAGACATTGATGTGACCTCTGATGGCGCCGTTGGAGATGGTGGATATCGAGACTATAGCTGCCATCATATGGCAGAAGTGGATCCGTCCACATCATACAGCATCAGTATAAAATCGGCTTCTGTGAACAACGAAGATGCACGTGTATACATCGACTACAACGATGATGGAGATTTTCTAGACAACGGAGAATTTGTATTCACAAGCGATACGGATACGTTGCATACGGGAACAATTGCCATTCCTTCTAATCCTACGTTAACTACTCCCTTAAGAATGCGCGTTATCAGTGATTGGCAAGGCAATACAACGGCCATGAATACAGCTGGATCGTGCTATACTCCTCAATACGGTCAAGTTGAGGACTATGCCATCTATGTGAGAGGCTCAATGACAGCCACCATGTCTGGAACAGATGTAAGTTGCAACGGAGGTAACGACGGTTCCGTAACTGTTACTGTAGGGTCAGGAACAGCTAATTATGGCTACAGCTGGTCTAACGGATCATCTACAAACAACTCTAGCTCTTCGAGCAACACCGTTACCGGCTTAGCTGCAGGAACATATACCGTTACAGTTACCGACGCTAACTCAACGACCGTCTCAGCTTCTTACACTATTGGTGAGCCATCCACTTCGGTGAGCGCATCCATAACATTGACGCAAGAAGTTGCCTGTTTTGGCGGAAGTGATGGAAGCCTGACCGCCTCCGGTTCTGGCGGAACGGGGGCATTCACATTCGCATGGAGTAATGGAGCAAGCACTGCAAGTAATACTGGTTTAACTGCGGGCACCTACACGGTTACCGTAACGGATGCGAATGGATGCACCGATACAGATTCAGAAACCGTGAATCAGCCGAGCGCTGCCTTGGGTGTTGCGCTTAACGTTGACAGCAATGCTTCGTGCAATGGGTCGGCGACGGGTGGAATTACGGCCACTCCTTCTGGAGGAACAACGGCCTATGCTTACCTCTGGTCTACAGGAACCTTTATGAACTTTATTACTGGGCTATCCGCAGGAACATACTCCGTTACATTAACTGACGCAAATAGTTGTACCGCTACACAATCGGCCACCGTTACTCAACCCACAAACATCAGCCTATCAATTACGGTTGATAGCAATGCCAGCTGCGGCGGCAGTGGATCTGGCGGCCTAACGGCATCTGCATCTGGCGGAGTCGGTTCGTTGTCTTATGCATGGAATACAAGTGCTACAACGCAATCTATAACGGGTCTCACTGCAGGAACATACACGGTAACCGTAACGGATGCTAACGGCTGCACCGAATCACTTTCACAAAGTATCACAGGTGGAAGCAGCTTAAGTGCATCCGTAACAGCGAATAGCAATGCAAGTTGCAACGGTGGCAGCGATGGAAGCCTAACAGCATCGGCAACTGGAGGAACAAATCCTACTACGTACGTTTGGAACAACGGGGCGTCGACAGCAACAATTACTGGTTTGACTGCCGGAACATACACCGTTACTGCTACAGAAAACGGTGGTTGTACAGCTACCGCCACTGGTACCATATCAGAACCAACGGCACTTGTGGCGTCCATTTCTGTGAATATGGTTAGTTGCAATGGCGGAAACGACGGATCAATGACGGCCTCTGCAAGTGGAGGAACAACATCTTATACATTCGCCTGGAATACCGGCTCAACCTCTGCGACCGCAACAGGACTAGCCGCAGGTACATATACCGTTACTGTCACGGATGCAAACGGATGTACGGATACCGAATCAGCTACTCTGAGTGAGCCCTCAGCGATAAGTCTTTCCATAAATGTTGACAGCAGCGCAAGCTGCGGTAGCGGATCAGGCGGGTTAACTGCTTCCGCATCTGGTGGTGTTGGAACGTTTTCTTATGCGTGGAGCACAAGCGCCACCTCGGCATCTATCTCAGGGCTTTCTGCCGGCACCTACACTGTAACTGTCACTGACGCCAATGGATGCACAGAATCATTATCTCAAAGTCTAACTTCTGGTGGAAGCAGCGTAAGCGCCACTGTAACCGTAAATAGCAACGTGAGTTGCAATGGAAGCAGTGATGGAAGTCTTACAGCATCGTCAACAGGAGGCGCAAACCCAATTTCCTATTTGTGGAGTACGGGAGCAACTTCAGCAACAGTTACAGGCTTGTCTGCAGGATCATATACGGTAACTGTCACTGAAAACGGCGGCTGCACTACAACAGCAACTGGAACCATTTCTGAGCCTTCCGCTGTAATAGTTTCTATTACGGCGAGTAATGTGAGTTGCAACGGCGGAAATGACGGATCTCTGACGGTTTCCGCGATTGGTGGCTCGGCAACATACACGTATGCGTGGAGCATGGGCTCAACCTCATCGACCCTCTCTGGATTAACCTCAGGCACCTATACTGTAACTGCTACCGATGCAAATGGTTGCACGGATACGGAATCGGTCACAATCACTCAACCAACGGCCCTCTTAGTCTCAATCACGATTGATAGCAATGCTGGGTGTGGCGGCTCAACCACCGGAGGACTTACAGCCTCAAGCACGGGTGGCACAGGAACCGTGACCTACGTATGGAATACAGGCGGAACATCAGCCTCGGTTACAGGATTGATTGCAGGCACATACTCCGTGACTGCGACCGACGCAAATGGCTGTACCGACTCAACAAATCAAACAATAACGTCCTCTGGCTCCTCCATAAACACCATTGATACCGTTTCAATATGTAACGGCGACTCTGTTTTGGTGCACGGAAACATGGTGAATCAACCTGGAACATACACGGATACCCTTTCCGGATCTGGCGGTTGTGATTCCATCTCAATCATTGTGGTACAAAACGGACTTAATGCCTATTCCTTCTTCCTAACTTGGATTTATCAAGGCGATTCTGTTTTCCTTGGTGGCGCATTTCAAACCACATCTAATATTTACCTAGATACGTTCTCGAGTTCGAATGGATGCGATAGCGTTGTTGAAACGCTTCTTTGGGTTTACCCTGTTCAATTTGGAACAGACTCTATCACCATATGTCAAAACGATTCCGTCCTTCTCGGAGGCATCTTCCGCTCAACCGCTGGAACGTATGCCGACACGACCTTTTCAGGCGGCACTGCAATTATCAATAGCACTACCCTATTTATCAGTGTTCCTGCCCAGGTGAGTAATTCCATGTCGATCGTTTCTGGCGATAGTGCCTACATCGCTGGTTCTTGGCGGACTACGGCCGGTACTTACTGCGACACAATCGGGTCTTGCGACTCCGTAATTTGCACCACGCTCACCGTAAATGTTGTCACGTATCTTGTCATTAACGACACGGTTGCACTCTGCGCCGGTGACAGCGCATTTGCTGGAGGCGCATACCAATATAATGCTGGGTTCTACCTCGATACTGTCGGGAATAATTTCGGTCAGGATACCATTTACTCTACTGAAATTGTTGTAGATCTTAACTCCGTGCAGATCTATTCTTCGGGTCTTTGGTTAAAGTCAAATCAATCCGTGGGCCCATTCCAATGGTATGACTGCAACAGTCAAACTGTGATTATGACAACCGGAGTTGGATACATGATGCCTGGATACAGCGGTAGCTTTGCGCTTATAAATCAATCAGCGACGTGTAACGACACTTCGGTTTGCGTTAACCATGCCAACACTTCCAACAAAACTGGGCTCGATGTTCGGGGTTATCCAACAACGGTGAGCGAACAATACAGCATTTCTTTCAGTTCGGTTCAAAAAGACGTATCCATTGACCTTTTCGACATTCAGGGGCAACTCATCCAAACATGGAAGGAGCAGGACGTGGATCTGATCACGCTTCCAATGGAGCACCACGCTCCAGGATATTACTTGGTCCGACTTTCAACTATGGAAGGTCAACGAAGCCTGAAATTTGTGAAACTGACCGACTAGAACATTCTTCGATAACCAAAAAAACACCTGTCTTGAAACCATTTGATACCATTTGATACCATTATTGAAACGGAGCGCTTGATACTTCGCCCCTTCACCATGGATGACATAGATCCGTCTTTTGAGATCAATCAAGATCCTGAGGTTACGAAGTATACGAATGATGGCGGTGTAAAGACATATCAACAAGTCTATGACGCGATCAAGAACAACGTTCTAGGAGATTACCAAACACATGGATATGGGCGATTTGCAGTAGAACACAAACGAGACAAACGGTTTATCGGTTTTTCAGGTCTCAAGAATATGGAGGAATGGAATGCTGTTGATTTAGGGTACCGATTTCACCCTGACTATTGGGGGCAAGGTCTTGCCACAGAAAGCGGTGTAGCGTCTCTTGAATTTGGATTTCAAACGTTGGGATTAAAAGAAATAAGTGGCTTTGTGTTACCAGAACATGCAGCTTCTTCTAACGTATTGAAAAAGCTGGGTATGGAGTATCGCGATGATCTAATAGAGGACGGTTTGGAGGTGCACCGATACAGCATATTCAATCCAGAGTTGACCTAACCGCCCCTACTGGCCTTCAATCTATCGGCCATCGATGATGTCGCCCAAGCCGCCTAAAATGCTGCCTTCTCCCTTTCTTTTGCCTCCCATTTTTGGAGCCGAACTGATGATTTTGTCTGCAAGCCTACTAAACGGCAACGACTGAATCCAAACCTTTCCTGGCCCCTTGAGCGTGCCAAAAAACAATCCCTCGCCACCAAAAAAAGTGTTCTTTATTCCACCCACGAATTCAATATCGTAGTCAATGGATTGAGTAAACGCTACGATACAGCCCGTATCTACCTTCAATACATCGCCCGCCTGCAATTCGCGTTCAATGACCGTTCCTCCGGCATGCACAAATGCCAATCCATCGCCTTCCACTTTTTGCATGATAAATCCTTCACCACCAAAAAGTCCAACGCCAATGCGTTTTTGAAACTCGATTCCAATCGCCGTGCCTTGGGCTGCACATAAAAAGGCATCCTTCTGGCAAATTACTTTTCCGCCGAGTTGGGCCACGTCAAGCGCGATTACTTTACCCGGATAAGGGGCAGCAAAGTGCACGTGTTTCTTCGAATTTCCTGAATTCGTATAGGCAGTCATAAACAGACTTTCTCCTGTTAACACGCGTTTACCGGCTGAAAACACTTTCCCCATAAAATTCTGTTCGCCCTTTGATCCGTCACCAAAAATGGTTTGCATTTTCACGTCTTGATCCATCATCATTAAGCTGCCCGCTTCGGCGATCACCGTTTCTGCCGGATCCAACTCAATCTCGACGCATTGCATTTCTTCACCGATTATTCGGTAATCTATTTCGTGTGTATTTGGAAGTATGTCCATCTCATTTTCTTTTAGACAAACATATTTGATAGGCAATAATCCAGCAAACCGCTCATCCGAATTTAGACTGCGAACGGCTTGGAAATACCCGCATCTTTGAAGTCAATAATCGCAAGAAAAAAATGCCGCGACCTAGAATTCAAAAACCTTCCATCGACGAGATCACCAAAGCGCAGTTTCATCCACGAAACAAGCATCAAGGTCGATACAATTTCGTGGCTCTCGTCGCTGCCAATCCAAAGCTTGAGGAACACATTGTGACGATAGAAGCCGGCACGCACAGCATCGACTTCTTTAATCCTGAATCAGTGAAGGAATTGAACCGAGCTATACTCATGAAGTACTATGGCATTGGCTGGTGGGATATCCCTGAAGGCTATTTGGTTCCGCCAATCCCAGGCCGCGCTGACTACATTCATTTCACGGCCGATCTGATGTCAGGGAATTATCCCAAACGCACCACAGATCCAATTCCAACAGGCACGCAGATTCGATGTTTAGATATTGGTGTTGGTGCAAATTGTGTGTATCCGATTATCGCTAAGAAGGAATATGGATGGGCATTTGTGGGAGTAGATATTGACACGCAGGCACTGAGCTCGGCTCAGAAAATAATCGATGAAAATAAGCTAAGCTCCACCATCGAGCTTCGAAAGCAAGACGACGAAGCATCGATGTTTAAGGGCGTTATAAAGAAAGACGAGTACTTCGATGTAAGCGTGTGCAACCCACCATTTCATTCGTCACAAGAAGAGGCGGAGGCTGCAAACAAACGGAAGGTTCAAAACCTCAAGGGGGAATTCATAGATAGCCCAAGTCAAAACTTTGGCGGCGTCAACACGGAACTCTGGTGCGAAGGCGGAGAATTGAATTTTGTATCGCAATACATAAAACAGAGCAAAGAGGTTGAAAAGCAAGTGCTCTGGTTCACCATTTTGATCTCCAAAAAGGAAAACGTGGGCAAAGCCCTTCGATTACTCGAAAAGATGGAGGCATTGAATGTTCAGGTGATCGAAATGACAACCGGATCAAAACAAAGTAGATTGGTTGGATGGACGTTTAAGAACCGAAAGGGTCGAAAGACGTGGCACCGCGTCCGTTGGGAAGTGAAGTAATTACTTCAACGATGCAAGCGCCGCATCGTAATCTGGCTCCTGTACAATCTCTGGAACCTGCTCTGTGTAAATGACCTTTCCTGCCTCGTCGATGACAACGATGGCTCGGCTAAACAACCCTGCAAGCGGACCTTCATTCATGATCACAGCATAGTTTGAAGAGAATCCCGTGTTTTTGAACTCGGATGCGTTCTGCACATTCTCTAACCCTTCTGCACCACAAAATCGCTTCTGCGCGAAAGGCAAATCCTTGCTTACGTTCATCACAATGGTGTTGTCTAAACCAGACGCAACTCCATTGAAGTGGCGTGCGCTCATGGCACAAATGCCCGTATCAATGCTTGGGAAGATGTTTAGAATCACGCGCTTTCCAGCAAAGTCAGCCATTGAAATGTCTTGCACGCTGTTGTTTGTAAGCGAGAAGTCTGGCGCCTGATCTCCAACGTTTGGAAGTGAACCTACGGTAGTTATCGAAGTGCCTTTGAATGTAATAGTAGCCATGTTGTTTTGTCTTTAATTGTCTTTTGCTTGGGGCGACAAGGATAGGATGTTTGGATGAAACATGGAAGGCCCCAGATTGTTTTAAATCGGGCCTAGACGATGAAGGAAAACTGCTCCCATTCATCCCTTTCCAGGCCAATCTTCCCATTGAGCGAACCAAGCCAATTGTTGCCTGTTATATTTGCCGTCCCCTGAAATTCAGACTATGAAAAAAGCTATTGCCCTACTCGCCATTACATCGCTGTCCTTTGTTGGATTTGCACAGAAGAAATCAGACAACAAGGATGAAAAGAAACAAGCGACGCTGAGCGGCATGTCTTTTCGGGCTATTGGGCCAGCACTGGTTTCTGGACGTGTGATCGACATGGCGGTTAACCCCAACAACAGCGATGAGTTTTACATTGCCGCTGCCTCAGGTGGTGTGTGGAAAACATCCAATCATGGAAACACCTTCTCCCCTATTTTCGACAGCTATGGCTCCTACTCCATTGGGTGTGTAACCATCGATCCGAACAACGAGCATACCGTTTGGGTGGGCACAGGAGAGAACAACAACCAGCGAAGTGTTGCATACGGAGATGGAATCTACAAAAGTGTTGACGACGGAAAGTCATTCAAGAATATGGGCCTTCCCAACTCGGAGCACATTGCTAAAATAATTGTTCAACCGGGAAATTCAGAAGTGGTATTTGTTGCGGCATACGGTCCACTTTGGAGCGAAGGCGGTGATCGGGGAATTTATAAAACCATGGATGGCGGCACTACATGGGAGCGCATATTTCACGTGAGCGACAATACCGGATTTTCAGACATGTGGATGGATCCACGCGACCCGAACACGATGTACGCTTCTGCGCATCAGAGAAGAAGACATACTTGGACATACTTGAGCGGTGGGCCGGAATCGGCGATATACAAAACAACAGACGGTGGAGCCAACTGGCGCAAAATCAACAGTGGATTACCAAAGGCTGATCTCGGCAGAATTGCCCTCGCCATTTCACCGGCCAACCCAGATGTGGTTTACGCTATGGTCGAAGGA
The DNA here is from genome assembly GCA_943788145.1 of uncultured Flavobacteriales bacterium. GTDB lineage: Bacteria > Bacteroidota > Bacteroidia > Flavobacteriales_G > Salibacteraceae > SHAN690. The sequence continues at coordinate 35,022 of CALSPD010000025.1, forward strand.
TTTGACAAAGAGCATGGTGGCTTTTACAGATCGAATAACCGCGGCGAAAGCTGGAACCGACAGTCCGATTATTTCACAAGTGGAAACTACTATGTGGAGTTGGTGCCAGACCCAAATAACGTGGACAAAGTGTTCTCTATGGACACTTGGTTGCACCACACCGAAGACGGCGGAAAGACATTCAAGAAGACCGGTGAAAAAAGCAAGCACGTGGATAACCACGCCATGTGGATCAACCCGAAAAACACCAATCATTGGTTGGTAGGGTGCGACGGCGGTTTGTATGAAACATGGGATGGAGCTGGAAACTGGAAGTTTCACCAAAACCTGAACATCACGCAGTTTTATCGCGTGGCCATCGACAACGACCTGCCATTTTACAATGTGTATGGCGGCACGCAAGACAACAACACCCTTGGTGGTCCATCACGCACCACAAATGCGCACGGCATCAGCAACTTCGACTGGTACATCACACGCGGTGGCGATGGCTTTGAGCCGCAAGTAGATCCAACAGATCCAAACATTGTGTACAGCCAGGCGCAGTATGGTTGGTTGGTGCGCTTCAACAAAGCAACAGGAGAGCGCGTAAACATCAAACCCATGGAACGCAAGGGCGAAGACGCCTATCGCTGGAACTGGGATGCCCCATTGATCATTAGTCCACACGACAATAAGCGGCTCTACTTCGCCGCAAACAAGGTTTTTAAGAGCGATGATCGTGGAAACACATGGGAAGTCATTTCTGAAGACTTAAGTCAGCAAATAGACCGAAACACGCTCAAGGTAATGGGCACCACTTGGGGACCAGATGCGGTGGCCTTGCACAAGAGCACAACCATTTATGGAAACATCGTATCGATCAACGAATCGCCGGTGCAGGAAGGATTGCTTTATGCAGGAACCGACGACGGATTGATTCACATGACCGAAGACAACGGCGGTTCTTGGAAGAAGATGAACAGCTTCCCAGGCATTCCTGCCAACACGTATGTGATGGACATTCGAGGGGATGTAAAAGATGCAGGTACGGTCTACGCGGTGTTCAACAACCACAAGCAAGGCGACTTTAAGCCATACATTCTGAAAAGCACAAACAAGGGCGCGGCGTGGACATCCATTACTGGCGACCTACCTGAAAAGGGTGCGATCTATACACTGCGGCAAGACCCAGTGGATCCGAATTTGATTTTTGTTGGAACCGAGTACGGCGTTTTCTTCACGCTGGATGGAGGCAAAAAGTGGGTTCAAATTAAAGGTGGATTACCAACCATAGCAGTGCGTGATATGGAAATTCAAGAACGAGAAAGCGACTTGGTCTTGGCCACATTCGGACGCGGATTCTACGTCTTAGACAATTTTGCACCACTACGTAATATGGCCGACACAACTGGAAAGGATGCCCACATTCTTCCAATTAAAGACGCCTTGATTTTCAACCAAACCAACCCGATGGGTACGCGAGGAAAAGGATCTCAAGGTGAGGCATTCTTCACCGCAGATAACCCACCAATTGGAGCTGTGATAAACTTCTACTTGGCCGACAACATAGAGACCTTGACCGAGGCACGACGCAAGGCCGAAAAGAAGATCCGTAAGGACGGCGGCGACGTGGTTTACCCGCCAATGGATGACTTGCGTGAGGAAGATTTAGAACAGAAGCCCTACCTCCTATTCGAGATTAAAGACGCCAAAGGAAACGTGGTAAGTCGCTACACCGATAAAGGCAAGAAGGGATTGAATAAAAGCGTGTGGAACTACCGCATGGAGCCTACCTCTCCGGTCCAACTAAAAGAGCGAAAGCCCGGCCGATATGGTTCACCTGATTGGGGTGCGCTGGTATTGCCGGGAACGTATTCGGTGACCATTCATAAGATGCAGGGCGGAGCGTTGACTCAAATGGCAGGACCAACAAACTTCAAGGTGAAGATGCTGCACGACAAGCAGATTGTGAAGGCAGACAAACAAGACCTTGCGGCATTCATTAATGAAGTGGACAACGCGCGGCGAAATATTCGCGCCTCAGGAGGCATCGTAAGCGCGTTGAAAAAACAGGCAGACTACATGGAGAAAGCCGTGATGCAAACTCCAAAAGCCGACCCACAGATATTGGTTGAGATCGATCAGCTGAAACGAGATTTAGCCGAGATCGAATTGGCAATGTACGGCGACCGAACCCGCAGCAAGCGCGAAATGGAGAGCTACCCAGGCCTTCAAGGCCGAGTGGAAACGATTGTGTATAACCTGTATAACCACACCGAGGCACCAACCACATTTGAGCGTGAAAGTTTACGAGCCGCCATGGACGAATACGGTGCGGTTAGGCCAAAAATAAAGGCCTCGGAGGACAAAACCGCGTTACTAGCCAAGCAGTTGACCGAGGCTGGCGCGCCTTACTTTCCAAAGTAGGTAATCCTCAACAATTATAGCGCAGAAAAAATCCTATGTTTGAGTATGCCCGCTAGAAAGATTGTACTCACTCCACTCACGCACAGAGATCATCGGGCAATACTAATTCGTTTTAATAAAGATGAAATTGATCTAAAGCAGAAGTGTCAGGAAATTGGTGCGCGATTTACCAAGACACATAAGGGCTGGTGGATTCCAAGATCAAAGGACGATGTGAACATGCTGTACGAGGCATTTGAACCACTCGCATATGTAGACTATTCTGCTTTCAAAAAACAAAGCGATACTGCTGAGCAACCTGCAGAAAAGAGAGCAAATACAGCGATTAAGACATCGAATCGACTATCCGAGGCGCAGAATAAAGCCTTGGCTTTGATGAAGGAAAAGCTATTGGTGAGACGATATAGCCAAAGCACCTTAAACACATACACTATAATGTTTAGGGGTTTTATGCTATACTTTGAAGCCACCGATCCGAAAGACATAAGTGAAGCCCAAATCAAGGCTTACATGAGTCATTTGGTACGTGAGAAAAAAGTTGTTCAAAGCACGCACAATCAAAACATTAATGCGATCAAGTTTTACTACGAGCATGTATTGGGCCTAGAAAAGAAGAAATACTGGTTAGAAAGACCTCGTAAAGAGCATAAGTTGCCAAAGGTTCTTTCGGAAAATGATATAGTGCGATTGATTACGGCAACAAAAAATCTAAAGCATCAAATCATTGTTTCGATTCTTTATTCTACTGGAATGCGCAGGGGCGAAATTGTAAACATTCGCCTTCAAGACATTGATTTTGATCGAAGACAAATCCGCATAAATGGAGGTAAAGGTAAGAAGGACCGAGTCACCTTGCTAAGTGAGCATATGTCAAGCGGATTGCAACATTATATTGACCAATACAATCCAAAATATTGGTTGATAGAAAATGTGAATAGAACAAAGTATAGTGACAATTCCGTGGGTAAAGTGGTGCGCGATTTATCGCGAAAGGCTGGCCTCAAAGATGTAACACCACATGTATTGAGGCATAGTTTTGCTACACACCTAATGGACAACGGTACAGATTTGAGAATCATTCAATCGTTGCTCGGTCACGAGTCGATAGAAACAACTCAAATTTACACCCATGTTTCTAACAAGAATCTGGCTGGGATTGTAAATCCGCTGGATAGAATAATTAACGAAAAGTCAAACGCAGCAATGATTCTAGATGATGGTCGTGAAAAAAAATAATAGTGACTATCCTTATTTACATTTGTTAGCTACCATATCTAAACTATGAAATACGTTGCATTTATTGACACTTTAGGATTTAAACAGCAGATTACTTCAGTATCTCACCAACAGGCAGTAGAAGTAATTAAAAGTTTTAATCAATCCGTATTCAATATATGGAGGGAACTTGGATTAAACCATGACAATTCGGTCAAAGGGAGAACCTTTAGTGATTCTGTTATAGTACACACTAGAGGAGATTCAACAGAAGAATTGAACAAAATCCTCACTTTTTTAACTCGACTTTATAAGGAATCTATGACTAAGTGTGACCTTCCTCTTCGTGGTGGTCTTTCAATAGGTCAGTTTGATGATATACAAGCAGTAGAATTTGATAATCTCCAGAAAGGTTTAATTGTCGGTACTGCATTTATAGATGCCTATTTGCTCGAATCCTCAAATAACATCAAAGGGTCTAAACTTCTTTTTGGGCAAGAAATAAATCTAAAAATTGAAAGAAGTCTTGAAGGATTTCAAACTAAAAAAGTTAAGAACGATTCTTCAGGGGTAGGTATTTATGAATTGAAATGGGGTGATTTAATGTACTTGACCGAAAGGAACTATCAAGCGTTAAACAAGTTTATAGAATTAGCAACAAAATCTAAATGGCTTGACCATTATTATGGCACTTTAGAAACATTTTTAATAGGAGAGTCAAGTGACAATAAAAATGAAATTTTTCTCAAGATTATTAATAAACTCAAAAGCAGTTATAAGTACAATGACCTCGATAATTTTATAGAGAATTATTTGAGAAGTGATTCCGCCCCATACACAAAAAGAAGCTTTTTGGCTTATTTAAGAAACAAGATTTAAACAGATGAAACCACCTAAATGGCATAGAGATGAAATCATTCTAGCTCTTGATCTCTATTACAACATAGAGCCGAAGGAAATGGATCACCGCAATCCAAAGGTGATTGAACTTTCAGAGACCCTAAATAAACTGCCCATCCATAAGGACAGGAAGGATAATCAGAAGTTTCGAAATCCAAACGGAGTTGGTCTGAAACTAAGTAATTTCAAAGCCATTGACCCTGATTTTGACGGAAAGGGCATGGATAGATATAGTAAGTTAGATAAGGAAGTATTCTTTGAATTTATTGGACAAGCTCAGTCTCTACATAGAATTGCTAAGCAAATAAAACAAACGATATCTAACATAACAACTACCGAAAAGCTATATCGAATCCAAGATGAAGAGGACGATGAAATTACCTCAGTAAAAGAAGGAAGGGTTATTTATAAGCTGCATAAGCTTAGAGAACGCGATTCCAAAATCAACAAAAAGAAAAAAGACTTATATCTTAATCAAAATGGAAAACTTGATTGTGAAGTTTGCGGATTTGATTTCTACGAAACTTATGGTGAATTAGGAGATGGGTTTATTGAGGCTCACCACAGAGTTCCTTTATCAGATATCTCAGGTGAATCAAAGACTCAATTAAAAGATTTAGCATTAGTATGTTCCAACTGCCATAGAATGTTACACAGGGAGATAGATACTTTGACAGTAGAAGAATTGAAAAATAAAATAAAACGGTAGCTAACAATGTGTATAGTGCATAGCACCCTTCGGGATGCTACGACACCATACACGGAACGTTAGCGTTCATTATGTCAAAGCAAATAACAATAAGATAACTTAAACTAATAATTAATTAATGAGTAAAATGAAAAATCTAAAGAAAATCAAATCAATCGGAATAATTGTTCTTGGTATTAGTGCATTATTTCTATCATCTTGTTCAAGTTCCCCCGAGAATTTGAAAGTAATACCAGAAGAAACAAATGCTGTTTCTGTAATTGATATTTATTCAATTATCAAAAAAGGAAAGCTGAATGAAATATCAGAATTTAAATTTTTCAAGACTTTAGAGAAAGAGATTAGAAACGAAAACAAAAATGTTTCTAAAATTATTGATGATTTAATTGAAGACCCGACAATATCTGGTATTAATTTCAAGACTGATGTATTTGCTTATTATGTGGATGAAGCCGAAGATGAGAAGTTTATTAGTTTCTCAGCAGAAATTAAGAACCAAGAAAAGTTTGCTGAATTTATAGAAGACATATTAGACGAGTTAGAAATTGAATTTGACATTGAAAAAGAGAAAAACTATAGTTACACTCTAATAGAAAACGAAGCTGTTATTGGATGGGATGAAAACAAGGCTGTTTTATTAATTGCACAAAATTATAGCAGTAGAGAGCATTTGGATTTAGAAGTTGAAACTTTAATGGAATTAACAGAAAAAGACCAAATTACGGCTAATGAAAATTTCAATAATTTTTATAAAAACAAAAAAGATATAAGTGTATGGTTTTCATCAAATCTATTTGAGGACAATTACAATTTTAAAAAGATTGAAAAGGAAATTGACTTTGATATAACCGACAATTATATATCATCATTTTTGAATTTTGAAGATAATAATATTTCATTGTTAACTCAATTCACACCAAATAGTGAAATTCAAAAGATGATGGAAGAAAATGATGTGTGGAAAAATTCATTTAACAATCAATTACTTAATTATTTCCCAAAACAGAGTTTTGCTATTGCAAGTATATCACTAAATCCAGTGTCATATTATAATATAATTGAACAAGACGATGACTTTGAAAAAATACAATCAGAGTTTGAAAGAGAAACGGAATTAGATTTAAAGGATTTATTTGAAAATATCAAAGGTAATGCAGTATATAGTTTGTTTGGCTTTGAGAATGTGGAATATACATATATGGCGTATGGATATGGGTTTAATGAAAATGAAGCAGAGTTATTAGATGAAAGATATGAAATAAGTAAAGCAGGTTATTTATCATCTGAAGACAAGGAACTATTAAACCAAGGGAAAACAATTCAAGCTGAAAGTTACTCAAGAAGATATTGCATCGATATAAAAAATATTATTAACAATGGAGGAACAGTTGAAACCGCCATTGCAAATGATAGTAAGATTAATTGGTACGAAGGCGGATGGGATTACGGTAAATATGTAGAAACAACGAAAGAAGAATATTTACCATTAATGGGATTGGTTATCGATATTAATGACAAAAAAATAGTTGAAAAGTTAATCGGTAAAATACCCGAGGATGAGATGAATAAGCGTAGTGATTACTATGAATTTACGATTGATAATAGATACCCTGCATATTTCTCATTTAATGAGAATATCTGCTTTATAACAAACGATAAAAAAAGCATCAAAGCATTTAAAGATGGTGGATATAGTTCAAATAATCTTGGAAGTTCAGATATTAGTTCAGACATAACAAATAGCAATTTTTATTCATTTTTAAATCTAAACTACGATGAATATCCAAAAGACATCAAGAAAGAAATTAAAAACAACCTAAATGATAATGAAGAAAAGATGATTAAAATTTGGAATGATTTTGCTAAAAGTGTTGAATTAAAACAAGTTGATAATAACTCTATTGAAATAATATTTAACACAAAAGAAAATGAAAGTAATAGTTTAAATACTATTATTTCTAGCATTGATGATAATTACAAATACTTTATGTCCTTGTAATTATGTTAATAGAATTAAATAATATTAAACCTACATATATGTCGGATGCTGAAATATCAGCATCTGATATATATATGCAAGAAAGTGTGTTGTTTGAAAAAGGAAAAAAGTACTTAATTAAAGCAAATTCTGGTCACGGAAAAACATCCTTATTAAATTTTATCTACGGTAGCAATAACAATTTTAATGGTACTATAAATTACAATGGAATTTCTAATAATAAAGTGTTTGATTTTCGCAAATCAAAAATAAGTTATGTTTTTCAAGACTTTAAATTATTTCCAAACTTAACAGTATTTGAAAATATTCAACTTAAAAACACCTTGACAAACAATAAAACTGTTGAAGAAATTGACATATTTATAGAGAAAGTATTGTTGGGACATAAAAGGAATAGTTTAGTCAAAAAGTTATCCTTAGGTCAAAAGCAAAGAGTTGCAATAATAAGAGCGTTATGTCAACCTTTTGAGTTTATATTATTAGATGAACCTTTTAGTCATTTAGATAGGGAAAACATAAAATTAATTACACATATAATTGTTCGAGAAGTTAATAAACAGAATGCAAGTTTGATTATGACATCATTAGATGAAATGAATGTGTTAACTTTTGATAAAGTTCTAAACTTGTAAATATGCTATTTAAACTACAAAAAAGAACGCTTGTTGCATCGCAAATAATTGGGTATGCACTAACCATATTTGTTGGTATTACAATCATATTAGTAACAGCGCAATTTTATTTTGATATTAAACCTCTTTTGTCTCAACAGACAGATATGTTTAAAAGTAAATCTGCTGTGATAAGTAAAAATATATCAGTATTTAAAACAATAGATAAGGAGAAAATTTATTTTACAAATAAGAAATTAAAGAATTAGAAAATCAATCATTCACAAAAAGTATTTCAAAATTTAATAGTGCAACCTTTAAAATAAACGCTTATTCAAAAAAGACAGAAACTATTCCAGTATTCTATACAGATTTATTTTTTGAGAGTATTTCTGACACTTATCTCGATGTAGAAACAGATGAATGGAAATGGGAACCTGCGTTAGATTTTATACCAATAATAATTCCAGAGAACTATTTAAACCTTTATAATTTTGGCTTCGCTGAAAGTCAGGGTTTACCTGTCCTATCAAAAAATACTATTTCACAGATTGAATTCAACATTCAGGTCTCAGGTAATCATAAATCCAAAGACTATAAAAGTAAAATTGTAGGTTTCTCAAATAAGGTAAATTCAATATTAGTTCCATCAGAGTTTTTATCTTGGGCAAATAAAGAATTTGGCAACTTAAGTAGAAACAAAACAAGTCGTGTTTTAATTGAGTTTAATGACCCATCAGATAAAACTATCTTTGAATATTTCAATAAAAATAATTATTCAATAAATAAGGAAAAATTAGAGTTTAGTAAACTTGTGTTTTTCTTTAAATCTGCTATGTTTTTTGTGTTTTTTATTGCTCTTGTAATTATTATTCTATCTATCTCATTTATTCTATTAAGTCTCAATTTACTAATTCAGAGGAATAAAGAGTTACTCTTGAATTTGTATAATATTGGTTATAATCATAATAGAATTGCAAAGTTTTATCAAGTTTTTATCAGTTTAACTACTGTTATATCAATAATTACATCATTAATAATTAGCAATTTTATAAGGAATTACTATTTAGAAAAAATCATTAATTTATTTGATTTTACAGCAAACAAGAACTACATACTATTATTTGGTATATCATTAATTTTGATATTGATTATATCGTACAATATATTGATAATTAAGAATATAAAAAAGATTGTTATACCGAGAAATGAAAAATAACGAAACGCTAACAATAAATATACGTAATGCGGGGCGATTTGGTAGATTTGAGCATTAAAACATTTAATAAACAATGTAGCGTTTTTTGATAGTGAAGTGCCTTGAAATCCCGCACTACGCATATTCGAGCCGTTGGTTGCAATTAAAAAAAAGTAAATGGAAAAGAAGAAAATTGAAAATCCTAAACTCTACAAGTTTCTAGATATAAAATATTCGTATAAGAGCGGATTAGAAGATATTATGAACTTTGTTAGCCATCTAAAACCTATCATTGAAAAAGAAGATGAACAGGATTTTAAAACTACATTTCAGCGATAACTGCAGCATTTAAAAAGGCTGGACTTGAAATACCTGCGGAAGGGGAAACATTGGAACCAACTGAAGATCAGAAAAAACTTATCTATAAGAATCTCGTCCTTCCAGAACCTAAATCTCCAAATAAAAATGGACACTTATGGAAAAGTAATTTTGTTCTTTTAATAAGCTGTTTTGAATATCTAATATCAGATATTATTACTTTTTAT
>CALSPD010000026.1 GCA_943788145.1 uncultured Flavobacteriales bacterium
GCAATTTAAAATACACAACGCTTTGCGCTGTCACTGGAATGGCCGCTTCTCAATTTTGCCCCAAAGATTCGGTCGAAATACCCACGGAGGCTAAGCACCCAAGTTTATGCGAAAACCACAGCCTTGCCGTGCTTAATGAGCGCAACGAGCGGGTTTTCTATGATTGCGCCAATGGACCGACCCACGATAGTATTTTGTTTAACCTCGATCCCGTGGCTGCATACTTTTACGCGTTCAAACACCCAAATTATAGGCCTTTACCGCCTTTTTCATCCTCTTGCAGCGACAAACAAGATCAGCGCCAATTAGCGGTAATTTATCCTGAAACCGGTTCAGAGATTATTATTCCGAAAAACCTGTCGGGTCAGTTTGAAGAGGTGGTGTTGCAAGCCACACATGTCGATTCCGAAGCAAGTTTGTTTTGGCATGTCGATGACCGATTTGTGGGACAAACCACAGGAAATCACCAACTTTCTGTGCAACTCGAATCGGGCGCGCATATCCTCATGATTACCGATGAACACGGCAACACGGAGAAGAGCGCGTTTCAAGTTTACAAGTAAACCGCCTTGCCTTAATCCAAGAGAATAGAAGGGGCGTAAATCACCTGTATTACCGTTGATATAGTCGAATACAAAATGAAGGTGAATAGCAGCACTAGCAATGCCGCTCGCGCTGCTTTCGACATTTTTCTGTTTTTCATGCCTAAAATGAGGGCCGTGAAAAAACTAATTAAGGTCATTAGAAAAAAGAGGATGCTTAACGCGGGAAAGCCGAGGGTGGCAATCCAAAATCCCAAAAAGGCCAAGACTCCATAGGCTATGGCAAAGACAAGTGCAATCTTTCCTCCGCGTTTGTATTTACTCGTTACCGTTCGCCCATCGACCGATTCGGGTTCCTTAATTATGTCCTGTTCATCCGAGTATTGAATGACAACTTCAGTACTTCGTAATTCAGCTTTTAAGGCTTGCTTTTTTTCCAAAATTTTCTCTGGAATTGCGCTTAAGTCAAAAGGATTAAATACACGTTTTGTTGGAAAATCCTCGCATGAAATTTCATCCTTTTCTTCCAACATATCAGGGTTGAGTGGTGTCGATTCTAGTCCTTCGGCTGGCGTAAATGTTACGTTAGCTATTGCGCTTCGCATAGTGTTTAAATTGACATGAATGCCTTGACGGTATTTCCGTTTTTGTATCCATCCGTCATTGGCCACGTCTAGACTTGTGCTGCATGAGCTTATCAAGACCATGATCAAGGCGAAAGAAAGGAGCTGAAGAAGTTTTAAACGATTTGTTATCATAATGGTTAGTTGATTCACAGGGGTTTACAAGCTTAAAGAAAACCATCCTATCCATTGCTATGTAAATTTAAATTGTGTGTGGCTGGCGCTTATTTACCTTCGCCCGCAATGGAAAAAGGAAGTAAAAACATCTTGGTTTTTGGCGCTGGTATGAGTGCGTCTGTATTGATCGAATATTTGGCTGAACAGGCGCCAACCCAAGACTGGCAGGTGCGTGTGGGCGATCGAGATTTGGCCTTAGCCCAACAAAAAGTTGGCGGTCGAAATCGACTGGAGGCTTTTCAATTTGATGTGAACGATGACATGCAGCGGCTCAACGAAATTTCGAAAGCCGATTTGGTTATTTCCATGCTTCCGGCCCATATGCACATTGAAGTGGCCAAGCAATGTATTGCACTTGGAAAACACATGGTCACGGCATCCTACATTTCGAAGGAAATGGAAGCCTTGGATGCAAAAGCGAAAGAAGCAGATGTTGTCATTATGAACGAAGTGGGTGTTGATCCAGGCATCGACCACATGAGCGCCATGCGGGTGTTGGACGAGATAAGAGCGCAAGGCGGCAAAATGCTTCAATTCGAAACATTTACGGGAGGTTTGCCGGCACCAAAAAGTGACGATAATCCATGGCATTATAAGTTTGCGTGGAACCCTCGGAATGTAGTGTTGGCTGGTTCTGGCGGTGCCGTAAAATTCAAGCAAGAAGGGCAGTATAAGTACATTCCCTACCATCAACTTTTTCGCAGAACCGAATACATCAATATCCCAGATTATGGCCGTTTTGAAGGTTATGCCAACCGCGATTCACTCAAATATCGAGAGGTTTATGGCTTAAAGGATATTCCAACGATTTATCGAGGAACGCTGCGAGGAAAGGGCTTTTGCAAAGCTTGGGATGTGTTTGTCAAACTTGGAGTCACAGACGATTCCTATGTTATGGAAGACTCTGAGAACTTGACCTACCGCCAGTTTCTGAACGCCTTCTTGGCTTATAATCCCCACGATTCGGTAGAGCTAAAGCTAATGCACTATTTGAAAATCGATCAGGACAACGACATCATGGAAAAAATGGAAAGCCTCGACCTGTTTTCGAATAAAGTGGTTGGCATAAAAAACGCCACTCCAGCGCAGATTCTGCAACACATTCTTGAACAAAAATGGACGCTGAAAGAAGATGATTTAGACATGATCGTTATGTATCATTTGTTTGGCTATGAACTCAATGGCAAGCGCATGCAACGCGAGATTTTTATGGTGTTGGAAGGCGATGATCGGGTGCATACTGCCATGGCTAAAACCGTTGGTCTTCCTGTTGCCATTGCCGCCCGAATGATTTTAAATGGCGTCATTTCCACTCCCGGTGTTCATATGCCTATTTCCAAAGAAGTGTATGAACCTGTGTTGGACGAATTGGCCCAATACGGTATTGTGTTTACCGAACGAGAAGGAACCTATCAGGGATATTAGATTAGCTAATTAAAGAAAAAGCGCTTAACGCGTAGAATTACTTTATACTCCGCAGGCATGCTCGACATTCCGCTGAACTTATTTATTCCCAACTCCTTCACACCGAATGGCGATGGCCTCAACGACTCGTGGATACCGCTCGGTTACGGTTTCGAAACCTTGGATTACACCATTTTCGACCGCTGGGGAAACGAAGTCTATCAATGCAATCGCCCCAACTGCTTTGAGTGGAACGGCAGCAGCCACGGCACGCTTTTACCCACGGCTACGTATAGCTATTTGCTCATCGTCAAGCCAATAAATCAGCGGGAGCAGCAAGTTCGTGGACAAGTGACGCTGGTGCGGTAGGGGGTATCATTGACTCATTACGGCATTATCCCATTGATTAATTGACTAATTATCCAATTGTCTCATTACCTAATTTTCTAATTCCTCATTCCCTTAGCAACCAATTCGCAGGCGCGAAATCATCTGTTAGCAAGCGCGCGTTTTCAAAGTCAACTGAGCGGAGTTGATCAAGCATGTTTTGAATGGTCGAATCGCTATTCGTAAAACTGGGTTCATACGCTGATTTTAGAGCAACAACCATGTTGTTTTTCATATGGGATTTGGTACCGTCTTCCACTTCAAAAACCAAAACACGGTCGAAAACCGAAGCGGCAGTGCGCACCTGACTTTTCAGAAAAGCCGAATGATCGCCTTCGGCATTTCCAAGCACATTGAGGATCAACACGCCATTTTCCGAAAGGTGATTATAATGCAATTGATAACATTCTGTCGTGGTCATTTGAAAGGGAACTTCTAGCGGAGATGTAAATACATCGCTGATAATGACATCGTAAGTTTGATCAGTCGAACTCAAGAAAGTCCGGGCGTCCTCGTGGAAGATCTGCGTATTTTCTCTAGGGTTGAAGTTGAAAAAAGCCATACTGAGTTCGGTAAGCTTTGGGTCGATTTCAACCACATCAAGGTCTCGATTTGGCCAAAGGTGTTGATACAGCTTCGGGAAGGTATAAGCGCCCGCACCCAGCATGAGCGTTCGTTCGAAATTGGGGTGAAAATGATCGGCAAGTCGGAAATAATCTGAATAGGGATAGAGCTGTGCCACGATGGGGTCGTCAACCCACATACCCGAATTTACATGACCGTTTAAGGATAAATAGCGAGTCGGTCGGCCTTGCGCAATGGCATCCAATATCCAGATGCGGTTGTAATGGGAGTCGAAATCCAAATACGGTCTGGGATAGAAGGAAAAGGCAATATTGCTTGCCAACACCAGCAAAGCTATGATGGTTACGGTTTTTTGCTTTTGGAGCGCTCCATTCCAAATAGAAAATGCGATCAAAAGGGCAGCTAAAATCCAAAGTATGTGCGTGGTTCCAAAAGTTGGAATCAGCACAGTTGCACTGAGAAATGTGCCCAGAATACTACCCAAGGTCGAGGTGGCATAAAACCGCCCAGCCAGTTTCCCAGATTCGGTCACAGAGGTGAGTGCAAGCCGCAAGGCATAAGGAAAGAAAGCGGCAAGAAAGAAGGAAGGAAGGCCAAAAAGAATGAACGAAGCCGAAGTAGATTTCACCAAAAGCGGTAAATGCACGCTTCCAAGCAGCGTCAAGAATTGATTTTTCCCAAGATTCATCAATCCGATACACAGCGCGGCCAATAACATAAATCGGCCAATTTCATGTTGGTTCGCATTTCGATCGGCTCGGCTACCTCCAAAGGAATAACCCAAAGACATGGCGAGTAAAATCACACCAATGATACTGACCCAAACGTAGGTTGATGTTCCCATGAACGGTGCGAGCACCCGCGAACCAATGATTTCAAAAGCCATGACAACAAATCCGCATACAAACACGGTGGGCAACAGCATATTTGGACTCGAAAGCTTGGTCATAGGTTCAAAGTTAATCGGGTGTCAATCAAATTGTACTTTCCTAGCAAGATTCACGCTTCAATATTCGCGATTCGGTTTTGTGAAAACTACATTTGCCAACCTCTTTAAAAAGAGCAAAGCATGTTTGAAAGTTTATCAGAAAAGTTAGAGCGTTCGTTTAAAATGCTCAAAGGTCAAGGCCAGATCACCGAGATTAACGTGGCCGAGACGATGAAAGAAATTAGGCGTTCGCTACTCGATGCAGACGTTAATTATGAAATAGCCAAGGACTTTACCGAGACGGTTAAGCAAAAAGCGCTGGGCGCAAATGTGCTGACGGTCGTTTCTCCAGGGCAATTGTTGGTGAAAATAACGCGAGACGAGCTTGCCAACTTAATGGGTGGCGAATCGGAAGAAATTAGCTTGAGTGGAAAGCCTGCTGTCATTTTGATGGCCGGACTTCAAGGTTCGGGTAAAACGACTCACTCGGGAAAGCTGGCGCGATTCTTAAAATCGAAGCGAGGCCGAAGCGTTTTACTTGTAGCCTGTGACGTTTATCGTCCAGCGGCCATCGATCAGTTGGAAGTTGTGGGCAAACAGGTTGGAGTGGAAGTGTTTACCGAACGCGGCAACAACAACCCAGTTGACATCGCCAAAAAAGGCGTGGAATACGCCAGAAGCAAAGGGCTAAATACGGTAATCGTTGATACGGCCGGTCGATTGGCTGTGGACGTGGAGATGATGAATGAAATTGAGGCCATCAAAAAGGCCATCAATCCTTCCGAAACGCTCTTTGTAGTCGATTCCATGACCGGACAGGATGCGGTCAATACGGCAAAAGCTTTTAATGAACGCATCAATTTTGATGGGGTTATACTCACCAAACTTGATGGTGATACCCGTGGTGGAGCCGCATTGAGTATTCGTGCTGTGGTCGAGAAGCCCATAAAGTTTGTCGGTCTAGGAGAGAAAATGGATGCGCTTGATGTGTTCCATCCAAGCCGAATGGCCGATCGAATTCTGGGCATGGGCGACATAGTTTCCTTGGTTGAAAAAGCACAGGAGCAATACGATGAAGAAGAAGCCAAGCGACTTCAGAAGAAAATTGCCAAAAACAAATTTGACTTCAACGACTTCTTAGGGCAGATTCAGCAGATTAAAAAAATGGGTAATGTCAAAGATTTGATGGGCATGATTCCCGGCATGGGAAAGGCGATCAAAGACGTAGATATCGATGACGATGCTTTCAAAGGCATCGAAGCCATCATTCAATCGATGACGACTTTTGAACGCGAAAATCCAACGGTCATTAATGGATCGCGTAGGCAGCGTATCGCTAAAGGAAGCGGAACGACCGTAAATGATGTGAACAAGCTCTTGAAGCAATTTGAAGACATGCGAAAAATGATGCGCATGTTTGGCGATAAAAACAAAATGTCGCAAATGATGAAGTCGATGAAAAATGCTCCGGGAGCACCAAGAAGGTAGATCATATGAAATTGATGGACGGAAAGGCGATCGCCAAACAATTGAGAGAAGAATTGGCAGTGGAAGTAACTGAAATGGTTGCCCAAGGTCATCGTCCGCCTCATCTGGCCGTTATTTTGGTTGGCAACAATGCAGCGAGTGAAACCTATGTAAACGCAAAGGTTAAAGCCTGTAAAGACATCGGTTTTGAATCATCATTGATTCAGTTTCCTCCAGAGATTACGCAAGAAATGCTTTTACATGCCATTGATGATCTCAACGAAAACGAAGATTTAGATGGGTTTATCGTTCAGCTGCCGCTACCCAATCACATCGATGATAAAACGGTGATTGAACGTATTTTACCATCAAAAGACGTGGATGGTTTTCATCCGATCAATGTGGGTAAAATGTCTTTAGGATTAGATTGTTTCATTTCCGCCACTCCAGGTGGAATTGTTGAACTGTTGAAACGCTATAAAATTGAAACGGAAGGCAAACATTGTGTTGTGCTAGGTAGAAGTAACATCGTTGGCGGTCCAATGGCCATGTTGATGCGTAGGAATACTTACCCGGGAAATTGCACGGTGACCGTGGCGCATTCGCGCACTAAGAATTTGAAAGAGATTTGCTTGCAAGCCGATATTTTGGTGGCAGCGATTGGTAAGCCAGAATTTGTAACAGCCGACATGGTGAAAGAAGGAGCTGTAGTGGTTGATGTAGGCATCAATCGAGTGGATGACGCAACACGTGAGCGAGGTTATCGACTTACAGGAGATGTCGATTTTAAAGGAGTTGCTGAAAAGTGCAGCTACATTACGCCAGTTCCTGGTGGGGTAGGTCCAATGACCATTGCTTATTTGCTGAACAACACCATGATTGCAGCCCGAAAAAGGAAATAATGAGTAAGCTGAAAAGAATACATATTTACGTATTGGCATTGACTGCCTGCCTGATTTCTCCTCAGTTGATGCAGGCTCAAATTGATAACAACTACGTTCCTTTTCATGCTGCTGATGGATTATTACCTAAGTCATTGTATGATTTTAATCTTGAAGGCATAGTGCAGCAGATTAAAGGTGGCGATCAATTGGAAGCGGAAAAGCTCAAACGACTCGCAACCGATATTTACTATTTCAAAAAAGAATATGCCGAGGGTGGAAATTTCTATCTGAAAAACGAATTAACGGACTACGTTCAAAGCATTGGTGACGAAATTCTCGTGAGCATTCCTGCCAATAAGAATAATTTTAAGTTCTACTTGAGTCGATCGATGGAAGTCAATGCTTTTTGCATGGCCGATGGCACCGTAATCATCAATTTAGGTTTAATCGCTTCCCTTGATAATGAGTCGCAGCTGGCGTTTATCATGGCCCACGAAATTTCGCATTATTTAAAGCAACACTCGGTTAACGACTTAAAACGAACTGCGGACGCAGTCACGTATGACAATGTAAATCAAAACTCAAATCGAGCGGTATTCAGGCGGCTTCAGTTTTCTCGGGATTCAGAATTTGATGCGGATGGCTTTGCTATTAACCTGCTGGCAACAACAAATTTTGACGCTATGGAGTGCATTACAGCACTTGAAAAACTGAAAGTGTCCGATACCTTAGTGGACAGTGATCCGCAACAGGTTTTATTAAACAAGTATTTCAAATCAGAATATTGCGATTTCGACACATCGTGGACTTCAGAGAAAGCCATCGCTGCCATTCATGATCGAGCCGCTGTTACAAGCGAGTCAAACCTAATGACGCAAGATTTTGGCGATTTACTGAGCACGCACCCAGAAATCGAAAAACGTCAATATGCCTTGAAGGAAATCATGTCCAATTTTGACTATTCAGACATTGAAAAGGTGGAAAAGTTTGAGCGTAAGGATTTTCAATATATACAACGAATCGCTCGTTTTGAAATGGTCGAAAACAGTATGCGCGAGTCGTATTATACACACGCACTATACAATGCTGTGCGGTTGTTGGAATATTATCCAGATAACATTTACCTGAACACAACCCTATCCAAGTCCCTTTATTGGATCAGCTATTACAAAGAGATCAATAGCGGAAAGTTGGTGGTTCGTCAACCGGTTACTACCAACGATAAGGCCTTTTTTAGAATCAAAGCCATCATTGAGAAGCTTGATGTAACGGCCGCTAAAAAGCTGTCGTATGGTAATGCGAAAATCCTATCGGAAGCCTTGAGCTCCAATGAAGTGTCGCTTTTCTACATGGCGCTCAATACCGAACATTATTTAGGCAAGAACGCGTCCTTTACTTATTACAATAAATATCTAAAAACCTATCCCGAAGGACGGTTTGTTGAATTCGTTAACAATCGACTTTCTTACATGCAATGAGGTATTTAAGTGTCATCATATTGCTTTTCATGCTGTCGGGTTGTAGCAGGTACATTCGAATCGAGCGGAGCGAACGGTTTGTAAGCCGCCAAGGCATCAAACAAAAAATCATCTGTATCGATCCACAAGTGCGCTTGATGGGATATACTCAAAACGATTCGGAGGAAGAAGCTGAATTGGAAAATTGGTTTCGAGATGAGTTGAATTATAGCGCTTCAAAAAACCAGGTTGATTTGGAAATCGTGCGGTTAACTCCGGAGTCAACGACCAGTTATTACGAGGATTTATTGAGTTTGAAAAAGGAGTTTTTGCAGGCGAACAACCTTCAAAACACGCCCTTGAATTTTAGCAATCAAAATGGATATAACACCATTACAAAAAGTGTTTTTGTGTATCCACCGTTGATCGCACACGATTTCACAGATTTATCCAAGAAATATGGAACGCCTTATTTTTCCTATATCGGAATTTACAAGCAACCGGGTCGAATTCTGTATTATCATCTGATTGTAAATACCAATACAGCCGAAACCGTTTATCGCGAGTTAAAGAGCATTTCAAAAGGATCGCTAAAGAAAAAGATGATTTCACAAATGGTTTATGATAGCATGGCCATGTTAAAGGAAGAATTGAAATGATGCGATTTGTTTTAATAATCATCCTGGGTTTTTTCGGCTTGACTGCTGTAGCACAGACTACGGGATTTCGCGGAAAGAGAACAATAGTTAAGACCAACTTGATATCAGGTATTCGACTGAAAAATGTCGGACTCGATTTAGAATATGTAACGGGAAGAACACGATCAGTAACCTTAGGTGTTTTGGCTTCGAGTTACACGCCAGATGCGGTTTCGAATGTCAATGGGCTATATCGCATCGTTCCGGGTGCCACGCAAAGCTTGCTCACCACGGTGGGTTATCGTATGTATAGAAATCGAATCATACCGGCACCTCAGGGACTGTATGCCTCTATTGAAATAGGAGTTGGATTCGAAAACCATAGTCTAGGTTATTTTGAGAAAATCACGAGCGCAGCAACACAGGCTCAAAAGGCCTCCATGTATTTTCATATTTCCATGCCTACGCTCGGATATCAAGGTGTTATTGGAAAACGATTTTTGATTGACGGCAAGTTAGCCACGGAGTTGAACTATGTCTATGAAGATGGGTTGCTCGATTATAAGTTTATAACGTCCAACCTGTATTCGGTTCGAGCCAACCATTGGATTGTTGGACCGGCCTTTTATCTAAAATTGGGCTTTTTATTGTTTTAAAAATGAGGCGAATCAACCAATATTTAGTGCTATTTGCCAGTCTAATGATTGGACTCTCTGCTTGTGAATTTGATGTTTGCGAGAATAAGGCGATCACTTGTTTAAATGGGGGCGTGTGCGAGAATGGAGCATGCAACTGTTCGGATGGATATTTTGGTGAAGACTGCGGTCAAGAAACTGATTTTGTGCTCGAAGCCAATCGAACGGGACTAAAGACCTTGGACGGGGGAAGTTTTCAGGTTGTTTTATCGCTTGAATCTGAGTCAATCGCGCCATTGGCGACATTCAGCGCGGGTGATTTGCCCATTGGAGTTGAAGTTAGTTTTGATAGCGCATCATCTTCTTATGGCTGTACAGCACTAGTTAAAGTAGCCGATGATTTTAAATCGGAAGCTGAGGTTGACTTAATTGCTACAACGGTTTCAGGCACTGCACAAAAGGTCACGATTCGATTATTTAACGAACCGAGCTACGACCCGAGGTTTTACTTTCTGACTTTTCCAGATTATTTGCTTGTGGCCACAAAACAAGCTGTCGATTTTGATATAAACTTCTATAATGACGGAGATGAGGAATGGAATGACTTGAAATTTCATTTTGAAGATTTACCAAAAGGTTGTTTTGTAAACATCTCACCAAATCCAGTATCGGAGGGTTACACAGCTAATTGTACTTTACATGGTCCCAATGATCCAGGTTTTTATGAGATTAAATTGGTTTGTGTACGCACGGTCGGAGAACACGAGCGAAAAGAATTTTTCATGGACTTGATTGTTTATTGATGGAAGTATTCAAAAACATAGACCTACTCCCATTCAACACTTTTGGCCTGTCGTGCATTGCCGAAAGTTTGGTGAATATTAGCACGCGCGAAGGGTTACCCGAATACTTTGAAGGGAAGGGTGAAAATCCCGCACTTGTCCTTGGCGGGGGGAGCAATTTGTTGCTCACTCAAAATATTCCAGGCCGGGTCTTAAAGGTTGAAATTCCGGGAATAGAGTTGATCCGCGAAGACGAAGAACATGTTTATGTGAAAGTTGGAGCAGGCGTTGTATGGCATGAATTTGTCCTGCATTGCATTCAAAACAATTGGGCCGGAGTAGAAAACCTGTCTTTGATTCCAGGAAATGTTGGTGCAGCTCCCATGCAAAACATAGGTGCTTATGGTATGGAGATCAAAAAAGTGTTTCACGAATTGGAAGCCTACCTAACGGACGATAAGTGCTGGCAAGCCTTTGATTTACCATCATGTCATTTTGGGTATCGGGAAAGTGTTTTTAAACGCGCCTTAAAAAACAAGGCCATCATAGCATCTGTGACTTTTCGGCTAAATAAGCATGCCAACTTCAATACGAGTTATGGCGCGATTGAACAAGAATTAGAGCGCATGGGCATTCAGGAATTAAGCCTGCGGTCTGTTAGCAATGCCGTCATATCGATTCGTCAAAGCAAGCTACCCGATCCAAAGAAAATTGGGAATAGCGGTTCATTCTTTAAGAATCCAGTCGTGGATGAAGCGCATTTCAATAAACTTCGGGTCGAGTATCCAGAAATTGTCGGATATCCAAACGAAAATGCCAGTGTGAAAGTGGCCGCAGGTTGGTTGATTGAGCGCGCAGGATTTAAGGGAAAGCGATATGGGAATTATGGTGTTCACGACAAACAAGCCTTGGTGCTAGTCAACTATGGTGGCGCTAAAGGATCGGAAATATTCGCGCTTTCCGAGGAAATCATTCAAACCGTCCAATCCCAATTTGGAATTACCCTAGAGCGAGAGGTGAACATTATTTAAGCGTTTTCCAATTCCCATTCCTCGGCTGAGCTTTCAACCCAAAAACCATTGGTCATTTCGATCATGTCCTGAATAAACACTCGATCGGGATGAATTTTAGCCTTAAATTCAAAGTGATCCTTGAGTGGCCCAGTACGCTTGAGTTCCTCGAAGCGATCTTCATCCGTAATTTTAAAAAAAGACTTGTTGTTCGGGTATTTTCGGAACAAAGGAAAATTCAATGGCTCAGACAACGGTAATGCTTTGTATTATTAGCGAAAGATTCGATTTTCGAAACTATGATTTCAAACAATCCTCACTACTTATCAGGACGTAAAAAGTTCGAAGCACAAGATTATGCTGGCGCTTTGGTCGATTACAATCAGGCCATAAAAGAAGAAGAGAACCCATCCATTTACAGCGAACGCGGGGTGATTTGGTATTACCTTCAAGACAAGGAGAAAAGCCTTTCGGACATGGATTATGCTTTGGGACTGGAACCAAACAATCCTTATCGATATTCCAGTCGAGCATATATTAAGGACTGGATTGGCGACATCAAGGGAGCCATTGCCGACTACGAAGTGGCGGTGAAATTGGATCCAGAAGACAGTATTGCCTATAATAATTTAGGCTTATTACAAGAGAAGCTGGGTTATGTAGACAAGGCAAAATCAAACTATAAGCGAGCGGATCAGATTGCAGGCGTGGATGAGCTTTTAGAGAAAATCAGAAGGGAACACAAAGAACTACATGACAAGGATATTGCCCGAGCGCTTGAAAAAGATGGCGAGGCCATGGATCACGATAACCGAGCTAAGCTTTCAATTTTTGCCCTTTTGCGAAATACGTTTACCAGTAAATCGGGCATAAAAGAGTACCTAGATTTTATCAGGAATGGATTCAAAATTAGATAGCCTTCCGTTTCTCGACCGACTTGCCGAAGAGCTAGTAGCCAATTCGAATGAGCAAGCTTTGATAGCTGTGCTACCAAATCGAAGGTCGCAGTTTATGCTTATGGAGAAATTAGAGGTTAAACCGGATTTTGACATTTCAAGGGTTGAGTTTCGAACTGCCGATCAACTCATGGAAGAGTTGAGCGGAAAACAATTGATTGAACCGGGTGAAGCTTTAGTCGCTTTTTATCGGGCTTATATTTCCATCGAATCGAAACCACAGGAATTTGAAGAGTTTTCGAAGTGGGCAGTAACCTTTCTTTCGGATATGAATGATGTTGATTTGCATTTGGGTGACATGGGGTCACTTTTTAAACAGATCAGCGAGTATCAAACTACGGATTTAGAACAAGGTCCAATAGAACAACATTTTCGAACATTTTGGGAAAGACTTCCGGGTTATTATGATGCATTACGCAAGGAACTCAATGCGATTGAGCTAGGATATCGCGGGCTGTTATATAGAAACGTAGCCGAAATGGCTGACGGGAATGATGAGCGGCTAACTTCTTTTTTTGGGCATAAAAAGGTCTGTTGGATTGGAGTTGTGCCGGGAAACAAAAGCGAGCAACAGTTATTAAAGTGGATTCAAACAAATGCCAAACTCGAAATTTTCATTGATGTCGATGGGTTTTACATGGAAAATATCTCCCATGAAGCTGGCCGATTGTTTCGAAGCGATGTACAATTGCTAAAAGCCAAATGGAAAATTGATAGACTCCGCACGGGTGCCTATGACGTCAATATCCATCCTGTTTCAGGTTATATGGGCCAACTATTCCGCGCCAAAGATCTGGTGTTGAATTTACCCAGGGAAGCCTATCGAGATACGGTTATCGTTTTATCAGATCCGAATTTATTTTCACCCTTTCTTGCGGTTTTTAAGGAACAGCAGGATGCTTTAAACATCAGCGCTGGAATTTCCTTAAAGTCCACAACCATACATAAAGTGGTAATGGCTTGGATGCAAGTGCACGCATTGGCCATAGATCGAGCGGGTGAGATTTATTTTCATCAATCGGTATTAAAGGATTTTTTAAAGCTGCCGCTGGTCGATCGTTGGTTTGGTGGTTCTGGAATTTGGGATCAATTGGAAGGGCAGATTATTGCTAAAAACTGGAAATATGTTTCCAAGGCTTGGATGAAACAGCAGTTCAGCGGTGACATGTTTGCTGAAGGTGCATTTCAATACCTCTTTGAATGGGAAAGCAACTTCGTTTTCGTCTTTGAGCGTGTAACCAATGCCCTAAAGGAATGGACGTCTCGTTCTAAAGAGTTGGGATTTACGCATTTGGATACATTGGCACTGCCTATTTATATTCAAAAATTGCAATTGGTGTTCTCGCAATTCAATGACGTTTTTATCGGAACAGACCTTCGCGTCCTTCGAAAATTCATGCATCGTCAAATTGGATTTGGGAAAGTCAACATTCAACAAGGAAACAACGATGGCATTCAGGTGATGAGCATGTTAGAGACCCGTATGGTCGATTTCAAACGTGTCATTCTCATTGGGGCTTCTGACGATGTATTACCGGGAAATCCGGTCAACGCAACGTTGATTCCTTTTGTTCACCGAATTCATCATAAGCTGCCGACCAAGCAAGATACGCAAGCGCTTGTTTCCTATCATTTTTATCGATTGATACAGCGGGCTGAAGTGATCCATATGATTTACAATACCTCATCGGAGGCTATGACCAGCGGAGAACCTTCGCGTTTCATTCTTCAAATGAAACAAGAATGGAGCTTTGTAAATAAGCGAGTTAGCATCAAGACTATTGCCGATGACGGGTTCATTGAACCGGGGGCTCAAAAGGGTTTGCAAATTCATAAAACGAAAAACGTAATTGACGATTTGAACAAGGCACTCGCCTCGCGCATTTCACCTTCGGCTATCAATAACTATATCAATAGCCCAC
This sequence comes from uncultured Flavobacteriales bacterium, assembly GCA_943788145.1. GTDB lineage: Bacteria > Bacteroidota > Bacteroidia > Flavobacteriales_G > Salibacteraceae > SHAN690. The sequence goes on from CALSPD010000026.1 coordinate 14,398, forward strand.
TTGAGTTTTATTTCTATTATGTGCTGAAGCTAAAAGAGCAAGAGCGTGTTGAGGAAGAAATGGAGGCTAGCACATTTGGAACAGCCATTCACAATGTAATCGAACAGATTTATACGCCCTTTATCGGTCAATTTATTGACATTCAAAAACTTGAAGCGGCATTGCCGGCATTAGGCGATATGGTGGAGGCTGAGTTTCAGAAGAGTTTTGAACTAACCGATTTAAAACAAGGCTTAAACTATGTTCAGGTGGAACTCGCCAAATCCTATGTTGAAACGTTCATCACTTATGATGTAGAAGACATGAAGGCAAATGGAGTCGTGAAAATTCTTCATTTAGAAAAGCGTTTGTTAGCTACGCTACCCGTTGCAGGTCTTGATGTGCGATTGTTTGGTTTTGCCGATCGAATAGATAAACGCAATAACGTTACTCGAATCATCGACTATAAAACGGGAAAGGTGATTCCAAATGATTTGAAATGCTCTATTTCAGAACTCTTTCATGATCCGAAGAAGTCCAAGGCTTTACAGCTCGCTTGTTACAAATGGACCTATTTAAATGAAATTCAGGCAACGGAAGCTGAGGTGCTTAGTTGCATCTATTCCTGTCGTTCCCACCAAGAAGGTTATATGCCCTTGGTAATTTCCACAGAAGAATCGGAATTCATGGCTAGTTTTCAGTCTGGATTGACTTCCTTGATTCAGGATATGCAAAATCCAGTGGAGCCTTTTGAGCATCGACCAGAATCGAAATACACTACCTTTTAGATATGGATGACGCCTGTTTTAAGCAATCCTTTAGATGAGCTTAAGGCGAACAGATACTCACCAGCTTTCAATCCAGCAATTGGAATCACAAATTCCCTCCCCGCGATTAAATCCGTGCTTCGGACTTTTTTACCATCGAGGTTGATCAAGTCGAAACGCATGGGATGTTCAGTGACACCTTTTACTCGATAAAGTAAAAACTTGGGCGACCTTGAAACGATCAATGAAACGGTATTTTTTCCCTGGGATAACATCTGTGTTCGGGTTAAAAGACGGCTTCCAGTGGCGCTTCGTTGGGTGATGCTGCTTATTGTTTTCAACAATGGTTTTTTAACTAAACAAATGCTGAATTAAGAAGTCACAGGATTATTGTTGATCTACAGGTTTGCTTACAAAGCGATATCCTATGCCTCGAATACTATTAAAGTGGATCGGATTGCGCTGGTCGCGTTCGAAGTGTTTTCGAAATCCAACGATGAAATTGTCAATTGTTCGAGTGCTTGGGTAAACATCAACTCCCCCAAACAATGTCTAAAATTTCTTCTCGACTCACTGTTTCTCCATCTCGCTCGGAAAGCAAGCGGAGGATGCTGATTTCTTTTTTAGGGAGTTCCACGCGTTTGCCTTCATGGTTGATGGCGTGATGTCGATCAAAATAGACGATATTACCTCCAAATTCAAGTTCGGACAACCCAACTTTGGTGTCAAAATTTGAGCGTTCCAATAGGCGCTGCACTCGAAGCAATAGTTCCTCTAAATCGAAAGGTTTGACCAAATAGTCGTCACCACCAATTTTCAATCCCATGACCCGATCTTGGGCAGAGTTTTTAGCGGTAAGGAACAGGATTGGCACTTTTCTGTTTTCCAATCGGATCGATCGGCAAACGGAAAACCCGTCCATTTTTGGTAACATAACATCCAATAGTATGAGGTCAAAACGCTGTCGATGAAATTGGTCCAGCGCTTCTTTTCCATCTATGGCACACTCCACCTCATAACCATCAAGCTCTAGATTGAGCTTTACCACTTCGAGCAAGCGCTCCTCATCTTCTACCAATAGAATCCTTTTGGACATACTGCGAATTTAAGCTTGGTTTGGGATAGTCTTGAACGAAATCATGGCAATTGCTGACAGTCACGTATTATTAATCAAAACTGGATTCAATCCTTGAATAATTCTCACCTTCGCTGTTCATCGCGATACATCGTTTTAATACTTCTGACTCACCTTGGATTTAACCTATGTGCGCAGCATAAATGTGCCACCATGGAGCGCACGCAGCAGCGAGCAGCAGCGGAGGAATCATATGCCAAAGGACTGGAAGCAAATCGACAATTGGCTGAATCCTTCGAAGCTGGAATTTATGGAGCCGATCGTTCGATAAAGCAAGTTGACCTTGCCGTAGTTGTTCACGTTTTATATCGCGAAGAATCGGATAACATCAGCATGGAACAAATCCATAGCCAAATCGATGTACTCAATCGAGACTTTAATTGGGAACAAAATGATAAAGGATTGATTCCAGAAATATGGCGTGAATCGGGCGAAACTTCAGGATTTAGATTCCATTTAGCAGATAAGGACCCGGATGGAAATTTCACAACTGGCGTAACACGCAAGCAAACAACAGTGTCGGATATAGGTGGAGGCGAAGATTATTATCGAGCCGAATGGGGCGGCATCGAACCATGGCCGCAACCGCATTACATTAATATTTGGGTGTGTGAAATAGGCGGAAATGTACTCGGATTCACCTATTTACCATCCGTTTCTGCTCAGCCGAGCGATGGAATTGTAATGGATCCACGTGCGTTTGGGACGACAGGAACGGCTGTGCATCCATACAATGGTGGCAGAACATTGGTTCATGAAATGGGACATTATTTTGGGCTTCGGCATTTATGGGGGCAAGAAGAAGGCGACTGTACGAACACGGATTATATGGCGGATACGCCTTGGCAACGCGAAGCGAATTTTGGATGCAACGACTTTCCCCATGTCTCTTGTCCGAGCGAACCCGATGGCGATATGTTTATGAATTTCATGGATTATGCTGACGATGAGTGTGGCTTATTGTTTACTAAAAATCAAATTGAATTCATGCAGCTTGTGTTGCAAACTGCCAAGGTTACGCTACTGCACTCTCCAGCAATCACTGGGATTACAGAACCGGATGACTTAGGTTTAACCATATACCCGAATCCGGCAGAAGAAAAAATTAATGCACTTTTTGATTCAAGATACAAGGGCAAGAAATTCGGAGTTTATAATGCCCTAGGTCAGGAAGTTCGAACCGGATGGGTGTCGAGTTCGGTTGAATCTGTTGATCTATCAAATCTTTCCAAAGGAGTCTATTTCCTGAAAATAGATTCGGACTTTGTCCGAATTCAAAAGCAATAAATTGAGATGGATATAAACTCGAACTTTCTTGCGTATTCGCTGCCTAATCGATGGAATGGAGGATGGGAAAGTTGGAAAAATCAGGCATCAATCAAGGTGAACGAATTCGTGTTCGACCGTTTGTTGGACAAGTCAGATCATATAGTTTCGTGGAATTCGAATCGACCTTTGAGGATATTTCTTTGGCGTTTGATCTGATTGATTCGGCTGATAATATCGACCAAGAGCAATACCAGCATTTGATTCAGAAAGCTATCGATGCCTGCGATGGAACGATGACCAAAATTGTTTGCAGTCGAACCAAGCAATTATCAGCAGAAACTAACAATTGGAAAACTTGGTTGAAGGATTTGAAGAAGGCATTCCCAGGCACTTTTATATACTTATTAAACACCGATGAGTTTGGGATTTGGATGGGAGCTACGCCCGAGATATTAGTAAAACAAGATCAAGAGCAATTCGAAACGGTATCATTGGCTGGGACACGGTGGGACAATGAAGCGTTTAGCGAGAAGGAAAAAATAGAGCAAAAAGTAGTGACAGAGTCGATCTTATCGTCCTTAGAGTTGAGTGAAGATGCTGTTTCATCTCATGGTGAAATCAACTTTGGTGGTATTCGACATTTACGCTCAATAATTAATTGGGAGTCGAAGTTTTCCGTGGCGCAAATAGCTGAAAAGTTGCATCCAACTCCAGCTGTTTGTGGGTTTCCAACCGATTTAGCGAAGGCTTTCATTAGCGAGCACGAGGGTTATGATCGAAAGCTTTACACAGGGTATGTATTGATCGAAACCAAAAAACATTCTAATTGTGCATTTGTTAACCTGCGTTGCATGCAGTTATTTCGCAAACACATTCGTTTATATGCTGGTGGAGGAATTAATGCAATGTCCGACCCTAAAACAGAATGGATTGAAACTGAAGAGAAGATGCAAACAATGACAGATGCAATACATCTAAATGCCTGATATATCTGAAATAGGTTCGGTTAGAACTATTGTTGAAACAGCTTTGGAAAAAGGCGTTGTTGACGTGGTGTTGTCACCTGGGAGTAGAAATTCACCTTTGATCATCAGCTTTAATGCTCTAGAGGATTTTCGGTGTATTTCCATAGTGGACGAACGAACCGCTGGTTTCATGGCGCTTGGTATGAGTCAACAATCAAAGCAATCAGTGTTACTTTGTTGCACAAGTGGCTCGGCCATGTTGAATTACGCGCCCGCCTTAGCCGAAGCTTATTATCAAAATATACCGTTGATTGTAATCACAGCCGATCGACCTGCAAAATGGATTGATCAAGGCGAGGGGCAAAGCATTAGGCAAAGCCACTTGCTGGATGGGATTTTAATCAAGGCTGTCGACTTGGTGAATGAACGAAGCGAAGACGATGCTTGGTATAACAGGCGATTGGTAAATGAAGCTTTTGAAAGCGCTTGGACCAACCAAAAACCAGTACAAATTAATGTACCTCTAAACGAACCTTTGTACAATACGATGCATTGGGAAAGGCCTTTAGTCAATCGTGGTTTTTCTTTTGTGCGCTCTGAGCGCTTGCTTTCAGACGGTGACTTGAATGGCTTGCTAACGATTTGGAGCCAACGATCACGTGTCATGATTTTGATGGGTCAAAACTCAAATGAGGAAAGAATCAAGGCACATATAAAAACCCTGAGCGAGCATCCAAATGTTGCCGTATTAACAGAATCGACTGCAAATGTTGGTCATTTTGGACTTGTCAGTTGCATCGATCGAACACTCGAAACCTTTTTAGGTTCAACCGATGAGGCCAACTTTGTTCCAGATTTATTGATCACTATAGGCGGAAATATCATAAGTAAAAAGCTCAAACAATTCTTGAGAAACCATAAAGCGGACGTTGTTAATCATTGGCATTTTGGCTCAGAATCAGTAGACACATTCCAATCTTTAACGCATATAATTGATGCGCATCCTGCTCAGATTTTAGGTGGAATGTCGAAGTCAAAAGTGAAGAAGAATTCGGGGTTTTCTTCCCTTTGGAAAGGTGCCTTTTTTAAGGCGGAGCAATCACATCGGAACTTTTTGGATTCCGCGCCTTACTCGGATTTGAAAGTATTTGAGATGATAATGGATTTCATTCCAGATGAATGGATTATTCAGATGGGGAACAGCAGTGTGGTGCGATATATTCAACTCTTTAATCAGATTCCATCGGTGAAATACTTTGGAAATCGAGGCGTTAGTGGTATAGAAGGTTGCACTTCAACTGCAGTTGGAGCGGCCATGAAAACAGTTGCTCAGGTTTTACTCATTAGTGGTGATCATGCCTTTCGCTACGATGCCAACGGTTTATCATTCGAACGGCTTCCCGCCAACTTAAGGATAGTCGTAATCAACAATGGTGGAGGTAATATTTTTCGAATCATCGAAGGTCCTTCTCAACATAAAACAAGCGATGATTTTATCGAACATTCGCAAAACAAATCGGTTAAAGGATTAGTGGAATACCATAATGTACATTATCATAGCGCCTCGAATTTAGAAGAGATTGAAAGGGTTCTCCCTCGCTTTTTTTCGATGGAATCAAATGCGTGTCAGGTTCTTGAAATTTTCACACCGAGAGTGGAAAGCCCAATAATTTTAAAGGAATATTTTAAAAGCATAAAAAATGGCTGAATTTAATTGGACTACAATAAAGGAATACGAAGACATTCGATTTGAATTTCTGGAAGGCATTGCGAAAATCACGATCAATCGCCCGCAGGTTTATAACGCTTTCAGACCAGAAACGAACATTGAAATGATCGATGCGATGAACATTTGTCGCGAACGTGGAGATATTGGCGTGGTGGTTTTTACCGGTGAAGGTGATAAGGCTTTTTGTTCAGGTGGCGATCAAAATGTAAAAGGCATTGGCGGGTATATCGGGGAAGACGGAGTACCTAGATTGAATGTCCTAGATTTACATAAACTCATTCGATCTATTCCAAAACCAGTTATTGCAATGGTTAACGGATATGCCATAGGTGGCGGGCATGTGTTACATGTTGTTTGTGACTTGACAATTGCTTCAGACAATGCTCGATTTGGTCAGACAGGTCCAAAAGTAGGGAGCTTTGATGCGGGTTTTGGGTCCAGCTATTTAGCGCGACATGTGGGCCAGAAAAAGGCTAGAGAAATATGGTTCCTATGTGAGCAATATACGGCCAAAGAAGCCGAAGATATGGGGATGGTAAACAAAGTCGTCCCTCTAGACAAGTTGGAAGAAACGACCGTTGAATGGTGCCGAACCATAATGAAACGCAGTCCTATGGCTTTGAGAATGATCAAGAGAGGATTAAATGCAGAATTGGACGGTCAGCGTGGATTGATGGAATTTGCAGGCGATGCGACTCTCATGTATTACCTCATGCAAGAAGCTCAGGAAGGGAAAAATGCCTTTTTAGAGAAACGTGATCCAGACTTTCAAAAATTCCCTAAGTTTCCATAGTCGAAAGATTTGGCTTAAAAAATGAATTATCATAAGCAATTTCAGTTTAACGAAGAAGTAACCGGTCGGTTTATCGATGTTCTTATAGCTCATCCAGATTCACCAGAAGAAGTCAAGAAATGGTTAAGCCATTCCTTAAATGCCCTCCATATTTGGTTGTGTAGAATTGCTAATCGTTCTTATGCATATGAGGTCTGGCAGATTCATCCTTCGGATAAGCTTCATGAAATAAATAGCGCCCTTCACAGCGAAATTTTCGAGCTACTTGAATCTGGAAATTTGCATTCAAGGCATGTCTATCGGAATACTGAAGGCAATGCGTATTCAAATACCCTAGATGAAATACTAACGCATTTGATTATTCATTCGGCTCACCATCGGGCTCAAATGTCTTCGTCTTGGAGGCAAGTAGACATAGATCCTCCCGTTTCAGATTTCATCTTTTGGGCTCGATCGAGCGTATAGGTGCTGAGCCATTTGATCTTTTGAATTAATACGGAAAAGGCCCCAGATGTTTGGTGAATTCCGTTAACATGTCTGGGTTGAAAATTACCGAGCATCCAGCAATTGCGCGAGTTGTGGGCCAGTACATTAGCACATTCCATAAAAATGCTGATATACGTGCGTTTCATAATAATTATTCTATCGGTTTTCTTTTCGCTTTCAAGCGCTGTCATGGCTCAAATGTCGATGGTGTTTGATAACGACCTTCTATCCTATAATAGAGGGCTTGAGCTATATGAAAAGCAGAAATATGGCGCTGCCAAGGAGCAGTTCGAGCAGGCGATTGTCGTGATGGATGATCAAAACTCAGAAATCTGCGCCAATGCTCATTTTTATGTTGCGGATTGTGCCCTCGAATTATTTCATAAAGACGCTGAGTTTCTATTAAAGGAGTTTATTGGTAATTATTCATCAAGCCCTCGGGTTTCAGACGCTTGGTTCTTACTGGGGAATTATAATTACCGGAAAAAGAAGTGGGAAGAAGCAATTCAGTATTATAATGAGCTTCAGGTAATCAATCTGGTTGAGCCACGAAAGAGCGAATACTTATTCAAGAAAGGGTATAGTGAATTTCAAGAAAAGAATCTGGATGAAGCGGCAAGTTTGTTCTTCCAAATGAATGATCAAACCTCGATTTATTTCGCCCCAGGAACATACTATTTAGGGCACATTAACTATTCACAGAAAAAGTATGCAGCCGCGCTTAAATCATTTCAAAGCTTGAAAGATCACGAGCTTTTTGGCGATGTTGTTCCATATTATATCGTTCAGATTTATCACTTCCAAGAAGACTATGATGAGGTTATTAGTTATGGTAAACCATTTTTAGAGGATGAAAATGTAAAGCGCAAGCCTGAGATTTCTAGAGTTGTTGGAGATGCTTTTTACCATAAAGAGCAATACAAGGAAGCCGTTCCTTTTCTGGAGGATTTCATGAATAGCCGAAATAACAAGCAGAAAGAAGATTATTACACACTTGGCTACGCCCTCTATCGCAGCGGTAATTATGACAAAGCAGCAGAACAGTTTTCAAAGATTTCCTATTCGGATGATAAGATCGCTCAAAGTGCGCTTTATCAGATGGGTGAAGCTTATTTAAAAGCAGGTAAAAAGACCTATGCCCGAAATGCATATAGATCTGCCTCGGGAATGAAATATGACGATAAGATTAAGGAAGATGCACTCTTCAAGTTTGCTCAACTTTCCTACGAATTAAGCTACGATCCTTATGATGGCGCAATCGCTGCATTTAAGGAATACATTTCGGCCTATCCGAATCGAGAAAGGACAAAAGAAGCCTACGATTTTTTGGTGAACATTTATTTGACATCTAAGAACTACGATGCTGCGCTGTCGTCCATTGAAGAATATACCAAGCCAGATATCAGACTGAAAGAGGCTTATCAACGAATCGCATATAACAAGGGGGTTTCTCTTTTCATGGATAGGAATTTCAGCGGTGCCATCACCTATTTTGATAAGAGTTTGACTTTTCCACAAAGCAAGGAAATAGCCGCGCTGACTCAATATTGGCGAGCCGAATCGTACTATTATAAAGGGAATTATTCTGAATCCGTTAAGGCCTATGAAAAGTTCGTGTATTCCCCTGGCGCAGCGCTAACTCCTTACTTTAATTCTGCCAATTATAATGTGGGATACGCCTACTTTCAACAAGATAAGTTTTTGGAGGCACCTTCTTGGTTTAGACGCTTTACCTCAGTTAAATCTGAAAAAGATTTAGTAAAACTCAGTGATGCGAATTTGAGAATAGGCGACTGTTACTTCATGCTTAACCAATATGATGCCGCTCAAATCTATTACACCGAGGCTGTTAATTTGGGTAAGAGTGATCCCGACTATGCCCTATATCAAAAATCAATGACATCGGGCTTGTTAAAGCGTCCAAAGGATAAACTCATTGGTTTAGAGTCACTGGTCAAGACATATCCAACCTCGAAATATTTAGATGCCTCTTATTATGAAATTGGTAGAACATTGATTTCACTTGGTAACGATGAAAAGGCGCTCGAAAACTTGCAAATAGTGGTAACTAAATTTCCAGGTAGTAGCTACGTGCGAAAGGCTTTGGTGAGTATTGCTCAAACCCATTATAATGCGGGTAAAGATGATGAAGCACTCCTAGTGTTCAATAAAATAATTAAGGATTATCCAAATTTTGAAGACTCACGGGAGGCATTAATTGGGATTAAAAACATTTATATCGACCGTGGAAAAGCGAGTGAATATGACGCTTTGATAAATGATTTGGGCTTTGTGGATTTTTCCGAATCTGCTCGTGATAGTTTGTATTACGAAGCGGCTGAATCACAGTATTTCGATGCTAATTGCAAGGAGTCAGTCGAATCCTTTACGAAGTATCTAAATATGTTCGACAAGCCATTGTTCGGTTTAAATGCCAGATTTTATCGGGCTGAGTGTTTAATGAAAATGGGGCAAGCGAAAGAATCACTGCGGGACTATAAGTATGTGGTTGATCAACCAAAAAATAAGTTCACCGAATCGTCCTTGGTATATATTGCTCGAAATGCTTACGATAATCAGGATTGCCCGAATGCGCTAGGTTTATATAAACGATTGGCATTGATCGCAGAGCATCCAGAAAATGCCTTCGAGGCGGAAATAGGTCAAATGCGATGTAATTACGAGTTAAACAATTATCAAGGAGCAATTTCGAATGCCATCATTGCGCTAGAGTCGGAGAAAGCGAACGCCAAATTGAGAGATGAAGCCAACTTGATTATAGCTAAGTCAAATTTACAATTGGGTAACAATGACGAATCAAAGCAATATTTGGAAAAGGTTATCGCAACCGGCATCCCGTCTCAGGCAGCTGAAGCGCTTTACTTGCAATCGCGCATCCTGTTTAATGAGGATAAGCTAGATGAGTCGGAATCGATCATTTTTAAAGTAGTCGAAGGTTATCGATCTGAAGGTCAGTGGGTGGCTAAAAGCTTAATTCTGCTAGGTGATATATATGTGACTCGTGGTGATCTTTTCCAAGCTAAAGCCACACTTCAGGCGGTTATTGATAATTATAAAGGCGGTGGAGATGTTTTAGTTCAGGCGGAAGAGAAACTAAAGACCATTGTCGAAATTGAGAGTCGTCCTGCTCCAGTTGAAAAGGAAAGTTTTGAAATTGACTTTAACCCATCTGATTCGATCCTTAATGAAGGCGCTCCAACAAAAACTCTGAAGAATGAATAAGACAGTTATTATAAACTTATTACTGGTCCTTGTTGTTAGCGCGGCTTATTCGCAAGAAGATAAAACCAAGAAGGATTCAAATAAAGAGTTGAGTACAACCTTGTTTGAAAAAATTGACTACAGGCCAACAGTTAGTGATGCAAAAAAGCTAACCGAAACTCCTTCCATCATAGATACAACACTACCAAAACCAGCGCCTCAATACCTTTACGGGAATGAACCGGTGAAAACAGAATTCAAGCCAGATTCTATCGAGGCGGCCACGATGAAAGGTGAGCCGCTGGATCCTTTATATAGAGCTTACACACGAGGCGGAGTAGGAAATGGCATTAACTATTTGGGAGATTTGTATGTAAATGCACTTCGTTCTAGAGATGGTGCAGTTGGGCTTGAATTACATGGTAGAGGAGCTCAAGGTGTCTTTACGGATTTACCTGCAGCACCCTATAATAGATGGAATGGTGTATTAAGTGGAAAGCGGTTTTTGAAAAAGCATGCACTCGATTTTTCACTGGGCTATGATCGAGAACGATTACAATATTATGGCTATGATCTAAGCGATAATCAATCGTTGGCTATGTATAATGAACTTATTGATCAGAATTTAGGAGACGATAATGCCATTCGCAACCAGTTTAAGCAATACTATCAGCGGATTGATGCGGGGGCAGGTTTGAAAAGTTTTTATACCGATTCAACGAGTCTTAATCATCAAATCAGCATAAACTACAACAGATGGTCTGATCGAAATGGAGCCAACAGTGAGCATAATATTCTGCTCAATGGTGATGTTTCACGATATTTTGGAGATCATAGACTAAGCGTTGGTGTATTGGGTGATATGAACCTGGTGAATTATAGCGATTCCTTTATTTATCAGCCAACCGGTCTTATTGATCAGCAGCCTTTGAATATCATAGCGGGAGTGAAACCTATAATGGTGAGTACTTGGAAAAAACTAAGAATTGAATATGGGGCGAATATACAAGTGGAAATTACAGAAACGGGAACCACACCTCGAATCTACCCTCACGCCTATGGTAAATACAACTTAGTTAAAGACGTTATCATTCCATACGCAGGGATCACAGGAGGATTAAAACGCAACAATCTGAATAATTTCAGTGAGGAGAATCCGTTCATCTGGGCAGGTAGAACTGCGCTTAAAAATACCGATGAGGTTATACGCTTTTATGGAGGATTCAGAGGAGCAATATCCGATCAATTGACCTATAACATTCAAGCAGCGAAATACTTTGAACGCGATGCGCCACTTTATGTAAACTATAATGCTTCTCAATACAATCAAGGAAAGTCGCGATTTGGTGAGAATTACTTTATAGTTAACTATGACACTCTCGAAGTTTTTCAAATAAGTGGCGAGTTAATGTATCGAGTAGCAGATAAGTTACAAGTCGTTGGCTCTGGTTCATACAGATCTTACCAGACTACAGTCGAATTTGAAGCCTGGCAGCGACCAGCTATTGAGGCAGGACTAACAGGGTTCTATCAGCTTAAAAACAAAATCATAGCTAAGGCGCAGATTCATTTTATTGGTCCTCAGTGGATTAAATCATATGAAACTTCTGCGGAAGAGTTTTTTGGAAATGATGGTCTAGAAGTCAGGGGCAATCAACTGAACCCCATCGTAGACGTAAATCTCGGGGTTGAATACAGATATACGGAGCGATTATCAGGCTTTTTAAATCTAAATAATGTCATCGCTCAACGCTATCAGCGATGGAATCAATACCCATCACAGCGATTTAATATTTTAGGTGGAGTCACATATTCTTTTTGGAAAGAATAATGTTGATTGACTGTTGATAAAACCCTTGTATTTATTGGTATTTCATTCATTTTAACCTAGCCTTCAAACTTATATTTGAGCGACTTTGAAAATGAAGGAAAATGAGTGAAAAGGAAAAGCCAAACAGCGAGTATTCGGCATCGAACATTACTGTATTAGAGGGATTAGATGCAGTAAGAAAGCGACCGTCCATGTATATTGGAGATACAGGTATCAGGGGATTGCATCACCTTGTTTACGAGGTAGTCGACAATTCCATTGATGAAGCCTTAGCAGGACATGCTAGCGAGATATATGTTACGATCAATGAAGACAATTCAATCACGGTTTTAGATAATGGTCGTGGAATTCCAGTGGACTGGCATGAAAAAGAGAAGAAATCTGCATTAGAGGTTGTAATGACTGTTTTGCACGCAGGGGGTAAATTCGATAAAGGTTCTTACAAAGTTTCGGGTGGACTTCATGGTGTAGGAGTTTCTTGTGTAAACGCGCTCTCGGAAGATTTGAAGGCGACTGTATATCGCAACAATAAAATATACGAGCAGAGTTATAAGATAGGCGTACCGCAAGAGCCTATTAAAGAAATAGGTACAACGGATAAGACAGGTACACAAATTTGGTTTAAGCCAGATGCAAGTATTTTTCCAGTTACCACTTACAATTTCGAAACAATATCCCAACGTCTAAGAGAATTAGCCTTTTTAAACAAAGGGATTCATTTGAATATTGTCGATCGAAGGGAAGTTGATGATGAAGGAAATTTTATTTCTACACATCACCATTCAGAAAGAGGGTTGTCAGAGTTTGTGGAATACATTGATGAAGGAAGGGAGAAATTGATTCCTGACACAATGTTTATGGAGGGCGAGAAGAATGAGATTCCAGTTGAAATTGCCATGCAATACAACACCTCATTTTCTGAAAATTTACACTCTTATGTGAATAATATCAATACCAGAGAAGGCGGAACCCATTTGGCTGGTTTTAGGAGTGGATTGACACGAACGTTAAAGAAATATGCGGACGAATCAGGAATGTTATCGAAGTTGAAATTCGACATTGTTGGAGATGATTTTCGCGAGGGATTAACGGCTGTGATTTCTGTAAAGGTTATGGAACCTCAGTTTGAAGGCCAAACAAAGACCAAGTTGGGTAATCCAGAGGTTCGTGGCGCAGTCGATCAGGCCGTTGGAGAAATGCTTACTAATTATTTAGAAGAGCATCCAAAAGAGGCACGATTGATCGTAGAGAAAGTTATTTTGGCGGCTACCGCTCGACATGCAGCCAGAAAGGCCCGAGAAATGGTTCAGCGAAAAAACGTATTAACTGGTTCAGGTCTTCCAGGTAAACTGGCCGATTGCAGCGAGCGAGATCCTGTTCTTTCTGAGATATTTTTAGTTGAGGGTGATTCGGCAGGTGGAACGGCTAAGCAAGGGCGGGATAGAAAGTTTCAAGCCATCTTACCACTTAGAGGAAAGATATTGAATGTTGAAAAGGCCATGCAACATAAGATCTTTGAAAATGAGGAGATCAAGAATATGTATACGGCACTTGGAGTGCGAATTGGAACCGAAGAGGATAGTAAGGCGCTAAATATTGAAAAACTTCGATATCATAAGATAGTTATAATGTGTGATGCCGATGTGGACGGAAGTCACATCGCAACACTGATATTAACCTTCTTTTTTAGATATATGAAGGAGTTGATAGAATTGGGTTATGTCTACATTGCAGCGCCACCCTTGTATCTTGTGAAAAAAGGTTCTTCGCAACGATATGCGTGGAACGATAATCAACGCGACATTTTTATAGAAGAGTTGAAAGGAGCCGGTAAAGAAACTAGTGTAGGCGTTCAACGATATAAGGGTCTGGGAGAAATGAATGCTGAGCAATTATGGGAAACCACAATGAATCCAGATTTTAGAACACTTCGTCAAGTCACGATTGAGAATGCAGCTGATGCAGACCATACATTCAGCATGCTTATGGGGGATGAAGTTCCACCAAGGAGAGAATTTATTGAGAAGAATGCTAAATATGCCAAAATTGATGTTTAGTAATTTTTAGTCTAAAGCTCCAACATATACAAACAAAAAAAAGAGGTCAATCCATTATGGATTGACCTCTTTTTTATACAAGATATTCTCGTTATAAGTAGGTGAATGGCTTATCTGATTTCGTTTCAAACTGGTTTCCACATTGATCAACTCCTTTAAGTATCCAAACAAATGCTTCGCCCTTCAAAGGACGCTCTGCAGTGCCGGATATGGAACCATTCCATTTGGCGTTTTCCGTAGCGCTATAAACGATTTGATTCGTACTTAAACGGATAATGTCAAGTTTATAACTCTGTAGATCATCTAGTCCTACGATTGTCCATTCATCGTTTCTTCCATTAGCGTCAGAAGCGTTAAAAGCAGATGGGCCGTAAAGTTTTAAGCCTTCCTCAATGCGAACTGCATTTGACTCGAAGGAAGCACAGCGATCTTGATTAATAGTAAGCATACCTATGGTATGAAGTCCCGGTTTTAGAAGAAGAGATAATTCACTTCCAATCCCTATGGTGTCACCATCCAAAAGCCATTTATATGTATTTCCGTTTGGAGAACCTATAAGAGTCGTTTCATTAAAGTAACAAAGACCTAATTCGTCTTTTTCGATACTGAATGTAGATCTTGGAGTTTCAAATACATCTATTGTTTTCGTCAATGCTTGTTCGCTCCCGTCTTCAAATGATACTACCATTCGCACCTTATGTTCTCCAGGCAAATTGAATGCATGAGTGGCTTGAAGCCCCTCTTGAACGTGCACAGATTCGAACAGCCAAACCACGCTGGCTTTTTCTGAGAGACTCGCACTAAATTGAATTTCGGTTCCTATACATTGTATTCCTTTGGCGATGAAGTCAATTTGATGTACGCCTTGGCTTTTTAACGTTGATGTACTGGCCTCCTCATTATTTGAACGAAGTTCTATTGTCGATGCTGAAGATTCTGTTTGATTATTCGAACTTGAAACAGGAGGTAGCTTCTTAGTATCTTCTATTTCTAAATTATTTAACGCTATTACATGAACTTCTTGTGGTTCAAAAACAACCTCTGAGACTGTTTCATTATGGTGAGTAGAGATCAATTGATTGGAAACAAGTTCAGCTTCAATCCTATAATCTGTATTTGCACCCTTATTTGGCATCGTAAACAGGATTGATCCTAGGATTACGCTTGCCGCTATTCCACTTATAAATGGAATTTGAAAATTCACTTTATTCGCTGAAAGCTGGGCATGCAACTTCGACCATGCCTTTGCGTCAAATGGACCTTCAAGTCCCTCTAATTTCTGCTTTATAATTTCATCAAAATTCATATGTCACTCTTGACTTATTTTATCTACCAGTGGTTTTAACATTTTTCGCAAGTTTAATCTTGCTTTCGAAAGGTTCGATTTGGAGGTGCCCACACTGATATTCAGCATCTCCGCAATTTCATTATGATTATAACCTTCTAACACATAGAGGTTAAAGACGGTGCGATAAGCTGGTGAAAGTTTTTGAACCGAATCAAGAACCTTACTAATAGGAATTTGCTGATAAATACTGTCTTCTTCAACTTCATCAGCTAATTTTCCACCAACTCGATCGGTCATATCCGTATCAACTATTACAGGTTTTACTTTTTTCCTCCTATAATTATCGATAGCGGTGTTGATTACGATCCGCTTAATCCAACCTTCAAAAGAACCATCACCTTTATAGTTTTCTATACTTTTAAAGACTTTGATGAACCCATTTTGAAGAATATCCTTCGCCTCATCATCATCTTCAGCGTAACGCATACAAACTCCCAATAGGCGTCTATATAGTGCGTTGAAAACTTCCTTTTGAGCTATCGGGCTTCCATTTTTGCAACCTTCAATCAGTTGCAATTCCTCATGTGAATGCCAAATACCCATTTACAGATTTAAGACGTTGATTCATCAAATGGTTGCTGGATCAATTTAATCCTGTGGCGTCACCAGTTTTACTGACCACGATTTGACCATTAACCCGTTTGGGTTCATTGAATTTATCAAGATAGCGCAGTATAAATGGATAGCTACCTGAATTGACAAATTCTCCATCAGTGATACTTTTTCCATCCCAACCAAAATCGGGGTTCTTAGTGTAGAAAATCTTATGTCCCCATCGATCAAAGACGATAAACTCGAACCCGTTCGGTTGAATTGCGTCTCCCACGATTTTAAAAATATCATTTAATCCATCCCCATTTGGACTGAATGACTGAGGGATGTAGATGGTCTGTTCAATAGTATTGTGCAAAAGCTTACTTATCGTATCTGTACATCCATCTTCACTCGTTGCAATTAACGATACTTGATACCAACCTGTATCGATGAATTCATATCTAAAGACATCATCATTGCCATATTCAGATTGATCGATGTACCAAAGAATAGACTCAGCTTCTGTTGATTTGTCTCTGAACTGAACGTGCGGTTCAACCGTTGAAGGATGCTCTGGAAAGTGAATGTAATTTGCAGTTGGGGATTGTAGAATCTCCACCAAACACTTAATGTTTCGTTCAGCAAAACAACCGAAATCTGTAGTTACCGATAAGGTTACATCGTAACAACCGGCAGCATCATATTTATGCTGAATGGAATCGGTCTGTGCATTGAAAACGAAATCACCATCACCTAGATTCCAATTGTATTCGTAGTTGGGCTTCCATGTCTCAAAAAAGATAGTGACTTCCGCATCTTTACATGAAACCTCAGGATTTGCCCAGAACATTGGTGCCTCAGGTTCTCCTACATGAATGAATACCGTATCACTTCCTGCTGGACTAAGACATAGGTCTGTTATCGTAACAATATATTGCGTAGTCTTTGGTGGCTGTGAGAACTGAATAGGATTTCCATCCCAACCATTCTGATTCCATTTAAATCGATACTCTTTTGGCCCTTTAAATCCACCCCGACCGGATGCAATTAGGTAGACACTTTCGCCTGCGCACAAAGAATCGTCTTCAGTTCTAATCTTTGCTTTAATGGGGCTATAGCCACCCACTTGCACAAAGACACTGTCAACATATTGGGGAGTACCGCAAGCGTCACTCACAGTAACGAAAAACCATTTGGGTAAGTCAGGACTCACAGTGGCGGTGGGGCCAAAGGAACCGGTACTCCACGAGAACGTATAAATGCTGTCTCCACCGACTCCGATGGCGGTTATATCTATTGTGTCGTAAGGACAGATAGTATCAATAAGTGGCAGCTCCATATTTAACTCAGGTCGAACATTGATGCGAACACTGGCTGTGTCACCAGGGCATCCATTTGCATCGGTAGAACTTACAATGTAAAATGTGGTGACTATTGGATTGACAGAAGCAGTCGAATTCCAAGAAACGGTATCGCCCAATAAATCATCCTGCATCCAGGCGTAAGAGTATGGAGGAGTTCCACCCGTTGATGAGGCCGCAATACCTGCAACATTCGTAATACACATCGTGGTGTCGCCAAACGATGTTGTTATAATGCTGTCAGGGATACCAATAATTACAAATGCCGTGGTATCGCATCCGTTGACATCCGTAACTGTTATATAATTTGAGTCAGAACACAGTCCCATGGCCTGTTGAGTAACCTCTCCGGATGACCATAAATAGGTGTAAGGAGGCACTCCACCGCCACCTATCCCAAGTGCCGCTGCATCGCAGCTTAGTACTCCAGGACAAGAAACCTCCGTCTCGTTTGTAATATTGGCTGTAACCAACGTTGGTTCACTCACTACTACCGACCCAGTCTGGATCAGACAACCATCAATTGTGACGTTGTAGTTACCGGCCGCAACATTTTCAAGGGTGTCAATATCGCTGGCAGTACCCAAAGTAGAATCGATTACAATACCACCTGAAGACCAGAAATAACTGTAAGTTCCATCCCAATTAAGCCCAGTATAGATGTTTGTGTCAACTGCAATTGCTTTACCTGTGGGATCACCATTACACAATACATCGACTGAATAGGTGAACGCTCCAACAACTGTATCCGGTTGGTTTATTGATGTAAAGCCAATTGCAAATTCCCCATTACTACCAAAGGCGAAAACCGTATAGGATCCTGCAGCAGCATTGACAAGCGTGTCGGTGTCATTTGCCGATGTGTTAATCGCTACAGTGTCTCCAGTAGCATCGTAAATCCAATAAAAAGTATAAGGTGCGTTAGTTACCGTTGACGTATCGATTGCTATAGCAAAACCAGTTGAATCATTCGTACAGTCCACATCAATAGAGTCCATTTCCAAATTAATACAACTTACCGCGATGTAAACGCTATCGGTCATAGTATCACCGTTACAGGTAACTCCTTGAGCTTGTACCCAAGTCGATTGATTGAATGTTGCGTTCACTCCATTGCCAATTGCGAAAGGACTTCCGTTTAATGTTGACCAAATGATAGGTGAAGTTGGAATGAACCGAATGGATTGATTGGTAACGGTAAACTGAGAGTCGTTTCTTCCAGCAACTGCTGTGGCTAGCGATCCTGTCGAATTATGAGTTCCTTCAGTACCATCACCATTGCCCCAACCAGTACAAACAGGCACATTCGTCAAATTATTGTGGATAATGTTCGAGGCCTCATGAAGGACGATTTGGAAAGTACCGTAGGTCGATGTACATGAATACATTGGTACAGAACTCCACGTTACTATAAGTTTTCGAAGAGGGGCTGTTCCGACTGTTTGATATGAGACATATGGACCGTTACCCGAGCCCGGATTCCAATCCCGCCAAGGTCCCATTATGTTGTTTTTCGGAGTATTTGCATTTGTGCTAGGAATACTTTGTACCACCCAAGTCTGTGTTTGACCTGAACTAAATCCGATCCAGCCATTGGAGCATATATAAAACTGGGTGTATTGACCGCAATAAAAGGAAAAGGTAAATCCAATATTAAATGGACCTAGTATTTGGTCATCATACATACTAACCGTAGTGCCTCCTACAGGCTCGGTATTATAAGGTATGGTATCATAAGTATAGGCCGATGAATTTCCAGAATCTGCATATAAGTAGAGGAACACTGAATCTGGAGGACACGTCTGAATCAAAGTGTCGAATGGTATGTTGAATGTAGCTTGAGAGAAGCTAGCAATAGAAATCAGTGAAAAAATCAGGTAAAGCAGGTGCTTTTTCATTCGACAAAATTAATGATCTATGAACAAGGACGATTAGAAGAATTTAAGTTGCTTAGGACCTACTAAAATTTAGTTTTGCAAACCACATTGAAATCAATAAAATCTAGATAATGAAAGTAACCGTAGTTGGCGCTGGTGCAGTTGGCGCAAGTTGTGCCGAATATATTGCGATAAAGAATTTTGCTTCTGAAGTTGTACTAATAGATATTAAAGAAGGCTATGCTGAGGGCAAGGCAATGGATTTAATGCAATGTGCCTCGCTTAATGGATTTGATACAAAGATCACTGGAACCACAAACGATTATGCTAAAACAGCGGGTAGTCAAATTGCGGTTATTACAAGCGGAATTCCGCGCAAACCTGGAATGACTAGAGAAGAGCTTATAGGTATTAATGCGGGTATCGTTAAGTCAGTAACTCAGAATCTATTAAAACACTCTCCTGAAACGATCATCATCGTAGTGAGCAATCCTATGGATACAATGGCTTATCTGGCTCATAAGACGACTAGCATCCCAAAGAACAGAATAATTGGGATGGGCGGGGCGCTCGATAGCGCTCGATTTAAATATAGAATCAGCGAAGCATTAGGTTGTCCAGCTTCCGATGTGGACGGAATGGTAATCGGTGGACATAGCGATACAGGTATGGTACCGCTTATAAACAAGGCCGTAAGAAATAGTGTTCTGGTTTCGGAATATTTATCGGCCGACCGAATGACTCAAATTGTGGAAGACACCAAAGTAGGAGGGGCGACTTTGACAAAATTATTGGGGACATCTGCTTGGTATGCTCCAGGCGCAGCCGTTTCAGCGTTAGTTCAAGCTATCGCTTGTGATCAAAAGAAAATGTTTCCTTGTTCGGCTTTACTTGAAGGAGAGTATGGACTCAATGATATTTCAATTGGAGTACCTTGCGTTCTAGGGAAAAGTGGTATCGAACGAATTGTTGAAATCGAGTTGGGCGAGGAAGAAAAAGCTAGGTTGATTGAAAGCGCGGACGGAGTTAGAAAAACAAATGACCTACTTGATTCAGTGATTTAGTAGCTAATAGATTGATTATTAGTTATGTCAGGTCGGTCTATGGATTTAATAAAAGGCGATCATCATGGTCGTCTTTTTTCATTTTTCATTAAAGGTGAATTCAATTTAAATCACCTGTATTTGAACAACTTGAAATTCTATATTTGCACGCCCTTTTTGAAGGGTCTTTTTTATTAATACACTTTTAAAATGCAGAATAAAAGCGCAATTTGGGTATTCACAATACTCTTGACTATTGCTTGTCTCTATCAATTAAGTTTCTCTTTTGTCACTTCAGGTGTAGAGAAAGATGCCGTTGTTAAAGCTCAGATTCAACTTGATTCGTTAAAAGGAGCATTAGCCCCTGATTCTACGTTATCGGCAGAAAAAGAGGAATTGGCCTTTCAACGCTTTGAGCAAAAAATCTTGCAAAACAAGAATGCAGAAGAGGTTTATCCTTTGTTAGGATTCACTTATGCTTATTGTAAGAAGAATGAAATCAATTTAGGTCTTGACCTTCAAGGTGGTATGAACGTGACGCTTCAAGTTTCCGTTCGAGACTTAGTTAAGGTTTTAAGTGATAATAGTACCGACCCCGCTTTTCAGGCAGCATTAGTGCGAGCTACGGAATTGCAGAAGGAGTCTCAAGATGATTATGTCACCTTGTTCGAGCGAGCTTGGAACGAAAGTAATCCTGGTGCGTCTTTGGCTACAATTTTCCATAACAGGGAAAACAAAGACATGTTTCCATTGGAAGCGACCAACGAAGAAATTCTTGAAACGATTCGAGATCAAGCAGATGCCGCGGTTAGTACATCTGAACAAGTCTTGAGAAAAAGGATTGACGGCCTAGGTGTGGTTCAGCCAAGTATTCAGCGACAGGCTGGAACAGGAAGAATTATAGTTGAATTACCTGGTGTTAGAGATAAAGAAAGAGTTAGAAAGATTCTTCAAGGAACGGCTCAGCTCGAGTTCTGGTTCACGTTCGATAACAGTGAAATTTATCAAAAGCTAGATGAGGCAAATAAAATGTTGGCTGAGCGATTTGGTAAAGCTGATAAGAAGAAAGAGGTTAAAGAAGAATTTGCCATCGATAATTCGGAAGCACTTGTCGAAACAAATGAAGTCGAAGATGATTCTAATGATGTGGCGGAAGAAGGGGCTTTGATAGTTGAAGGTCAAAACGACACAGATACAAATGGACTAGGTGGTATTGGCGAGCTATCCGAAGATAGCCTTGCAGCACTTCGTGCCAACTATGCTGAGAATAACCCATTATTCAATGTGTTGCGTCCAGCAATTTATCAAAACCCAGACGATCAAAAATATTATGCAGGTAAGGGACCAACTGTTGGTTATGCGTCAATTTACGATACAGCTGATGTAAATGCACTATTAGATAGAAAAGATGTAAAGCAATTGTTTCCAAGAAGGATGAAGTTCTTGTGGGGCGCTAAGCCTTATGATGAGGGTGGTAAATTCTTACAACTCTATGCGATTGATGTTTCATCAAAAGATGAAAAGGCACCACTTGAAGGTGATGTTATATCCAACGCTCGTGTATCAAGCGATCCACTAGGAAACCCGGAAATTTCGATGAGTATGAACTCGGAAGGGGCTAAAATTTGGAAAGCAATGACGGCCGAGGCGGCAAATACTACCAACAAACCTGAGCCTGGAGCAATAGCAATTGTTTTGGACGATAAGGTGTATTCCGCACCACGTGTAGAAAACGAAATCGCTGGTGGTAACTCTTCCATATCTGGTCAATTCACCTTGGATGAGGCCGAAGATTTAGCAAATGTTTTGAAGGCGGGTAAATTGCCAGCACCAGCTAAGATTATTGAAGAAGCCGTTGTAGGGCCGACTCTCGGAGATGAGTCAATAAGCGATGGACTTTGGTCTTTCGTGATTGCTTTGATTCTCATACTAGCGTATATGGCATTTTATTATTCTTCGGCTGGTATCATTGCGGATATAGCACTTCTAGCTAACTTGTTTTTTGTGATGGGTGTTTTGTCTTCTTTAGGAGCCACATTAACCTTACCTGGTATTGCAGGTATTGTTCTAACCATTGGTATGTCTGTAGATGCAAACGTTCTGATTTACGAGCGAATTAGGGAAGAGCTCAGAGCTGGAAAAGGAGTTCGCCTTGCGATAGTTGATGGATATAAGAATGCCTACAGTTCAATTATTGATGCGAATATTACAACCCTTCTTACGGGAGTTATCCTCTATATTTTTGGAAGCGGTCCGATTAAAGGATTTGCTACCACGTTAATTATAGGTATCGCAACATCTCTTTTTGCAGCAATCTTTATAACAAGATTATTGTTTGAATGGCGATTAGAGAAAAATGCTCAACCATCGTTTGCGACCAAACTAACCGAGAACATTATGACAAACGTTGCCATTCCATTTGTGGCGAAACGAAAGTTGTTTTATATGATCTCAGGTGTTGTTATACTAGTAGGTATGGGGTCATTGGTTATGCAAGGTTTGAACTATGGCGTTGATTTTACGGGAGGAAGGACATATGTAATCCGCTTTGATGAAGCACATTCAACTTCAGATATTTCGAGTGTATTAGGAGGTCAATTCACATCCGAAGATGGATTGGTTCAAACACCGGAGGTGAAAACCTATGGCGTTTCTAATCAAGTTAAGATCACTACGAAGTACTTGATTGACTCACAATTGGAGAATGCAGATGAGCTTGTCGAAGCCAAGTTAGCTGCAGGATTGTCACAAATTGATCCTATTTATGAAATCATGAGTTCGCAGAAAGTTGAGGCGACAATAGCAGATGACATTCAAGAAGCGGCTTGGGAGTCTGCAATTTTCGCTTTGATAATTATTTTCTTGTACATCGTTCTTCGATTCAGAAAATGGCAGTTTGGACTAGGCGCGTTAATCGCAATGATTCATGATGTGCTTATTGTTTTATCAGTGTTCTCCTTGCTTTACAGAGTGATGCCATTTTCGCTAGAAATAGATCAAGCTTTCATAGCAGCAATTCTAACCGTTGTCGGTTATTCAATCAACGACACCGTGGTGGTATTTGACAGAATTCGCGAGTATCTAGGAATCCATAAACGACAGGATCACGATGTAGTTATTAACGATGCATTGAATTCAACTTTGTCAAGAACCATTAATACATCCTTATCAACATTGGTTGTATTGCTTATGATCTTCTTCTTCGGAGGAGAAGTAATTAGAGGGTTTGTATTCGCATTGATCATTGGAGTTGTTGTCGGTACATATTCTTCTCTATGTGTAGCTACTCCAATCGTAGTTGACTTGAGTAAGAAAAAGTAATTACGCAAAAATTTATAGAGCCCCGTTCGAAATTCTTCGCTCGGGGCTTTTTTTGTCGCATACATTTGTAATAGATTCTATATACTCTATGATGTTGTTATTTTTCAATTTAGGTGGAGGCGAGATATTCATTGTTCTCATGGTGATTCTTCTTTTTTTCGGATCGAAACGCATTCCAGAATTTGCTAGAGGTTTGGGGAAGGGAATCAAGCATTTTAGAAATGCGACCAATGAAATTCAACGTGACATTACAGACTCCGTTAATGATGTGAAGAAGCAAATCGAAAAAGACCAGGATTAATGCTTTGGGCCTCAATTCAATTCTTTGGAGGCTTAGTAATTTTAATTATTGCAGGTGATTATTTGGTAGGTGCGGCCGTTAAATTGGCGAATTATTTGCGCGTCAGTCCCATGGTCATAGGATTAACTATTGTTTCACTGGGCACTTCTTTTCCTGAACTAGTAGTAAGTGTAAACGCTGCCTTATCGGGACATCCTGACATTTCGATTGGAAATGTGGTTGGAAGTAATATTGCCAATTTAGCGTTAGTCCTAGGTTTTACAGGTCTAATTTCTCCTCTGAAAGTTAGGCGAAAAACGTTGCTCTTTGATATTCCGGTCATGCTCTTGTCAAGTGGGCTCTTGATTGGGTTTGCGCTGGATTACGAAATTTTACGGTGGGAAGGCACGCTATTGTTGCTTCTTCTGCTAGGATACAACAGTTGGATTATTCGAGAGGGTAAACGAGACTTCGAACCCGAAGAAAGCCATGAAACTCCGAATAAAACTGAGCTTTTCCGTGGCGTCATTGTGCTTATATTGAGCCTTGCCGGCTTAATTGTTGGTGCTGATCTATTAGTCGATGGTGCTGTTTTTATCGCTCGAGCCGCAGGGGTTGAAGAACGCATTATAGCCGTGACGGTCATCGCTTTTGGAACAAGTGTCCCTGAGTTGGCTACTTCGCTAATAGCCATTCGAAAAAACGAAATTGGCATTAGCCTAGGTAATTTAATTGGATCAAATGTTTTTAATGTCTTAGGAATAATAGGCGTTACATCAATACTTTCTCCGCTCTCCGTGAATGTTCAAACCCTGCAAATTGATTTCTGGTGGTTTATATTAATTCCACTCATCTTGTTTGGAGTAGTACTTTATAGACAAGCTATAGATCGAATAACAGGTATTGCCTTGGTTCTGACTTATCTTGTATATATTCTTATGCTTTTTTGATTTTATTTAGAAATCAACAAAAAAAAACAGGGGTGTGGATAAATAAAGTTGATTTATTTCAGCTTACCCCCCTTTAAAATCATCTAGTTTCGCCAAAAATTAGAAAATATATGGCTAAGCTTCGTTTTGATGCCTTGAATCACGTTCTAAATCGCAAAATGGAAGATACCGTTCTTCCAACTGAATTAATCTCAGACTATTACGGAAGTTCCGTGTTCCATGATAAAGCGATGCAACAATTCTTGCCTCGTGATATATACAAGAAAATCAAGGAGTGCATTGTGACCGGGAAGCAATTAGAAAGAGATATCGCAGATCATGTAGCCTCCGGAATGAAGGCCTGGGCGCTTTCGAAAAATGTCACTCATTATACGCATTGGTTTCAACCACTTACTGGAAGAACAGCTGAAAAGCATGACGCTTTTTTTACTCCAACCGAGGTTGGTGAGTCATTAGAAAGTTTTGGAGGGGATCAGCTTGTGCAACAAGAACCGGATGCATCGAGTTTTCCAAATGGTGGATTAAGAAACACTTTTGAGGCTCGAGGTTATACAGCCTGGGATCCTAGTTCTCCTGCTTTTATTATTGGTGGGGTGTTGTGTATCCCGACCGTTTTTGTTGCCTATACTGGTCAGGCATTGGATTATAAAGCCCCATTAATTAAGGCACTTCAAACACTTAATGATGCCGCAGTTCCGGTTGCGCAATACTTCGATAGAAATGTTGCTAGAGTGCACGCAACGCTTGGATGGGAGCAAGAATACTTTCTTGTTGATGCCGCTCTTTATGGAGCTCGACCAGATTTGGTGCTGACTGGAAGAACTTTGTTTGGACATAGTTCTTCGAAGGGACAACAATTGGACGACCATTATTTTGGTTCGATTCCTGACCGTGCAGTGGCCTTTATGAGAGATTTTGAGGAGGAGTCTCTTCGGTTGGGCATTCCGATCAAAACCAGACATAATGAGGTCGCTCCAAATCAATTTGAATGTGCACCTCTCTTTGAAGAAGCAAATCTTGCCGTTGACCACAACCTCCTTGTTATGGATGTTATGGAGAAGGTAGCGCATCGACATCATTTTCGAGTGCTTCTGCACGAAAAACCATACGCTGGTATAAACGGCAGTGGAAAACATAATAACTGGTCGTTAGCTACTAACACCGGAGTAAACCTTTTAAGTCCTGGAAACACACCGAAGACTAACCTTCGTTTCTTGACCTTTTTTATTAATACGATTAAAGCGGTAAATGATTATTCAGACCTTTTAAGAGCAACCATAGCGTCTGCAGGTAATGATCACCGACTAGGCGCTAATGAGGCACCTCCAGCTATCATATCCATTTTTATTGGAACACAATTAACTCAGGTTCTTAATGATCTTGAGAAGAAGGTCAAGGATAAGGGAATGTCCCCAGATGAAAAAACAGAGTTAAAATTAAATATTGGAAAGATTCCCGAAATCTTACTCGATAATACGGACAGAAATCGAACCTCTCCATTTGCCTTTACAGGTAATAAATTTGAATTCCGCGCTGTAGGATCGACCGCGAATTGTTCTGGCCCTATGACGGCTTTAAACACCATTATGGCCCAGCAGCTGCGCGAATTTTACACGGAAGTTGAGAATTTAATAGCTAAAGGAAAGAAAAAGGACGATGCAATTTTAGCTGTGCTAAGAGAATACATTGTTCAATCCAAATCGGTCTTGTTCGAAGGGAATGGTTATGGTGATGAGTGGGTTAAAGAGGCTCAAAAAAGAGGTTTGTCTAACATTAAAACAACCCCACATGCCTTAGGTGCTTATCTAGATCCAAAAGTGGTAAAGTTGTTCGAGGCGGCAGGTGTTTTGACACATGAAGAATTAGAAGCAAGAACTGAAATTTATCACGAAAACTATAAGCTAAAAATTCAAATCGAGTCTAGAGTAGCGGGAGATATAGCTTTAAATCACATTATCCCAGCAGCATTAGAGTATCAAGGTCGTGTAATTCAAACACTTAAGGGCCTGAAGGATATATACAATGAGGCCGACTTCAAACTGCTTTCTGCACCACATGATTCCATTGTCCGTGAAATTTCTGGCTTGGTTTCGAATATTAGGGTAGATATTGAGAAAATGATTGAGGAGCGAAAGCTTGCTAACACTAAGGAACAAGCTGAAGAAAGTTCGATTATTTACTGTGAAAAGGTATTTCCTTATTTACAAAAGCTGCGATACGAGGTGGATAAGCTTGAGCTAATTGTAGATGATGAATTGTGGCCAATACCAAAGTATCGCGAGCTATTGTTTACCAGATAACACAAAATGAGGCCAAATTAATGGCCTCATTTTTTTTGAGCTTAGTTCGAATATCATATTTCATTAGATTTGCCAACCTTGCGCATTGATGTAGAGTCAATGTTGTATTAACCATCTACTGAATCGAGATACGTATGACATATTTGAAGGGAGCAGTAACAACACTCTGTCTCATTATATTAGCTACAGTAGCTGTAGGCCAAAAGGATTGGACGAAGGAAGCGGACTTGACGTATCAAGCGGAGGCCTTTTTCGGTGCTATTGATGTCTACAAAAAAGCCTACTCGAAGGAGAAAAAGCAAAGTGAGAAATCACGAATTTTATTTCGTATTGGCGAGTGTTATCGAATGATCCAACAAGCCGATCAAGCGGAAGTATGGTATGAAAAAGCAGTTGCGGCAGCATACGATAGTCCCGAATTGCCGTTGCGTTATGGCGATGTACTAATGAAGCAAGGGAAGTATGATGAAGCCGTAAAAAAGTATCGTGAATCATTGGCAAAGGCCTCTGGGTCTGTTAAGGCCGAAGCCGAAAAGGGCATAGCTTCATGTGAAAAGGCGATAAAGCTTAGCAATGAACCGGCTAGATATGTAGTTAAAAATGAGGTTCAGTTGAATACATCTTACTATGATTTCTCATCATTTTTCGCGGATAAGAAATTTGAAAGCATTATGTTTTCATCAACGCGGCCAGGAGCATCGGGAGGTAGCGATGATGAAATAACTGGCGAAGGGTTCAGTGATATTTTTCTCTCACAACGAGATCCAAAAGGCAAGTGGTCAGCTCCAGTGCCGTTAGCTGAAACGATTAATAGTGCCGCAAACGAAGGCTCGCCTTGGTTAGATTCAAAATACAGCCAATTGTATTTTACCCGATGTGGTTATGAGAAAAAGAAACCTTTTGGTTGCCAGATTTATACGGCTCGCCAGCAAGGGAAAGACTGGGCCGAAGCAGAAGTGCTAGATTTCGGTGTGGATGATACCACAGCTGCTGGTCATCCAGTTGCGATTGATGATGAAATGATCCTGTTTTCTTCCGACATGTATGGAGGTCAAGGGGGGTAAAGATCTTTGGGTAATTACCTTTGATAAAAAGGCTAAACTTTGGGGCCCAGCAAAAAACTTAGGCCCAGAAATTAATACGCCTGGAAATGAAATGTTCCCATTTATCAATGAAAAGGGGGATTTGTTCTTTCGCATCGGATGGACATATAGGTATGGGGGGGGCTTGATATTTTCAGAGCCCAACTTAAAGGAGAATCTGTAGAAGACTTGAAATGGGGTAAGCCGGAAAACTTGGGAGCACCTATTAACTCATCTTCAAACGACTTCGCAATTATATATGAAGGAGAAAAGGATAGAGGTTTCTTTACTTCTGATCGACCTGGTGGAAAAGGTGGTGATGATATTTACAGTTTCATGTTGCCTCCAATTATTTTCAAATTAGAAGGAACAGTCACAGATGTTGAAACTAAGGAACCTTTGGGAAATGTTAAGGTTAAGCTTCTTGGAACAGATGGATCAATCGGTGAAATTGTTACAGATGTTTCAGGTCATTACGAATTCGAAAAGCGAGGAGAACGATGATCGATATTTGGTGGAAGATCAGTCTTACACGATAGAGGTGAACGGAATGGAAACGGAAACATCTAATGGTGAGCGTTACCTAGGTGCCAAAGGTCAAGAAACTACTGTTGGTCGCAAAGAATCTACTGCATTTGTTAAGGACTTTCAACTTCAGTGTGCTACCTGCGAAACAGACATTCCAATGCCAGCAGTATTCTACCCATTGGGTAAATGGTCACTGGTAGTAGACGATAAGATTAATTCAAAGGATTCACTTGATTTCTTATATCAAACGTTGGTTGATAATCCAACCATCAGAATAGAGCTTTCAGCACATACCGATACGCGGGGTGACGATAAGGTCCAATCAAATCTTATCTCAAAAAAGAGCTGAAACCTGTGTTTCTTATTTAATTGAAAAAGGAATTGATCCAGCGAGAATGGTTCCAGTAGGATACGGTGAAAGAAGGCCGAAAATCACGGATGCTGAAATTGATAAATTGTCATCCACAGTTTGAGAAGGAAGCGGCCCATGCCAAGAACAGAAGAACTGTTTTCAGTGTCTTAAGCTTCGATTATGTGCCAAAAGTGGCCCCGGCTCCTGAGGCTCCTAAAAACGGAAAGTAGATATATAACATAACAGAACCGCGTGGGTGATTTTTGCCCATGCGGTTTTTTTTATTCTAAAAAAATGGAAGTAAGTGATAAATATGCCTCTAGGGGTGTTTTCAGCAGGAAAAGCTGATGTACACAATGCCATAAAGAATATTGACAAAGGGCTCTACCCAAAAGCTTTTTGCAAAATCGTGCCCGACATTTTAACTGGCGATCCATCCAAATGCCTTGTAATGCATGCAGATGGCGCGGGCACAAAATCTTCGCTTGCATATGCCTATTGGAAAGAAACAGGTGATCTAAGTGTTTGGAAGGGCATAGCACAAGATGCGGTAGTGATGAACACAGATGATTTGCTTTGTGTGGGTGCCAAGGGCCCAATTGCTCTGTCATCAACAATTGGTAGGAATAAAAAGGAAGTACCAGGGGAAATAATAAAGGCCCATTATCGAGGGAACCGAGGAGATTCTTCAAACTATGCGCGATCTTGGGTTTATGATTTATTCAACTGGAGGAGAAACAGCAGATGTTGGAGATTTGGTTCGATCTATTATAGTTGATAGTACGGTAACGGCTATAATGAATCGAAATGATGTTATTGATGCTTCTAAAATTGTTCCGGGTGACGTAATCGTAGGATTAAGCTCTTCGGGTCAAGCGAATTATGAAACTTTGTGGAATGCGGGCATGGGCAGTAATGGATTGACTTCAGCCAGACATGATTTATTCAACGAAAAAGTTGGCCGATTGTATCCTGAAAGTTTTGAGCCTACATTGAGTAAGGAATTGGCTTACACGGGGGCCGTATTTTCTCACCGATAAGATTGAGGGAGTGCCAGTGGATGCGGGTAAAATGGTTCTATCGCCAACAAGAACGTACGCTCCAATCATGATGAAGGCATTTAAGGAGCTAGGTGCAGAGATTCATGGAATTATACATTGCAGCGGTGGTGGTCAAACTAAAATTTTACATTTCTTGGATTCAAACCGGATTGTAAAGGATAACTTGTTTGAAACACCAACACTGTTTAAATTAATTCAGGAACATAGCGGTACCAGTTCGAACGAGATGTATCAAGTGTTTAACATGGGGCATCGTATGGAATTGTATTTAAATGAATCACACGCGAAGACCATAATGGAAATCTCAAGATCCTTTGGGGTGGATGCTCAAATTGTTGGAAGAGTAGAAGCGAGCGACCGACCAGAATTGCTGATCAAATCGAATAATCAAGAATTAGTTTATCAAAAGGACAGATGAGTAATTTAATCACCAAGCTTGAATTTATTAAGGAACGATGGCAACAGGTTGAGCTGAAGCTTACTGATCCAGAGGTTTATTGCGGATATGACGCGATTTGTAAAACTGAACAAAGAGTACAGCGATTTAGGTGTGATCGTTAAGGTTTATCACGAATATCGGGACATGTTGGCCAATCTTGATAGCACAAAAGAGTTGCTAGCCGATGAAAAGGATCCCGAAATGCGAGAAATGGCAAAAGAGGAATTATCTGAACTAGAAGAGAAAATCCCGCTAAAGGAAGAAGAAATAAAATGGCTCCTGGTACCAAAAGATCCGGATGACGATCGAAATGCCATTCTAGAAATAAGAGCAGGAACGGGAGGCGATGAAGCCAGCCTTTTTGCAGGCGATTTATATCGAATGTATTCTAGGTATATTGAAAAACAAAACTGGAAATACGACATCATGGATGTCACAGAAGGTACAGCCGGTGGTTATAAAGAGGTCGTTTTAAAGGTCACTGGAAACGATGTGTATGGAACGCTCAAATTTGAAGCTGGAGTTCATCGCGTTCAGAGAGTGCCTGAAACAGAATCTCAAGGTCGAGTGCACACTTCAGCAGCGAGTGTAGCAGTTCTTCCGGAAGCAGAAGAAGTGGACGTGGTTATAAATCCAGCAGATATTGAAATTCAAACCGCACGATCCAGCGGGGCGGGAGGTCAAAATGTGAACAAGGTTGAAACGAAAGTGCAATTAACGCATAAACCTTCGGGTATTTATATCCAATGTCAGACAGAACGGTCACAGTTAAGAAACCGAGAGATTGCTATGGAAATGTTGCGGAGCAAGTTGTATGAGTTGGAGTCGAATAAACGAAATGCTGATATAGCCTCGAAAAGAAAAACAATGGTTTCAACAGGGGATCGATCAGCCAAAATTCGTACATATAATTTCCCTCAAGGTAGAATGACAGATCATCGAATCGGATTGACGATGTATAACCTAGATGCCGTCATGGACGGTGATATCCAAAAGATCATTGACGAATTGAATATTGCAGAGAATGCTGAAAAAGCTCAAGGCAGGTGAAGATATTATGGCCTAATCGTTAAGGAAATGAATCGAAAAGAGTTAGTTGAATTAATAAGAAGAAAGAAGTCTTTCCTATGTGTTGGATTGGACTCGGATCCAGAGCGATTACCAGCGCATTTGAAAAATGAT
This sequence comes from uncultured Flavobacteriales bacterium, assembly GCA_943788145.1. Lineage (GTDB taxonomy): Bacteria > Bacteroidota > Bacteroidia > Flavobacteriales_G > Salibacteraceae > SHAN690. The sequence goes on from CALSPD010000026.1 coordinate 46,289, forward strand.
CCGAATGGCATATTTAAGTTTAATGAGGCCATTATTAAGGCCACTTTACCCTATTCCGTTTCATATAAATTGAATATAGCATTTTATGAAGCGCAGGGAATTGAGGGTTGGGAGACACTAAGAAGAACGATAGAGCTCATCCCGAGACATGAAGCCTTAATCATTGCCGATGCAAAAAGGGGAGACATTGGTAATACGGCCGCTCAATATGCTAAGGCATTTTTCACAAAGTTGAATTGCCATGCCGTGACCATTAACCCATATATGGGCAAAGATTCGGTCACACCTTTTTTGGAGTTTAAAGATCATTGGTCGATTGTTCTAGGACTAACATCTAATCCAGGGGCAGCCGATATTGAGCTTTTAAAACTGGGAAAAATGGACAGTATGTGTTCGAGGCTGCTATAGAAAGTATTGCAAAGTATGGAAGCGCAGAGAATACAATGTTTGTAGTTGGAGCAACCAAACAAGAATACTTCGAACGAATAAGATCAATTGTACCTCATCATTTTTTTATTGGTGCCAGGGATAGGAGCTCAGGGCGGTAAACTTGCCGACCTAAAATCAATTTTGAATGCGGACTGTGGATTATTAGTCAATTCATCGCGGCAGATAATTTATGCCAGCTCAGCTGAAGATTTTGCGCAAGCGTCTGAACGTGAAGCAAGTATTATTCAGAGTGAAATGAGTCAAATGTTAGCGTAAGAAGTGTGAAAGAGGAACTGTTGCAATTCATTTGGGCCCATGGATTATTCAACAGAACTAATCTGCAAACAGCTGATGGATTGCCTGTACAAATTGATTCTTTGGGTACCATAAATCATGTTGCAGGTCCCGATTTTTCAGAATCTAAAGTACGTTTAGGCGAAACGATTTGGGCTGGTAATGTAGAAATTCACGTTTTAGCCTCAGAGTGGCGATACCACAACCATCAGTTTGATCCGGCTTATAATAGTGTGATTCTACACGTGGTTTACGAAAATGACGAACAGGCTTTAAACCAAAAGGGAGACGCAATACCGACCCTTGAATTAAAGGGAAGAATTCCTAGACATACGCTTTTAAGCTATGAAAAGCTTAAAGCAAGTAAAGAGAAAATACCCTGCTCAAATCACTTTGCTGATTTTCCTCAAATAAAATTTAGTGGTTGGTTACAGCGATTGTTAATTGCAAGACTAGAAAGAAAAACCTCCGACATCGAATTATTATGGAAACTAAATGGTCACGATTGGTTGCAAACATTTTATGCGCTTTTTTGTAGTTATTTGGGCCAAAATCACAATAAACTGCCTTTTCAGGAATTAGCGAGGGTCTTGCCTTATCAAATAATTGCTAAGCACATTAATGACAGGTCGCAAATTGAATGTTTGTTATTCGGAGTTGCTGGATTGCTGAATGAAGAATTGGAAGGTGCTAAGTATAAGTCACTTCAACGCGATTTTCATTTTTTAAGTGCGAAGTATAATCTGAAACCAATAAGTCAGCAATGGAAATTGGGCGGAATTCGCCCAGAGGCCTTTCCATTCCGGAGGCTGGCTTTGCTCTCAGCAATTGTTCCGAAAACTCAAGAAATTTTCAAATCATTGATGACTCGTGAAATTGTTGAACTAACAGCATTGCCATTAGCTGAGATGGAATTTTGGAATAATAGATATTCCTTCAAGGAAAAGAGTATTTCAGCCAAGCCAATCAAATTAACTAATGGTATAAGTCAGTTGTTGAATATAAATGTCTTTGCTCCATTTTTGTTTTTTTATGGTAAACAATCTGGTTCAGATCTATTCATTGAATATGCGATACGATTGCTAGAAAATCAAGACGCTGAGTCGAACAGCATGGTACGATCGTGGGTGAAGCTTGGTTTTGAACCTAAGTCCGCGGCAGATTCACAATCACTTATAGAATTAACTTCTCAATATTGCGATCATAAAAAATGCGTAATTTGCAACGTAGGTAAATCAATTATCTTAACCAAATGATGGATAAATTCCAGTCTTTTTTAGAACGAAACGCTTTTGGTGTCTGCGATTGGCTTGGAAAAAAATGGGGTATTAAGTCGTCCAAAATTCGCCTCTATTTCATCTATGTTTCATTCTTCACTTTTGGTTCGCCAATCATTATTTATTTCGCCTTACTTTTTTGGATCGAGCAAAAGGACTTTTTCAAGTCGAAGCGTCCTACTATTTGGGATATCTGATTAATTGGTGAAATAGAAGAGCATGTTCCCACAGTTTAAATATTTCAAGGAGCTATACTATGCCTTAGTGGTTTTAGTCGTTGTGCTTTTAGGCGGCACCCTTGGTTACATCCTAATCGAAGGTTATTCGTGGATGGATGCATTTTATATGACTGTGATAACGGTTTCAACTGTAGGGTTTAGCGAGGTTGTTCCATTAAGCATGGAGGGACGATTATTTACTTCATTTTTGATTATTGGTACATTCGGAACCTTTGCTTATACCTTAAGTAACGTAGCCAAATATGTTGTCTCAGGTAAATATCGGATATATTTTAAAAATTATAAGGTTATGAATGAGTTGGAGCATCTGAGCAATCACGTAATCGTATGTGGTTATGGTCGAAATGGGAAACAAGCCATCAAAACACTGACGGCTCATAATCAGAAATTTGTTGTCATCGAGCGCGAAGTTGATATCGTGAATGTAATTCGTGAAAGCATGGAGGATTTGCTCATTATTGAAGGAGACGCAACGGATGATAGTATATTATTAAAGGCTGGCGTAACACGGGCGAAAGCAATCATCGCGACTCTTCCAAAGGATGCCGATAATCTTTTTGTAGTGCTAAGCTCTCGTGAATTGAATCGTGAATTAAACATCATCTCTCGGGCATCTGATGATCGCAGTGAACATAAATTGAAAATCGCGGGGGCCAATAATGTGATCTTGCCGGATAATGTAGGGGGGTCTCATATGGCAACATTAGTCCTAACTCCCGATTTAATGGAATTTCTGGATCATATTTCGTTGATGGGAAAGGATGAATCCACCCTTGTTGAAATACAATTTAAGAACCTTCCATCCGATTTCGAGCATAAAAGCATTATCGAAATAGAAAAGCGATATAGAACCGGTGCAAGAATTATTGGTTATAAGACCCCTCAAAATGAGGTAATTGTTAATCCATCGCCAGACACAGAGTTAGTCCAAAACTCGAAATTGTTTGTATTAGGTAATCCAGATCAAATCAGGCGATTAAAATCCGCGCTCCATATTGATGAATAAGTGGGAAAACCTAAAGTTTTAATTACTGGGGCGAATGGTTTAATAGGATCACATCTGGTCCAAAAAGCGAAGAATAAGTACAATCTCGCTTATACATCAAAGTCCTTTCGTGAATATCATGATGATGCGTTTAAGCAATTTGATTGGTTGAAGCTGGATGATATTTATTCCTTTCTAAGTTCAATCAAACCTGAGTACATTGTCCATACAGCCGGAATAACATCCATCGAGTATGCCGCTTTAAATCCAATAGAAACAGAAATTGTAAATGTAAAAGCGGTTAGTGAAATCGTTCGTTATTGCGTTGAGAATCAAGTGCGATTGATTCATTTTTCGACTGATTTTGTTTTTGATGGCAAGCTCAAAGACTATAAAGAACTTGATCCTGTCAACCCAATTAGCATTTACGCAAAATCTAAGGCCAACAGTGAACGCATAGTGTTGGAAGGCTGCAATAATTCGGTTGTAATAAGACCATCATGAGTTTATGGTCTCTCAAGGGAAATGGCTCGAATGAATTTCCCATTATTTATTAGAAAAAATCTAATTGAATCCAAGAACTTATCTATTACGAGCGATCAATTCCGCTCTCCAACCTATGTAGGTGACATTGCTGAAACCACGCTCCGTTTATTGGCTACAGAAGAAATTGGAATTTTCCATATTGCCGGTCCTGAATGCATTAGTGTTTTTGATTTTGCGCTTAAAATTGCTGAAACCTTCAGCCTTGACGTAGGATTACTCAATCCAGTGTCGACCCCAATTTCTGATGCTGCAAAGGCTCGACCATTGTCCACTTGTTTAAATATTACTCGCGCTCAGCATTTATTGGCATACGAGCCACTCAACACCGATGAAGGATTATTGGTCTTAAGGCAAAAGCTGATCGATTACAATGCACCATAGATTCCTATATATTTGAAAAAAGTCAAAACCTATGCTCAACCTTCCTAAAGCCCTTTTCGGATTTCTTTCTTTTTTCATCATCAGTGTTGCAACTTATGCTCAAGATGGTCAGCCTGTAAGGACGGTCGATGAAGCGATTAATGATTTTATGGAACCCATAACGGGTGCCTTGATGAAGGTTATCTTCTTTACGATTCCCATTGGCTCAATGGAAGTTCCATTCGTTTTAATATGGTTGATCGCTGGTGCTTTGTTTTTTACCATTTATATGAAATTCATAAATATTCGAGGTTTTAAACATGCTTTGGATGTGGTTCGAGGAAAATACGATAACCCAGATGACGCAGGTGAGGTTTCTCACTTTCAAGCCCTGACCGCAGCACTTTCTGGAACTGTGGGTGTTGGCAATATTGCTGGTGTTGCTATCGCGGTTTCGTTAGGAGGCCCTGGAGCCACATTTTGGATGATCATGGCCGGACTTTTTGGAATGTCTTCCAAGTTTGTGGAATGCACATTAGGATTGAAATATCGAAAGGAAAATGACAACGGTAGCGTTTCGGGTGGACCAATGTATTATCTGAGCGAAGGACTTGCTAAACAAGGAAAAAAGGGACTTGGGAAAGTATTAGCCGTCATTTTCGCTATTGCGTGTATCGGAGGTTCATTTGGTGGAGGTAATATGGTGCAAATAAATCAAGCAACACAACAGTTGATTGAAGTGACAGGGGGTACTGAGAGTATATTCTTCGATCGCGGTTGGATTTTTGGATTAATTATGGCCGTCATTGTTGGAGTAATTATTATCGGTGGGATTAAGAGCATTGCAAAAGTGACCGATAAGATTGTCCCGTTTATGGTAGCGATTTATGTGCTCGCTGCCTTGGTCGTAATTGGTTATAATATTGAAAATCTTGGTTGGGCTTTTGGTCAAATTATTGGTGGTGCATTTAGTCCAGATGCTATGTATGGTGGATTTGTTGGAGTTCTAATCTTAGGATTTAAACGTGCAGCTTTTTCAAATGAAGCGGGCATTGGATCTGCATCCATTGCACATTCTGCGGCTAAAACAGACGAACCCATTAGTGAAGGACTTGTGTCGTTGCTTGAACCGTTTATCGATACAGTAGTAATTTGCACGATGACGGCATTGGTCATTATTTTCTCGGACTATGGCGCTTTTACCCCTGGTGAAGCATTTGCATCAGCGTCAACAGGTGGAAACGCAGCCGGAATCGGCTTAACTTCCTCTGCTTTTGCGCAAACAATTAGTTGGTTCCCTATTGTACTTTCTGTTGCTGTGATACTTTTCGCCTTATCAACAATGATCTCGTGGAGTTATTATGGCATAAAGGCATGGACTTATTTGTTCGGTGAAAGCACTGCATCAATTACCTCATATAAGATTCTCTTTTGTTTGCTTGTAATCGTTGGCGCTGCAATAAGCGCAAATCAAGTATTTGATTTTGGCGATGCAATGATTTTTGCAATGGCCTTTCCCAATGTACTGGGATTGTATTTCTTAGCCCCTGAGATCAAAAAGGATTTACAGGATTATTTCAGAAGGATAAAATCTGGCGAGATTCAAGCGTATAAGTAGAATCACGATATATACGATCCGATATGCCTGCTTGGAGTAAAATTGTCAGGAATTATTTCACCTTCAATAGGCGTGAAAGAAGGGGCGTTTATGTATTAATAATAGTGATCCTAATCCTTTCGATTACGCATCTATTCATTCGGTTGACACCTGGAGAAATCGCCCCACTTACCGAAGAAGAATTGGCTGTTATCGCGGATTTTGAAGCATATCAAAAAGCGGCAAAGCTTAAAGAAATTGATGAAATTGAAATACGGGCTACAACTACAGAGGAAGTCGAATGGAAATCATTCGATCTGAACAGAGTGAGTGTCTCAGAATTAGAAGCATTTGGTCTTGAGCATCGAATTGCTCAGAGGATAGATAATTATAGAACAAAAGGGGGCAAGTTCTATAATATTGAAGATGTCGCAAGAATTTACGACATGCCAACCAATTGGCTTGAAGCTGCGAGTGGTTATTTGGAATTTCCAACGAGAGAAAACGAGGTGAAAACCGGTAAATACCAGGCATTTCAGCCACGCGACTCGATAACCCATAAGAAAAAACCAGTAATTTCAGTCATAGACTTGAATGATGCGGATAGCGCAGCTTTGGTTTCTGTACCTTGGATTGGGCCGTTTTATGCAAAAGAAATAGTCAAGCTGAGGACTGGTCTCGGAGGATTCCGTAGCTACGATCAACTTACGGAGATCTATATGATTCGAGATGAAGCGATTGAAAGCTTAATAAAGTATTCGACTATCGATGAGACCAAAATAATCATGATTAACATAAATAAATGCGATGTTGCTTCTCTTGGTAAACACCCTTATTTAACCTGGAAACAAGCGAAAACGATCATTAACTATCGTTTTCAGCATGGAGAGTTTAAGACTATTGAAGGAATTAAAGAAACTGACGTTATAAGTGATTCAGTTTACGTTAAAATTGCACCTTACCTAACAACTGAATGATTCTGCGAGATAAAATCGATGCTGCAATTCGAACTATACCTGATTTTCCTAAGCCAGGCATCATGTTCAAGGACATAACACCAATTTTAAGGGATCCCGTTTTAGTACATCAAATTGCTCAAGAAATTGCGCGTCAGTTTAAAGGCCTAGGCGTTGAAGTTGTAGCAGGAATAGAAAGTAGAGGTTTCCTTTTCGGGATGCTTGTTGCACAAGAATTAAATTGCAGTTTTGCAATCATTCGAAAAAAAGGCAAACTACCGCACAAAACTGTTGAAATGGAGTATGCTTTAGAATATGGATCTGCCATCATTGAAATGCACGAGGATGAAATAAAGGCGGGCCAGAAAGTGATGATTCATGACGATTTACTAGCCACTGGAGGTACCGCTTCTGCCGCCTCAAAATTGGTAGGACAAGTTGGAGGCAAAATAGTAGGTTTTAGCTTCGTCATTGGCTTGGATTTTTTGGGAGGGAAAAAACTAATTGAACAACAATCGTCAAAGATTGTAACACTAATAAATTATTGAATTATATGGATTTTGCAGCGTATGAGAACGAAGAGATGATCAGTCAAATGGTTCGTGATTTTGCAGAAAAAGAAATACGGCCATCTATGATGGATTGGGATGAGCGTCAGTTTTTCCCTGTAGACCTATTTAAAAAAATGGGTGAATTGGGAATGATGGGTGTATTTGTACCTGAAAAATATGGAGGAGCTGGATTAGGCTATAATGAATACGTCACAATTGTGTCAGAGGTGGCGCGAATCTGTGGATCAATTGGATTGAGTGTTGCAGCCCATAATTCGCTTTGCACGAATCACATACTTCAATTCGGTACCGAAGAACAAAAGCAACGTTATTTACCAAAACTTGCGACTGCTGAATGGATTGGCGCATGGGGACTCACAGAAACTGGAACAGGTTCTGACGCGGGTGGAATGAATACAACAGCGGTCAGAGATGGTGATTATTGGCTGGTTAATGGTTCAAAAAACTTTATCACCCATGCCATTAGTGGTGATGTTGCTGTTGTAATAGTAAGAACCGGAGAGAAAGGTGATTCACATGGAATGACTGCTTTTGTTTTTGAAAAGGGAATGGAAGGTTTTTCTGGAGGAAAAAAAGAAGATAAGCTTGGTATGAGGGCTTCCGAAACAGCCGCCCTTTTCTTTGATAATTGCCGTATTCCACATAGTAATATGCTTGGGAAGGAGGGTGAAGGTTTCATTCAAGCAATGAAAGTCTTGGACGGTGGTCGAATCTCCATTGCCGCTCTAGCATTAGGCATCGCCAAGGGAGCTTTAGACTGTTCGATTAAATACTCTAAAGAAAGAGAGCAATTTGGCAAACCAATTTCGCAATTTCAGGCAATCGCATTCAAACTAGCGGACATGGCAACAGAAATAGAAGCGGCCGAACTCTTAATAATGCAAGCTGCCGACCTTAAAAACAGAGGACAAAAAGTGACAAAAGAATCAGCATACGCTAAATACTTCGCATCTGAAGTTTCTGTTCGAGCGTCTACAGAAGCAGTGCAAATTCATGGAGGCTATGGCTATACAAAAGAATTTCCTGCTGAAAAATTTTATAGAGATTCCAAGCTTTGTACAATAGGTGAGGGAACTTCAGAGATTCAGAAATTGGTTATTTCTCGAGAAATTTTAAAATAACACTGCTATTTATGAAAAGTTTCCTAGATTCGCGCCCCAAAAGGATAAAAGAACTATGCTAATTATTCCAGTAAAAGAAGGCGAATCAATTGAAAAGGCGCTTAAGAAGTACAAGAAGAAATTCGAAAGAACAGGTACAATGAAGCAACTTAGGGCGCGTCAAAAATTCACGAAACCTTCTGTTGAGAATAGAGAAATGAGGCTGAAGGCTATCTACAGAAACCAGATGTTTGGTTCTGAAGAATAGTTAGAAACATTATATACTTTTAAATCCGCCCACTGAGGCGGATTTTTTATTTTAGGGCAATTAAAGTTTGTCCCATCAAAGAAGTAGCCCAAGCATTTATTGATCACCTCTCCTTTGAGAAAAGGTATAGTAAGAACACCACTATTGCCTATAGAGCGGATCTATTCAATTTTGTAGCTTTTCTAGAAGTTACCTATGAGTTGACTTCGGTTAATCAGGTTTCTCGGAAACAAATTGCATCGTATATAGCTGAATTGAGCGAAGAGGGATTGAACCCAAGCAGCATTAACCGGAAGTTAAGCACAATACAATCCTTTTTCGAGTATTTGTTAAGAAACGCACAAATTGCTAAAAATCCGGCTCGCCTTCTGCAAAGGCCAAAATCGAATACAAAGCTTCCAAGCTTTGTCAGAAACGAAGGAATTGAGAAACTGTTGAGTGAGTTTGAGTTTCCTCAAACGTTTGAGGGGCATCGGGACCGACTAATTATTATAATTTTCTATGCCTGCGGGTTGCGGAGAGACGAGTTGATTAACCTGACTGAAAACAGCATCGACTTTGTTGATTCATCCATAAAAGTTTTGGGTAAACGAAATAAAGAACGGGTAATTCCAGTATCGGAATCATTACTTGAGCAGATCAGGGATTATGTTAAGATCAAAGAGAACGAGGTGGTCGGAATGTGTGAATATTTATTTGTCACAAAAAAGGGTAAAAAACTTTATCCCACCCTTGTCTATAAAACCGTAAAAAATTACCTTTCGCAGGTAACTTCTATGGATAAAAAAAGCCCTCATGTTTTGCGTCACACATTTGCTACCCATTTATTGAACGAGGGGGCGAATTTGCAATCCATAAAGGAATTATTGGGCCATTCTAGTTTGGCCGCCACTCAAGTTTACACACACACATCTCTGGATAAGCTAAAGGAAGTTTATCTTAAGTCTCACCCACGCAAAAAAAAAACCATAGTATGAACGTGAAAGTCCATTCGATTCATTTTGATGCAGATGTCAAGTTGATTAATTTTATCCATGATCGAGTTTCCAAATTGGACCTCTATTATGACAGCATTATTTCAAGTGAAGTGTATTTGAAAATAGAGAGATCTGCTGATTTGAGTAATAAAGTTGCTGAAATAAGAATAATGACACCAGGGAAAGAAATGTTCGCTAAAAAGCAATGTAAAAGCTTCGAAGAGGCTACTGATTTGGCTGCCGAGGCGCTTCGAAAGCAAGTAAAACGAAAAAAAGGAAAGCTATTGCAGGTAAATTAGCGCGTATAACACTAATAAATGCTGGGCGTTGCGAAAAATATCACACAACGTTTGTTCGGTATAAAACAATGTATAAATTTGCAGACCTTTTTCAGGGGGTCTGCATTTTTGTTTTCGTTCATTGAAAAAAATGCCGGTGTAGCTCAGCTGGCCAGAGCAGCTGATTTGTAATCAGCTGGTCGGGGGTTCGAATCCCTCCACCGGCTCATGTTTTAGCCCTGTTGAATAGGGTATCGGGGAGATACTCAAGCGGCCAACGAGGACAGACTGTAAATCTGTTGGTTTTTACCTTCGAAGGTTCGAATCCTTCTCTCCCCACGTTGGAATTGTAGTAAGTGTTGTTCTTTTATTTTTTGACCAAACCTCTTGAAAAAGGAGGAGATATTAAGCGGGAGTAGCTCAGTTGGTAGAGCATCAGCCTTCCAAGCTGAGGGTCGCGGGTTCGAGCCTCGTCTCCCGCTCGATTCGTGAAAGTCGATTAAAAGCCGATGTAGCTCAGGGGTAGAGCGCTTCCTTGGTAAGGAAGAGGTCAGGGGTTCAATTCCCCTCATTGGCTCAAAATTATTAATTTTAACTAATACATTAAACTAAAACTAATAACTATGGCAAAGGAAAATTTTGATCGTTCCAAAGCCGCACTTGAACATCGGAACTATCGGTCACGTTGACCACGGAAAGACTACCTTACTGCTGCTATTACTACCGTCTTGCTAAGACAGGTTTGTCTGAATTCGGTTCATTCGACTCAATCGATAACGCTCCTGAAGAGAAAGAGCGTGGTATTACAATTAACACCGCTCACGTTGAGTACAAACGGAAACCGTCACTACGCTCACGTTGACTGTCCAGGTCACGCGGATTACGTAAAGAACATGGTTACAGGTGCTGCTCAGATGGACGGTGCTATTTTGGTTGTTGCTGCTACTGACGGACCAATGCCACAAACCAGAGAGCACATTCTTCTTGGCTCGTCAGGTTGGTGTTCCTGATTCGTTGTTTTCATGAACAAGGTTGACTTGGTTGACGATGAAGAGTTGTTAGAACTTAGTTGAAATGGAAATTAGAGAATTGCTTTGCTTTCTACGATTATGATGGAGACAACGCTCCTGTAATTCAAGGTTCTGCTCTTGGTGGTTTGAATGGTGAGCCAGAATGGGAAGATAAGTATATGGAATTGATGAATGCAGTTGATGACTTACATTCCATGCCTCCACGTGATGTTGATAAGCCTTTCTTGATGCCAGTTGAAGATGTTTTCTCTATTACTGGTCGTGGAACAGTTGCTACTGGTCGAATTGAGCTGGTGTAATTAACTCTGGTGATGCAGTTGAAATTATCGGTTTGAAGAGAAATTGACTTCACTTGTACTGGAGTTGAGATGTTCCGTAAGATTTTAGATAGAGGTGAAGCTGGTGATAACGTTGGTTATCTATTGAGAGGTATCGAGAAAGAGCGATATAGAAGAGGTATGGTTATCTGCAAGCCAGGTTCAGTTACTCCTCACAATAAGTTCAAAGCTGAGGTTTACGTATCTTAAGAAAGAAGAAGGTGGACGTCATACTCCATTCTCAAACAAGTACCGTCCACAGTTCTACTTTAGAACTACTGACGTTACAGGTGAAATTCATCTTGCTGAAGGTACGTGAAATGGTAATGCCTGGTGATAACGTTACTATTGAAGTGACTTTGATGCTCCAGTTGCATGAACAAAGGTTTACGTTTGCGATCAGAGAAGGTGGTAGAACTGTTGGTGCTGGTCAGGTTACTGAGATTCATCGACTAAGAATAAGTTATAATATAGAAGTGTGACGTTTATGGCTCCACCTTTCTGGTTATAAATGGTGTTTCTTGATTATCTAAATACGGGTGTAGCTCAGTTGGTAGAGCACTGGTCTCCAAAACCAGAGGCTCGTGAGTTCGATTCTCTACCACCCGTGCAAGAAAAGATAAATGGCAGGAATTAAACATATATTAGAAGAATGCGTATGACGAATTACAATAAAGTAAGCTTGGCCAACTTGGTCAGACTTGCAAAGTAGCGCGTAGTTGTTTTAGTAGCCACTTTCATTATTCGCTGGTTATTTATTGTATGGATTTGCTGTTTGGTCAGATCATGGATGTTATCTATAATAACATATTCGGTTTAATGATGACTGAAACAAAAAATGCAAGAAGTGGTATGTTGTTCGTGCTATTAGCGGAAAGGAAAAGAAGGTAAAAGAGTATCTTGAACTGAAATTGAACTCTTGAAACTTGCAAGATTATGTGTCTCAGAGTACTTATTCCTACTGAAAAGTGTTATCAAATTCAGAAACGGTAAGAAGAAGTCAAAGAAAGAAATCTTTTTTCCTGGATATGTTTTATTGAAGCGAATTTGTTGGTGAAGTTCCTCACATTGATAAGGAATTACCAAATGTTATTGGATTTCTTGCGATCAAAAAGGTGGAACCTATTCCTTTAAGAATGAAGTAAATAGAATGTTAGGTAAGGTTGATGAGCTTGCAGATAGCGAGAGCGAATTGAACATTCCTTTCGTTGTTGGTGAAGCTGTTAAGGTTATTGATGGTCCTTTCAATAGTTCTCTGGTGTTATTGAAGAAATCAATGAAGAGAAAAAGAAGCTTAAAGTAATGGTGAAGATTTTCGGAAGAAAAACTCCATTAGAATTAAGTTATATGCAAGTAGAAAAAGAGTAATTATTAATTAGGAGTGTGATTTCACGAACGTTGAACTAAATTTTAAAAATGGCGAAAGAAATAAGTGCACTTATTAAGTTGCAAGTCAGAGGTGGAGCGGCTAACCCGTCTCCTCCAGTTGGTCCTGCATTAGGAGCGAAAGGTGTGAATATCATGGAGTTCTGTAAGCAGTTTAATGCAAGAACTCAAGATAAGCTGGAAAATTCTTCCTGTAGTCATTACTGTTTATGCTGATAAGATCATTTGACTTTATCATTAAAACATCCACCTGTGGCTGATTCAATCTAAGAAGCGCTAAAATTAAATCGGGATCTCGCTGAACCGAATCAGAATTAAAGTTGGTAAGCTTACTAAGGATCAAGTTAGAACTATTGCTGAAGACAAAATGCGTGATCTTAAATGCTTTACAGTTGAGTCAGCTATGCAAATGGTTGCAGGTACTGCTCGCAGTATGGGTAAGTTGCAATCAAATATAAATTAGACATGGCTGATTACTAAAAAAAGAAAAGCGCTTAGCGAAGATATGATCAGAAAAGCTTATTCTTGAAGGATGCAAGTGCTGTAATTAAAGGAATTCTAACGACTAAGTTTGATGCCTCCGTTGATGTTGAGTGTACGCTTAGGTGTTGATCCTAGAAAAGCTAATCAAATGGTTAGAGGAGTTGTTACCTTACCGCACGGTACCGGTAAAGACGTTAAAGTTTTGTCTTTGTACTCCTGATAAGGAGCAAGAGGCTAAAGATGCTGGTGCTGACTATGTTGGTTTAGATGAGTATATTGAAAAATTAAAGGCTGGTTGGACTGATGTTGATGTAATTATCACTATGCCTGCGTTATGGGGAAAGTTGGTGCTTTAGGTAGATTTTAGGTCCTAGAGGCTTAATGCCTAACCCAAAACGGTACTGTACCATGGAATGGAAAGCTGTTACGAGTAAAGCTGGTAAAATCGACTTTAAGGTCGATAAGTATGGAATCGTGCACGCTATCGGGAAAGTTTCCTTTGATCCAACAAACGCTGAAAATGCAGTGAGCTGTTACAGACAATTATTAAGCTAAAGCCTGCTTCGCTAAAGGCCTTATGTGAAGAGTATTTTTGCATGGTCCATAGGTGCACGCTCAGC
>CALSPD010000027.1 GCA_943788145.1 uncultured Flavobacteriales bacterium
ATGATCAAACAATTGCTCAGGCAAATGCACTAGTTAATGATAAAGGTGGATTTGAAACGGATCGAGTAAAGGCAAGATTTGAAGGTGATTTTCCAGTGGTTGAGCCAAGCTCACTTACATTAATGGATGTTGCTCCTAATCAGATTGCGTCAATAGCTGCGTCTTTGATTCCTTTCTTGGAACATGATGACGCGAATCGTGCTTTGATGGGATCAAACATGAGTCGTCAGTCAGTGCCTCTTTTAAGACCAGAAGCTCCAATTGTAGGTACTGGTTTAGAAAAGTTAGTTGCGCAGGATTCAAGGGTAATGGAGTATGCTGAGGGCGAAGGCGTTGTTGTTGAGGTTGATGCAAACTCGGTTACAATTAAATACGAACGAACTGAAGAGCAAGAGCTTGTGAGTTTTGATGATGATTGTAAAACTTACTACTTCACCAAGTTCAAGAAAACTAACCAAAGCACAACTATTAACATTCGTCCAATCGTAAAGAAAGGGGACCGTGTAAAGAAAGGTCAAGTGCTTTCTGAAGGATATGGTACACAAAACGGTGAGCTTGCCTTAGGAAGAAACCTTATGGTTGCATTCATGCCTTGGAAAGGTTACAACTTTGAGGATGCGATTGTGATATCAGAGCGAGTAGTTCGTGATGATATTTATACCAGTATTCACGTTGATGAATATGTTCTTGAAGTTCGAGATACGCAAACGAGGTATGGAAGAACTCACGGCAGATATTCCTAACGTAAGCGAAGAAGCTACCAAGAATCTTGATGAAAATGGTCTGATTCGAGTTGGTACTGAGGTGAAAGAAGGAGACATCTTAATTGGAAAAATTACTCCAAAAGGTGAGACGGATCCAACTCCAGAAGAAAAATTACTTCGAGGCCATCTTTGGTGATAAGGCTGGTGATGTAAAAGATGCGTCACTAAAAGTGCCACCTAGTGGTTCTGGTGTTGTCATTACCAAAAAGCTTTTTTCACGGGCAATTAAGGACAGAAAAGCGAAAGCTCAAGAGAAGAATATTCTCGAAGAAGTTGATAAGGAATAACGAAAAGACAATCGAGGAATTGAAAAATCGATTAGTCGATAAGTTATTCGGCATTGTCAATGGAAAGACATCACAAGGGGTATTTAATAAATACAACGAAGAGATGATCAAGAAGGGAACTAAGTTTACAATGAAGAGCTTACAAGGCTTGGATTACACAACACTTAGCCCTGCAGGTTGGACGACAGATGATGAAAAGAATGACTTAATCAAGCAAACGCTAAACAATTACAATATCAAGGCTAACGATGCCCTGGGATTGATGAAACGTAAGAAGTTTGCTATTACCGTTGGAGATGAGTTGCCATCTGGTATCATACAATTGGCGAAAGTCTATTTGGCCAATAAGCGTAAGCTTAAGGTTGGAGATAAAATGGCTGGACGTCACGGTAATAAAGGTATTGTTGCCAAAATCGTGCGTCAAGAAGATATGCCTTTCTTGGAAGACGGAACACCAGTTGATATTGTATTGAATCCGCTTGGAGTACCTTCTCGTATGAACCTTGGACAGATTTTCGAAACAGTTCTTGGTTGGGCTGGTAAGAATTTGGGTCTAACTTTCGCTACACCGATTTTTGACGGAGCTACTATAGAAGACATTCACTCCTATACAGCGAAAGCAGGTGTACCTGATTATGGAAGAACGTTCCTTCATGACGGTGGCACTGGTGATCGTTTCGATCAACCGGCAACAGTTGGAGTAATCTATATGTTGAAATTACATCACCTCGTTGACGACAAGATGCACGCAAGGTCAATTGGACCTTACTCTCTCATTACTCAACAGCCACTTGGAGGTAAAGCTCAATTTGGTGGACAGCGATTTGGTGAGATGGAGGTTTGGGCACTTGAAGCATTCGGTGCTGCTAATATCCTTCGCGAGATACTAACCGTTAAGTCGGATGACGTTATAGGTCGAGCCAAAGCATATGAAGCTATTGTTAAAGGAGAACCGATGCCAGAACCTGGTATCCCAGAGTCCTTTAATGTATTGCTCCACGAAATGCGTGGTCTAGGTCTCAACATCACTTTAGAATAAGCTTATTATTTAACCATTCAGAGCAAATTGCAATGGCATTAAGAAAAGAACAACGACCGCAAAGCGGCTTCAATCAAATAACTATCAGTCTGGCGTCTCCCGAGATGATTCTTGAAAAGTCTCATGGAGAGGTATTAAAGCCTGAAACAATCAACTATCGAACGTATAAACCAGAACGGGATGGTCTATTCTGTGAGCGAATTTTCGGTCCAGTCAAAGACTATGAATGTCATTGTGGTAAATACAAGCGAATCCGATATAAGGGAATCGTTTGTGACCGTTGTGGTGTTGAAGTAACAGAGAAAAAAGTGCGTAGAGAACGAATGGGACACATCTCATTGGTTGTTCCAGTTGCTCATATCTGGTATTTCAAATCCCTTCCGAACAAAATAGGTTACTTATTGGGCTTGCCTAGTAAAAAACTCGATTCGATCATTTATTACGAGCGTTATGTTGTAATCAATGCCGGTATTGCTAAGAATAAAGAAGGAGAGGAATTAAACTATCTTGATTTCTTAACGGAAGAAGAGTACCTAGATATTCTAGATACGCTACCAAGAGAGAATCAATATTTAGACGATAATGATCCGCAAAAGTTCATAGCAATGATGGGAGCTGATGCATTATATGCATTGCTTCAAAGATTGCAATTGGATGAATTGAGTTATGATTTGCGACATAAGGCTAATACTGAGACTTCGCAGCAACGTAAAAATGAAGCGTTAAAGAGACTTCAAGTTGTTGAGGCTTTTCGATCTGCGAACGAGCATATAGTGAACCGTCCTGAATGGATGATCGTTAAGGTGGTTCCAGTTATTCCACCTGAATTGCGTCCTTTAGTTCCTTTAGATGGTGGTCGTTTTGCCACATCGGATTTGAATGACCTGTACAGAAGAGTTATCATTCGAAATAATCGACTTAAGCGTTTGCTTGAAATCAAAGCTCCTGAAGTCATCTTGCGAAACGAGAAGCGAATGCTTCAAGAAGCGGTTGATTCCTTGCTAGATAATTCAAGAAAGTCTTCGGCTGTAAAAACGGAATCAAACAGAGCATTAAAATCGCTATCCGATAGTTTAAAGGGTAAGCAAGGGCGTTTTCGTCAAAACTTACTTGGAAAGCGAGTTGATTATTCAGCGCGTTCGGTAATCGTTGTAGGTCCAGAATTGAAACTACATGAGTGCGGACTTCCTAAGGATATGGCTGCAGAGCTGTTCAAGCCGTTCATCATTCGAAAGCTGATTGAAAGAGGTATTGTAAAAACAGTAAAGTCAGCGAAAAAAATCGTTGATAAAAAAGAACCGGTTGTTTGGGATATTTTAGAGAATGTGTTGAAAGGTCATCCTGTTTTATTGAACAGGGCACCAACACTTCACCGTTTGGGTATCCAGGCATTTCAGCCAAAATTGATTGAAGGAAAAGCGATTCAGTTGCATCCTCTTGTATGTACGGCATTCAACGCGGATTTTGACGGTGACCAGATGGCCGTTCACGTTCCTTTAGGTCACGCAGCGGTATTAGAAGCTCAGCTCTTAATGTTGGCTTCACATAATATTTTGAACCCTGCGAATGGAGCTCCAATTGCCGTTCCTTCTCAAGATATGGTACTTGGATTGTACTACACCACAAAGTCTCGTAAAAGTGATGAAACACGCACGATGCTTGGCCAAGGAAAGGTGTTTTATTCTCCTGAAGAAGTAATTATAGCATACAACGAAGGAAAAGTTAATCTGCACTCTGAGATTAAGCTTCGAACCTATGAGTATGGTGAGCGAAAAATCATTGACACTGCATGTGGACGTGTTCTTTTCAACCAATTGGTTCCAGAAAAAGCGGGTTACATCAATGAAGTACTTACTAAAAAGTCACTTCGAGATATCATCGGCCGAGTGTTAAAGACTTGCGGAATGGCGGCAACTGCCAAGTTCCTCGATGATATTAAGGCTTTAGGTTTTTACATGGCATTCAAAGGTGGTTTATCCTTTAATCTGGGTGATGTAATTGTACCAGATGAGAAAACTACGTTATTAGAAAAGGCCCAAACTGAGGTAGATGAGGTTATGATGAACTATAACATGGGTCTCATTACCAATAACGAGCGTTATAATCAGATTATTGACATTTGGACACATACAAACTCCAAATTGACACATGTATTGATGAATCGACTTGAGAATGATAATCAAGGATTCAACTCGGTTTACATGATGTATCATTCTGGTGCACGTGGATCGAAAGAGCAAATTCGTCAGCTCTCTGGAATGAGGGGATTGATGGCTAAACCACGTAAATCTGGAGCCCAAGGAGGAGCAATTATTGAGAATCCAATTCTCTCTAATTTCCGTGAAGGTCTTTCTATCCTTGAATACTTTATCTCCACTCACGGAGCTCGTAAAGGTTTGGCGGATACGGCACTTAAAACGGCCGATGCGGGTTACCTAACAAGAAGGCTAGTGGATGTCGCCCAAGATGTGATTGTTACTGCAGTAGATTGCGGTACGCTTCGAGGACTTACAGCCACGGCTTTAAAGAAGAATGAAGATATCGTTGAAACGCTTGTCGAAAGGATCGTTGGTAGGACTAGTGTTTATGATGTTTTACATCCTGATACAGATGAACTAATTGTCGCTACTGGTGAAGAAATTACAGATGAGGTAGCTAGTGCTATCGAAGCGGCTGGAATTGATGAAGTGGAAATTCGATCGGCTTTAACGTGTGAAATGCCTCGTGGTATTTGTACAAAATGTTATGGTCAGAGTTTGTCAAGCGGTAATCAAGTTACCAAGGGAGAGGCTGTTGGAGTTATCGCAGCCCAGTCCATTGGAGAACCTGGTACGCAGCTGACACTTCGTACATTCCACGTGGGTGGTACGGCATCGAGTATTGCGTCCGAATCTAAAATTTTAGCCAAGGTCGATGGAACAGTCGAAATAGATGAACTTAGAACAGTAGAAAGGTCAGATAAAGATGGAACAGTTCATACGGTTGTAATTGGTCGATCTGCTGAAATGCGATTGATCGATGCGAAATCAGGAATGACGGCTGTAACCAACATAATACCTTATGGATCTGAAATTTTCATAAAATCTGGATCGAAAGTGAAAAAGGGTGATCTCATTTGTCAATGGGACCCATATAATGCAGTTATCCTTTCGGAATTTGGAGGAAAGCTTGTTTATGAAAGTATTGAAGAAGGAGTTACTTATAAGGAGGAGTCTGACGAACAGACAGGTTTCCGTGAAAAAGTAATTATCGATAATCGTGATAAGACAAAGAATCCAACTATCCACGTTACCGATGCTAAAGGTGAAACGTTGCGTTCGTACAGTATTCCTGTAGGAGCACACATTATGGTTAACGAAGGTGACAAAGTAGGTTCAGGTGCTATTTTAATTAAGATACCACGATCTGGCGGAAACTCTTCAGGTGATATTACCGGAGGTCTTCCACGAGTTACTGAACTTTTTGAAGCTAGAAATCCTTCAAACCCTGCAATTGTTAGTGAAATAGATGGAATTGTAAGCTTTGGTAAAATAAAGCGTGGTAATCGTGAGATTATAGTTGAAACAAGAACTGGAGATGTTTCGAAATACCTTGTTCCGTTGTCAAGACATATTCTTGTTCAAGAGAATGACTTTGTGAAAGCTGGGCAACCGCTTTCAGATGGTGCCATTACTCCAGCAGATATTCTTGCGATTATGGGCCCAACTGCGGTTCAGGAATACTTGGTAAATGAAATTCAAGAAGTTTATCGTTTACAAGGCGTGAAGATCAACGATAAGCACTTTGAGGTTATCGTGCGTCAAATGATGCGTAAAGTGATTATTCTTGATCCGGGAGATACTAAGTTCTTGGAAGCTCAGTCTGCTAATAAAGTTGATTTTATAGCAGAAAATGATCGAATATTTGGAATGAAAGTCGTTATTGAAACGGGTGATTCAGAAACCCTGAAGCCAGGCCAAATTATTGATGCACGTAAGCTTAGAGATGAAAACTCAATACTTAGAAGAAAAGATAGAAAACTTGTAGAGGCTAGGGATGCTATCCCAGCGACAGGTCAACCAATTCTTCAAGGAATTACAAGAGCATCTTTACAAACGGAAAGCTTTATTTCAGCCGCTTCCTTCCAGGAAACGACAAAAGTATTGAATGAGGCTGCTGTTACAGGTAAAGTTGATCATCTAAAAGGTCTGAAAGAGAATGTAATCGTTGGTCACCTTATTCCTGCAGGAACTGGATTGATCGATTATAGAAATATTGTGGTTGGCAGTCAAGAAGAGTACGATCAGATGATTGGTGCTAATAAGGATGTGCTCATTGATGATTACACAAACTAAGCAAAGAGATGGCAGACGAAAGGGAAATGAAACCTGGACAGATTAACATTGAACTCAATGAAGAGATTGCCCAAGGTGAATATTCGAACTTGGCAGTTATCACGCATTCGAATGCGGAGTTTATTGTTGATTTCATTAGTATGATGCCAGGAACGCCAAAAGCTCGCGTAAAGTCGCGAATCATATTGGCACCGCAACATGCTAAAAGGCTATTGAAGGCACTTAATGACAACGTTAGGAAGTTCGAAAGCCAACATGGTGAAATCAACGATGTTGATCCAAACACAGCTCCTTTTCCGATGAATTTCGGACCCACGGCAGAAGCATAGTATCTGCGAATTCAAATAATTAAAGTGGCTGCTCTTATGAGCGGCCATTTTACTTTAACGCCCTGTCGTTAAATAGGATGTAGCCAAAATGAACCAAAAAGGTAATTGGCGTGCGGTCATCTACACTAATCTCAGGCAAATTGTGGTAGTAGTTGACACTAAAACTCAAAGGACCTATAGGTGTATGATAGACTGCATTGGCAGTGGCTATGGTATATCGTCTGGCAAGGCTGCGGCTTCTAACAAAGCGATTTTCATTAACGTCTCCATCTCCATCTAAATCGTTAATGTCTGTGACCAAATCGGCAAAATTATAAGGCTGAAAAAGGTAGCCTTCAAATCGTAAATCGATGTTTTTATAGATATTGAATATCACCTTGTGGCCAATTGCAGCATATTGGTAAGCTCTAAATGTTTCAAGAAATAAGGTTTTACTCTCAGGAGTAGGCTGAAAGGCTGGTGAGCGCAAGGAGCTTGATGAGTAGTTCGAAAAAAGTTCCATGGTAGAATAAACGCCTTCGGCAAAAAAACCTAATCTAATGACCCCTTTCGATTTATAGAAAACATCATAAGTCGTTTTAAAATCAAACCAATTATGAAATTTGAATAATCGAGATTGATCTAAGGATGTAGTGCCAGGAGTATATGTTTCATCTCCTTCCGTATATCGAGCGGAAAGGGAAAACAATGTTCCCGAGTTGGCATATTGCTTTTTATTTAGACTGTTTTTTTCGAAAGCTAGATTCAAGGTTTGACCTCCAAAAACAGTTATGTCTTGTATGGATTCAGAACCAAAATTGGAGGTTTGATAATAGTCGTCTTTTAGGGAAACAGCACCACCGTTGAAGCTGATTTTGGTTTTGTTTGATATTGCAAACGAAAACCCTACTTGACCATATTGTTCATTTTGTATAAGGAAAAGGGAATTATTGTTTTCGAAAAAGGTGGCTCTGCTTTCGTAATAATTCCATCGATTTAGGGCGCCAGCAATTTCAAGATATATAGGAAATCGAGTAGGGATGTCAATTCTTCCAGTGCCTGAAAGTGAAGAGTAGAGCTTGCCAAAATAAGTGTTCGCATAAAAGCTCGTTCCGGTATTATTCATTGCTGAATATCCGATGCCAACATATCCTGTCGTTATGGGTCTTGAGGCTATGTTTCCACCAAATTCAATCAACAAGTTTTTCTCCTTTCGAATCTCCAATGTCAATTTATAACTCGAATCGGCCTTGACCCACTTTGGGTATGGAAAAATCCGGTAGATCTTATCAGATTCAAGAAGACGATAATATCCTGTTCTCAATTCTTCCATTTGCAGAGATGAATTCTTTTTTGGTTTTAAGACTAGACCAACGTAAGCGGCTTGTGATTTGGTCAATCCCCTATATTCAATATCGTGAAACGCCAATGGTTCTTTGTGCCTATTAAACTCATCTCTACGTTCTTGAACTACTTTGGAATGAACCCTTCGATGCACCTTTTGTTTGATGTCATCCATTTCAGCCATAGCGGCCTTATATCCAGAAGAGACGTTTTCTGGGGCATGGTTAAAATCAAAGGTTCCAAATTTTACCAACGGTTCAATCAACACGCAACATTCCGCCTCAAGAGAATAATTTGTTTTGCTCACGACCAAATTTCGAAGTTGGGAAATAGCATCTCCTTCTTTAGGCGGATCCTCGTTAGAAGAAACATTACTTCCAATTATCACCTCTGGGTCGAATACTTCACGCATTACATCCGTTGGAAAGTTGTTATATAATCCGCCATCAAAGAGTAATTTACCATCAACCATTAATGGTTCGATGTATAACGGATAACTCATGCTGGCTCGAATGGTTCGGTTCAGATTTCCGTTATCAAAAACAATGGTTGATTTATCTTCAATGTTTGAAGCAACACAGCGAAATGGTACAAATAGGCTATCGAAATTGTAACCCGCCTGCATACTCGCAGGTCCAAGTAAATTCATCATCTCTATATCTAAGGCCGAGGGATTGATGAAACTAGTCGGAATCGAGCTTTGCAAAAAATTCGAGTCTGAATTGAACCTGAATGAGAACCAACTGGCGTTTGGTGCGGGTTTCCGAAAGAAATAAATGTACTTATCTTCAATTTCCCCTTCCGCCAATTTTCGATAATAGTCACTCGTCAGAATGGTTTCAATTTCAGCTGGGGAATAGCCAGCGGCATACATACCGCCTATCAATGCTCCGATTGACGTTCCTGTTATGTAGTCTATGGGAATAGCGTTCTCTTCCAACGCTTTTAAAACTCCGATATGCGCTAAACCACTTGCCCCACCTCCACTTAATACGACACCTACTTTTTGACCAAGAACAACGGTTCCTAGCGAAAAGGTCCATAGAAGTAAAAAGCAAATTAACCTAGAAAGCATAGCCCAAATTTAATGAACTTCGAACGTTGTCAACGGATCAGTTAGAGCCTAGATTTTAGTCCATTTAAATATGCTGGCGCTTGTATCAACCGAGATCCATACCAGCTGAAGATTTCACCATCGACTAATTCAATCTTAGCGCTTGGCAGGATTTCCTGAATTGCCTTAGCATGATGCGCATTAAAGGGAAATGGTTCACTCGAAAGCAAAACCAAATCAGGGTCTAATAATTTAATCTCTTCTATCGTTAAAGAGGGATACCTAGATTCAAAAGTTCTGGCCGGGTTTACCAAGCCAATGCGGGACATCATGGTATCGATAAATGTATCTGATCCTACAGCCATAAATGGTTTGTTCCATATAAGATAAATGGTTTTTACGGGGGGTGAAATAGGTTCTAAACCATCAAATCCATTTCGAATGTCCAGAATCAACATTTGAGCTTTTTCCTTTACATCGAGCAATCCACCCAAGTCCGATATCATATGGATTGCGTCTTCAAACGTTACGATATCGCTCATCCAAACCGGAAAACGTGCGCTGAGTTGCTCGATTTCTTCCTCTGTATTTTCTTCTTTATTTCCAATAATGAGGTCAGGCTTGAGATCGGAAATCTTTTGAAAATCTAAGGTTTTGGTGCCACCAACCCTTGGTTTGGTTTGATGCCATTCTTTTGGGTGAATACAAAATTTAGTTATTCCTACAATGCGATCACCGAGTCCAAGATCGAAAAGCAGCTCCGTCTGAGACGGGACTAAACTTATGATGCGCATTGGAGGTTTCTCGACCTTGACGCTTCGTCCAATTTGATCGATGTATTCCATGCTATTTTATTTGACTGATTACGCTTGTATTATGACATTGCTGCCACCAAATCGTGTCTAGTAATTATGTGATATTTCCCTTGTCCCAAATCGACTAAAACGGCACCATTAGATTCATCGATCTTTTTGGAAATGGTACTTAATGGATCGCTGGCTTGAACCACAGGATATGGTGTGTGCATGTAGTTTGAAACCGCTTTGTCGCGAGCGCTTGGATCTTTGGTTAAGGCGGGTAATAAATGAACGTCATCCAAACTACCAACGAACTTTCCATCTTCCAATACCGGAAGTTGAGATACACCGAATTTCCGCATGATGGCAATGGCGTTATGTACGGGTTCTCCAGAATTAACGGTCAAAAGCGGTAAGTTTTTGTGTTCGCTTATTAAATCTCGAGCCACTTGATTTTCCTCATTTAAAAAACCTCGTTCTCGCATCCAATCATCGTTGAACACCTTGCCAACATAGCGTGAGCCATGGTCATGAAAAAGGACCACAACAACGGAATCTTCATTTAATTCGTGCTTCATTTGACGAATGGTTTGAAATGCTGAACCGGCTGAATAACCCAAAAGCATTCCTTCCTTTCTTGCCAGTTCTCGCGTTACCAATGCTCCATCGCGATCAGTTACTTTTTCAAAATGATCAATCAATGAAAAATCAACGTTTTTTGGTAAGATGTCTTCGCCAATTCCTTCTGTGATGTAGCTATAAATCTCTTTTTCGTCAAAAATGCCCGTTTCATGGTATTTCTTAAAGACGGATCCGTATGAATCGGCACCCCAGATTTTAATCGCTGGATTCTTTTCCTTCAAGTATTTAGCAACACCGGATATGGTGCCACCTGTGCCTACTCCAACGACAAAATGAGTTATTTTACCTTCGGTTTGTTTCCAAATTTCAGGTCCTGTGCTTTCGTAATGTGCAATGGAATTTCCTGGATTATCGTATTGATTAACCCAAAATGAATTGGGTATTTCTTCATTCAACCGCTTCGCTACGGAGTAATAAGACTCAGGATGATCAGGGGTGACATTGGTTGGGCAAACGTGAACCACGGCTCCAACAGCACGCAGAATGTCCATTTTTTCTTTGCTCTGCTTGTCGCTTAACGTACAATGTAGCTTATAACCTTTAACTATTGCAGCAAGTGCCAAACCCATTCCGGTATTTCCGCTTGTACACTCGATCAATGTTCCTCCTGGTTTGATTTGCCCATTCTTTTCAGCATCTTCAACCATTTTCAAAGCCATTCGGTCTTTGACGCTGTGCCCAGGATTAAAATATTCCAATTTGGCCAAAATGGTACCCGGAATATCTTCCGCTATTTTATTGAGTTTAACCATGGGTGTATTGCCAATGGTGCCGAGAATGTTTTCTTTGAAATCCATACGAGGAAAATATTAAGTGCGCGAAAGTAAAACCCTTAGTTGAATCGAATGGTTTTAACTGGTTCTATCCGACTAACTATGAATGATGGTATGACCAGCATCAGTAGGGAGATCAAAATGCTTCCTAGATTAATCATTAGAAGCGTGTCGATTTCGAAAAGGACAGGAACGTGATCGATGTAATAGTTTGCCTTGTTGAGCTTTAAGAATTCAAATTTCTGCTGAAACAGACCTAAGCCAATTCCGATCACATCGCCCCAAAAAGTTCCCAAAAGGATAAGGTAGGCTGCATTATAAAGAAATATGCGGCTAATGCTCTTGTTGTTGGCGCCCATAGCCTTCAACAGACCAATCATGTTTGTCCGCTCCAAAATAAATACCAATAATGCCGTAATCATATTAATGCCAGAAACGAGCACCATGAGGGTGAGAATGATTATTACGTTTAAATCTTGGAGTTCGAGCCAACCGAAGATCTCCATGAATTGGTCGGTTATTTTCAGCGTTGTGAATTCCCATGAAATGTGCTCGGATATAATATCATCCAGTCGGGGCAAATCTTCAAAGGACTTAAGTGTGACCTCGAATCCTGCTACTTGATCTTCTTCCCAGTTGTTCAATTTTTGGACATGCCTCAGGTCGCAAAGCATAATGTTTGAATCAAACTGATCCATGCCGCTTTCATAAACTCCGCCAATAATGAACCTGCGTTTACGCTCTTGCTCATCCTGCACAAACACAACTGTTATTTTATCTCCTAATTTGAGATTGAGCTTGTCCAGTATGTACTTTGAAAGAACCACGCTATCCGTTTTACTGCTATCGGGCAGGGTGAATACAGATCCTGCTATTAGGTTTTGATTAAAGAAATCCCAATCAAAATCTCGATCAATTCCTTTTGCAACTACGCCTTTAATTTCACCATTGGCGACAATTATTCCGCTTTTAAATGCATAAACATTGACTCCTTTTACGCTTGGTTCCTGCTCGATCGCCTCGATAAAGGGTTGATCGCGACTAATGGGTTTTGCGCCCATGGTGTTTTGAGGATTGTAGAGCGATATCTGCAAATGCGACCCAAAGCCGACCACCTTTTTGCGAATTTCTTGCTGAAAACCCGTCACAATGCCAATGGAAAGAATCATCACGGCCATGCCGATGGCGATGCCCGCCACAGCTATTTTTACAATGGCCGAGCTGCTCTGTCCCGTAAGGCCTTTTCTGCGGCCCCAAATCATTTTTTTGGCTAGAAAGAGTTCGTAATGCAAGCGTGCTCTGTTAAAAACTTAAGCGTGATTGAGTTTTTCTCGCGGTGAAGATGCGGATTTTTGGCTGGTATATTCAGCCTATGAAGCCACTATTTACCTTTTGTTTTTTCGTTTTCTCTATTCTTTGCGTCCAAAGTCAGTCAAACTACAAAACGGATAAAGACATTTCCGTTGGTGCCAAACAATACAAGGAATACGCCCCGTTGCTAAATGGTAAATCGGTGGGAATAGTAGGCAATCACACCACATTGATCGATTCTGCTCACTTGGTAGATTGGCTCTTAGCGAAAGGCGTGAAGGTCAAAAAGGTTTTTGCACCAGAACATGGTTTTCGAGGAAAGGCTGATGCTGGCGAATCCGTAGATAGCGAAAAAGATGCAAAAACGGGCCTCCCCATTATTAGTCTCTATGGGTCGCATAAAAAGCCAACTGCTCAGGATTTTGAGGGAATTGACATCATCATTTTCGATATTCAAGATGTGGGCGCGCGATTCTATACCTACATCTCAACCATGACCTACGTTATGGAGGCATGCGCTGAAAATAGTATTCCGATCATCGTGCTTGATCGACCCAATCCAAATGGCTTTTACATCGATGGACCCATTTTGCAGAAGGAGTATAAATCCTTTGTGGGCATGCATCCGATGCCCATTGTACATGGAATGACGGTGGGCGAATTGGCTCAACTTTTTAATGAAGAAGGATGGCTTGAAAATGGAGTGAAATGCGATTTAACCGTGGTTAAATGCAGGGGATATCAGCATAGCGATATATACGTATTGCCCGTAAAGCCATCGCCAAACCTTCCAAATCAAAATGCCATTCTATTGTATCCGTCTTTGTGCTTGTTTGAAGGAACGGATGTTTCTGTTGGTAGAGGTACAGATCATCCCTTCGAACTATTTGGACATCCGAATCTGACACAAGGATCTTATTTATTCGTCCCAAAAAGCACGGAAGGAGCTAAGAATCCTAAACATGAAGGCGTGCCATGCGTTGGCTGGGATTTAACCGAGTTTGGAGGAAAGAACATTCAACAGAAGCAACACCTCGTTATTGAATACCTCGTAAATGCTTATCGAGAGTTTCCCGCCAAAGACAACTTTTTTCTATCCAATGGATTTTTTGAAAAGTTAGCTGGTACGGACGAGCTGCGAAGTCAAATTGAAGCAGGCTTGACTGCCGATCAAATTCGAGCGTCTTGGCAACCTGGATTGGCGGCTTTTAATCGGACTAGGGTCAAGTACTTGCTTTATGAGGATTTTTGAGGGGCATTGATCTGTGCGGGCCAATGTGATTTAAGCTTCGTTGGTTCGTGTCTCCCTTGGAATGATATTACTGATGCAACTTGTTTGGAGAAAAATCGATAAAATTGCTCAACGTGCTCATTTGCAGGATAAAACCCAACCTCAACTAATTCGGATATATGCGATATTCGTATATATACGCGGTAGTGATAATTAAAATCCGATGAAACCACTCCTGAGATTAAAATCATGGCAAACCTTTATCGTATTGATATTTTCCACCATCTTAATTTTTATTGTGTCCATTTTCAACCTATCCATTGATGATTGGTCTAGGGCTCAGACAATAGAGTTTTTTCGGATTGTTGGATTATTGATTTATACGCTTTGGCTCTTTTTTCTTGGACTTGAACTAAATCGGAAGGACAATAACCCGTATAGATTCAACAATCTTTTACTGGCCTTTGCATCCTTTAGTTTTTTTACGGGATATGCTAGTATAAATCTTGCCGTTTTTCCGGCCTTTGAAACTTTGCCTTTTTCTATTCGGATTTTAAGTATGCCCTTGACATTTTTTGGACTCATATTCCTATTTTACAATATTCCAATGTCTCTGAAATCAATAGAATTGGACAGAAAAGTCAAATACTCTGAATGTTTGTTTGACGTACTTCTACTCTTCTCTAGTGTTATTGGAATAGGAATTTGGTGGCTTCAGCCAAGAATGAATAAAATTGAAAAAAAACTATCACTAACAAAACCTAAGAAAACATGTGGAGAAACGAACTGAAAGTAAGCTTAGAACTTTGTAGTTTAGTTCGTCACGGGCGGACAGAAACGCACTTCGAAAACCCCACGTTTCTTAGCTAAATCGTTGGGCTTCATTTAAAATAAAATGAGAATTCTTGCCACCTTACTTCTACTTGGACTGACATTAACTTTCTGCACCCAGCCAGAAGTTACCACTGAAGACTCAGAACTAACACACAAGAACCTCCAAAGAATACTGAAACATACATATTGGAAGTTTGCTTGGGAAAAAGCCATAGATCCCGAAAGGACTGGACATTACGAAGTTAAAGTTGCTAAACTTCAAAAATTGACAGAAGAGTTTATTGCTTCAAAAGCTCAGTCAACCAATGAATTCAATGAACGCAAGCAAGAACTGATCGACTACATCAATTCACTTTATTCCAACAGACTTCCCCATTCAGTACAGAAAGCTTCTGACGTGACCTATTTAGTTGATACACTGAACCACGAATCTGAATTGCAACTAGTTACAAGTAACAGCTATACCGCTGCAATTTTGACAACAATAAACTTGATGCAAGAAAGTTCCTTTGATGCGTACTATTTTGACACGACCTATTTCTACCAGCGGGAAGTACAACTTAATGGAAATAAGGTAATTCAACTTCTTCCAGTACCTATTAGCAACACTCAATATTCAAAACTCATTCTTGGAAACGATACAATGTACTTAGCACAAGACAGTATCTTTCTTGACGAGGAACAAGTCAAACAATTCAAGACCTTCAAATATCACAAGCACAGTAAAGGTGGTAATATGAAGTACATTAAAGGAGAAATAAAATAAAAAACGAAGCCCACAAAACCAAAGAAAACATGGGGAGAAACGTACTGAAAGCAAGCATAGAACTTCGTAGTTTAGTTTGTCAAGGGCGGACAGAAATGTACTTCGAAATCCCCACGTTTCTTAGCTAAATCGTTGGGGCCAATTTGAAAAAAACGAATGACAATCCAAGAAATATTAAGCAAAACAGAACACAGACCATGGGAAATTCCGACTGACAGTTGGAAATTCTATCAAGAGTGGAATAAAGCAATATTTCTTCATTATCAAGTAGACCTGACCGAACTAAAAAAGTTTGTTCCCAAAGAATTGGTAATTGACCTTTTTGATGGTAAACCGTGGATTTCAATCGTTGCCTTTACAATGGAAAAGATAAGACCGAAAAACCTACCTTCTTTTCCACCAATATCGGATTTTGATGAAATAAATATTCGGACTTATGTTAAATCGACTAACAAGACCGGAGTTTATTTTTTGAGCATTGAGGGAGGAAAAAACCTGTCCTGTAAAGTCGCAAAGGGAGTTTCGGAACTTCCGTATCGATTTTCAGAAATTAAGCGGACCGACAATAAATATCAATCCAAAAATTCGGAATTTAACGACAGGCTTGACATTGAATTTACGATAGGAAAGGAACTGAAAGAAAAAACGGAACTGGACAAATGGCTAACTGAAAGATATGCTCTTTTCCAAGATTCGAGCCAATCAATCAACGAATTTGACATCCATCATTTGGAATGGCCAATTAATCAAATTGACGTGCAAAAACTGGATTTCAGCTATCCGAGATTTGAAAATTTAATAACTAAAGAGCCAAGTAAAATCCATTACTCGAAAGGAGTAAAGGTGTTGGCTTGGGGGAAAATAAAAAAGAAAAAAACTAGCTACAACAAAACCTATACGCAATAGCGCCCTGCGGGACGCTACTGCGCATAGCTAAACCTCTAGCTGCAAGTAAAATCGATGACCAGAGAAATAAAATATCGGACGAACGGAGCTGTAGGGGCATTGCTTGATGAATACGAAAAAGCCATATATGAACTAACCTTAACAATTGACGGACTAGATGAGAAGGGATTGGTATTTGTGGTTGATTCTGAAACAAAAGATGAAGACTGTAAATCAATTCAAACCTTATTGACTCACATAGTTCAAAGTGGTTTCACTTACGTTGTTGAAATAAGAAAGTGGCTTGGAGAAGAAATTAATTATCGTGACAAAGTGACTTTAAACAGCGTTCAAGAATACAAATCTGAGTTATCCGATATGTTCAATTTTACTGAAAGTCTCTTTATTGACCACCCAGATATTAACTTAACCGAACTTGACTTTAGCAAGAAGATTAAAGTTAAATGGGGGCAGACTTTTGATATTGAACAATTAATGCAACACGCAATAGTTCATATATTAAGGCACAGACGACAAATTGAAAAGTTTAAATTGAAATTAATAACCAGCAGCTGAAACGGTATATAGCAAATGGGGCGTCAGTGGTTTAGACAAGTTCAGTGCTATTTACCAACACCGCCAAATCGTTGATTTGGCTTTTAAGAATGAATAAATTAAAAACAAAATACAACGCTTTGGCTCAGTGCAAACTCGAAAGTTTATCGCTTTCTACTGCCCTATTTGCCATATTAACCGTTGTGTGTAATTTAAAATGAAGAACTATTCGCCTCCAATTCAAGATCGTACACTAGATGAACTTATGACAATTGTTTATTCTCAAGAAGGAGACTGGCAAGACGATGCTAAAATCCAAGCTAAAACTGAATTAGAAAAGCGAGGTATTGAACAAGAAAAACAAAGTGAGCTTCTTGAAAAGAACAGACAACGGCAACTAAAACTCCAAAAGAGTTATGAGGAACAACTTGAGAGAAATGCCATTATTCCTTACAGCCGTAGTGATATGTTAATCATTTTTCTCAAGGCACCATTCATAATAGTAGGACGTTGGTCGTATCAGCTTTCTATTCCTGAATTGAGAAGAGAAAACTTCCAGATTAAAACTCGTCAAAGACTGATACTGCTAATCACAGGGACTTTATTCTGGATTTTATTCATTTATGGTAGCTATAAATGGTCGGAATACAATAGACTGCAGGAAATTGAGAACGCTGACATCTCTGATTGGGAGGAGAACAGAATAATAGATGAATAAAAAAATTACACACAACAAAGGTAACTGACCCCGAATCAAGTTCTGGACAGGTTTAACAACCCTCCATTTCATCCAAAAACCACCTCAAATAAGCCTCCCGATAGCTATCGGGATAAGAGGCTTTATTTTTTAGCGTTGGTCAGTTTTCCTAAATAGTGAAGGTCTGATATGGGCTTAAAATCAGTCCTATTACGGCAATAAATGCGTTGGAGCATCATCGCGTTATGGCGGTTCAAATCTTATCAAACAGGATTGGCCGCCTTTAGCCGATTGAGAGCTAAATAATTGCTCTACCCAGATTTTCGGTAATCATGCGATAAGGATTTAATCTCAAGAGGAGTCTAAACCTTCGCAATAAAAACACTGCTTTGCTCTTCCAACGATCGGGGATAAGCATCTAAGGCTTGTCTTAACACTTCGATGGCCAATTCTAACTGCGGTTTTTCCAACACATATGCCAGTCGGACTTCGCGAATACCAAGTCCTTTCGAGGCGTAAAAGCCTTCAGCAGGAGCCATCATAAGCGTGTTTCCATTGTATTCAAAATTGTCCAAAATCCATTGGCAAAACTTTTCAGCATTGTCCACAGGAAGTTCGGCCATAGCATAAAAGGCGCCTCCTGGCATAGGGCAGGTTACACCTTCAATGCTATTCAATCCATTTACGAGGGTATTCCTGCGCTCAACGTATTCTTCTATAACATCGTTGAAATAACTTTCGGGTGTGGCTAAAGCGGCTTCGCCAGCAATTTGACCAATGGTGGGCGGGCTCAGTCGAGCTTGAGCAAACTTCATGGCCGTGCTCATCACTTCCTTGTTTCTCGAAACAAGAGCACCAACTCGTGCTCCGCACATACTGTAGCGTTTCGAAACAGAGTCAACTACAATGGCGTGGTCATCCATGCCTTCTAAACTTAAAATAGAATGGTGCTCGCGACCATCGTAGCAAAATTCGCGATAGACTTCATCGGCCAATAAGAAAAGGTCGTGCTTCAAACAGATTTTCTTTAGCGTTTCTAGTTCGGCTCGCGTATATAAATAGCCCGTTGGGTTTCCTGGATTACAGATGATGATACCACGCGTTCGGTCGGTAATTAATTCTTCAAAATCCTCAACAGGTGGCAAGGCATATTTATCCTTTAAATAAGTAGTAACGGGCCGTAAAATGACTTGAGACTCTAATGCAAACGCATTGTAATTGGCGTAAAATGGTTCGGGAACAATGATTTCATCATCTTGATTGAAGCAAGTCATCATGGCAAACATGATAGCCTCAGAACCTCCATTTGTGACGATTATTTGATTGTGGTCAACGTCAATGCCGTTGGCTTTATAATAGTTGGTTAAACCCTTTCTAT
The DNA here is from genome assembly GCA_943788145.1 of uncultured Flavobacteriales bacterium. Taxonomy (GTDB): domain Bacteria; phylum Bacteroidota; class Bacteroidia; order Flavobacteriales_G; family Salibacteraceae; genus SHAN690. Next base: position 19,000 of record CALSPD010000027.1, read on the forward strand.
AGGAAAGGAAACCTGCGCTATGACTGTACTCAATAACCTTTTGGTCAAACGATTTGATGGCGTTGAGCGCCACTTCAGGCGTTTCAATGTCCGGTTGTCCGATGTTGAGGTGAATTACATTTTTTCCAGCTTCGATCGCTCGTTCGGCATAGGGGACAAGCTTGCGAATTGGAGATTCGGGCATCGCGTAACCCTTCTTAGATATAAACGGCATAATGTCAAAATTTGAATCACTCTGAACGAGTTTCTAAATATAAAATCAATGGGGCAAAAAGCACATAAAAAAAACCCAATGGTAAAATTAACCATTGGGTTCAAATTGAATTCCTCGAAAAAGAGTCTTAGTTAGCAGATGGTGCCATGGTTGGCTCTGCCGCTGGCATGGCAGAATCATCCGTTTTCGGAGCTGCATCGATGTTGCCTTTTATACGAATCACCTTAGAAGGTGAATTTGCTGCATTTGAAGTGATCGTTACCGATTTGTTTATTGGGCCGATTCGCTTGCTGTCATACTTTACTCGAATCACATTTGATTCTCCTGGTGCGATTGGTTCGCGTGGCCATTCTGGTACTGTACATCCGCATGATCCTTTTGCATTAGCAATAATCAAAGGCTCGGTACCGGTGTTTGTGAATTTGAATTCGGTGCTAGCATCACCGTGCTGTTTCATTTTTCCAAAGTCGTGTGTCTCTTTTTCAAATGTAATTTCAGCTTTACTTTTTGGGGCAGCATCTTGAGCAAATACTCCCATCGTCATCATCATCAGCGCTCCAAGAGCTACAATTAATTTTTTCATGGTTTCGGTTTTTTTATCGTGTTCAAATTTACTTGGTGAGCTTGGGTGGTCTGTGCGTTTAACACAACATTAAGAATTGAATATGGACAATGCTCCAGTTTTTAAAGATCTGAATCCACAACATTTCCTTTAATACGCAACGTGGTTGGCGACTCAGGATCATTGGAATTGACCGTTACAGATTTTTGAAACGGACCTTTACTTTTTGCGTCATAGGTCACAGTAATCTCGCCTTTTTTTCCAGGCATGATAGGCGCCTTCGGATATTCAGGAACCGTGCAACCACAAGATCCTTCCGCTCCTGATATAATTAATGGGGCTGAACCTTCATTCGTGAATTCGAATTTGTAGGTTGCTGGAACCTCAAATTTCACATCTCCAAAGTCGTGCGATTCACTTTCAAATTCCATCTCAGATTGAGCAAAGCTGCCCAAAGACATAATGGCAAACGAGATAGCGATTAAAACTGGTTTCATATTGGCTTTATTTTTAGTGGGGTAAAAGTAACCCTGCATCTATTTCAATTACTCAGATTAACTAGCCTTTAACAGCAAAGAGACTTTACTTTTGCCGCTTCATAAAAAGTAGCTTGTAATGAATGAGTTGTCGACACGATACAATCCGGCATCGGTAGAGGAAAAGTGGTATAAACACTGGATGAATCAAGGGTTTTTTAAGTCTGAAGTAGATTCGGATAAAGAGCCGTTTACCATTGTCATCCCTCCACCAAATGTTACGGGCGTCCTCCACATGGGACATATGTTGAACAACACGATTCAAGATATTTTGATTCGTAAAGCTCGATTGGACGGAAAAAATGCTTGCTGGGTTCCAGGAATGGATCACGCTTCCATTGCTACGGAAGCGAAAGTGGTCAAACGCCTGCGCGAAAAGGGCATAAAAAAATCGGAAATAGGTCGCGAAGAATTCCTCAAACATGCGTGGGAATGGAAGGAAGAATATGGTGGAGTCATCCTCGAACAGCTCAAAAAATTGGGCGCCAGTTGCGATTGGGATCGAACCCGATTCACCATGGATGAAAAATATTACGAAAGTGTCATCGACACCTTCATCAATTTATTCGATAAGGGACTGATTTACCGCGGCTATCGTATGGTGAATTGGGATTGCGAAGCCCTTACAGCCGTATCGGATGAAGAAGTCATGCATACCGAAGAGTCCGGTAAACTTTATAGCGTTCGATATCACGTGGCTGGTACAAATGAGTACGTAACCATCGCCACCACCAGGCCAGAAACGATTGTAGGTGATACAGCCATTTGCATTCATCCAGATGACGAACGATACACGCATTTGCATGGTAAAAAAGCCATCGTGCCTATCGTTAATCGCGAAGTGCCAATCATTCTAGATGAGTATGTGACTATGGACTTTGGAACTGGTTGTTTGAAGGTTACTCCCGCTCATGACACCAATGATTATGAATTGGGACAAAAGCATGGTCTTGATACCATTGATATCTTAAATGCCAATGGAACATTAAGCGATCAAGCCACGGTTTTAATAGGACAAGATCGATTTGAGGCACGAAAGAATATTATTCCATTATTGGAAGAGGCGAAGGCCCTCGTTAAGATTGAAGACTATCAAAATAAAGTTGGTCGAAGTGAACGAACCAATTCCATCATCGAACCGAGGCTGTCGAAGCAATGGTTTGTGAATATGGAGTCGCTCGCTGCTCCAGCCTTAACAGCTGTTGAATCAGGTGAAATTAAATTTCATCCGGCCAAGTTTGCTAATACTTATAAGCATTGGATGACGAACATTAAAGATTGGTGTATAAGTCGTCAACTCTGGTGGGGACATCGTATTCCAGCTTGGTATTTTGGTGATGAAGACCAATTCGTTGTTGCCAAAACTGCGGAAGAGGCATTGGAAAAGGCGCGAGCCTTGGCTGGAGCTTCCATCGAGCTTGCCGACTTGCATCAAGATGAAGATGTAATGGACACTTGGTTCAGTTCTTGGATTTGGCCAATCAGTGTGTTTGATGGCATGTATAAGCGCGATGAATTGGATTATTACTACCCAACCAACGATTTGGTAACGGGGCCGGATATTATATTTTTCTGGGTGGCCCGAATGATTATGGCTGGATACGAGTTTGAAGGTAAGCGCCCATTCGAGAATGTTTATTTCACGGGCATCATTCGAGATAAGTTGGGCCGTAAGATGTCTAAATCTCTAGGGAATTCGCCCGATCCCATTGAATTGATTGAGAAATACAGTGCCGATGGCGTTCGACTAGGTTTGTTGATGACGGCCCCTGCTGGAAACGACATACCGTTTGACGATGCAATATGCGAACAAGGAAGAAATTTCACCAATAAAATCTGGAATGCACTACGATTGATAAAGGGTTGGGAAATTGAGGATAAACCGCAACCGGAAGTCAATGAATTGGCCATTCATTGGTTGAATGAGCGCATCAAAAAAGACGTGCTCGAGATTAATGATCATTATTCAAAGTATAGATTGAATGATGCCGCAATGAACATGTACAAATTGGTTTGGGATGCATTTTGCTCTTGGTATTTAGAGGCTATTAAACCCAATTATGGCGATGCCATAGATCGCGACACGTACAACGAAACGATTCAAATTTTCGAAGAACTGATGACGCTTTTACATCCAATGATGCCTTTCATCAGTGAAGAAGTTTGGCATAGCCTAAAGCCGCGAGGCGAAGGGGAATGCGCCATAGTATCTTCATGGCCAAAAGCAGAAAATTGCGATGAGGAGACCATCGAAAATTTTGAGATGGCAAAGAGCATCATAACAGAAATTCGAGCTATTCGGGCTTCAAAGAATCTATCGCCAAGAGAAGCATTGGAATTGCATCAAAAAGGCGATCAATTACCCTATGGTCAATTTCAAGCGGTGATTACCAAATTAGCAAATACGTCCCTTTCGTTTAATTCAAATCCGGAGGGACCGGTAGCAAGTTTTATTATTGGTACAGCTGAGTTTACGGTTCCCTTAAAAGGTCTAATAGATGAATCGCAAGAGCGGGCAAAACTAGAAGAAGAGCTAAAGTATCAGCAAGGGTTTTTGAACTCCGTTGCTAAAAAATTGAGTAACGAACGCTTCGTTTCCAACGCACCAGAAGCCGTTGTGGCGGCCGAAAAGAAGAAAATGGCTGATGCGGAGTTGCGCATTAAATCGATCGGGGAGACTTTGGCAAAACTCTAAAGTTTAGTTCGATGCAGCCACCGTGTGCCGACCATTTGCATTAAACCCAATATTCGGCAATTGTTGCGTTTTATTAAAGATGTCATATCCAGCTTTTAGATCGGTCCATAAGCCGATTTTGTCCGAATCATTTGCAAAGTTCGCGCTCAAGCTCTTGAAATTTTGCTCGTCCAATTCCATGGGGAATATAGTGACGGGGATACTCGTTTGACCGTTGTTTTTGGCCTCAATACAAAAGACATACAATTCTTTGATCCACTCATCCGTGAGCGGAATGCAGCCGATGGTTACACATTGACCATGAATGAAAATGTCGCCTCCGAGTTTTGATTTATTGCCCAAAATGCGATCGCTTGGATTCGGATAATTTATGCCTAAGGATAGGTAATAGCTACTGACGGGATTGTAGCGCTCGATGTGGTAGTATCCTTCCGGAACTTGATAATCGCCTTGCATTCTTTTTGGACCAAGGTTTCCAGAAGATTCACAGATTCGATAATCCTTGATGTGTTTGAATTGGGTATCGTTTCTGTTCTTGCCCCATAATTCGACCTTTTTTTCGGATTTAAAAGCTCGGATGTAGATCTCGAGCTGATCTCGTTTTAATTTGTGCTTATCTAAAGTTGATTGAACGGCTGAATCCGTATCCGTATAGGCTTGACGCACCCTAGCATACTTTCTCTGATCAGCTTTGAAATCGTCCGAAGCAAAGCCCGATAAGAGCAAGATAACGGCAAGAAAAATGGTTATCCTTTTCATAATCCTTAAATGTATCCCATAATCCAATAGCTGACATAGCCCATCCATTCGTGCATAAGCACATTCCAAAAGGCCAATGCCTGCGCATTTGGTAGAAAAAGATCAAGGGTGACTTGGTTTTCGCCCGACATGGGGTCGGTGGTATATGGAATAACGTTTATGCCTTCTTTTTGGTAACAAGCAACGGCTCGCCTCATGTGATAGCCTGAAGTAATGAGTAAAATGGGTTTGGTTTCCGCCTTTTGTTCAGCTAGAATCTGTTTGGTGTTTATAGCGTTTTCTCTTGTATTCCTCGATTCAGATTCAATGATAATCTTTGATTTTGGAACATTTATGTCGTCCAGAAATTGAGCGATGAAGAGGCTTTCCCTTAAATCAGGTCGGGTGATATACCCACTGCCTCCTGACAGAATCAATTGATCTATCTTCTTCATTTCAAGCAATCGCAACCCTTGATTAAACCGATCACCAGCAAAACGAAACGTGGTGCGTTCGGTTAAGGTGTCGTAGGAAGCGTAACCGCCCAACACCACGCCATAGTCATAATCGTCTAAGTCTCGATCGACCGTGACGGGCACTTCCCACATTCTATTCACTTCTCGAATCAGCAAGGGATTGCTAAACAGGAAGAGGATGACAATAGCCGAGAGGCGAAACTTTTTGCTGTGCTTTTTCCACATAAAACTCACTGCGACTAAAAGGAAGACCCAACTCAGCGGCAGGATAAGGAAGGACAGGATTTTGGAGAGGATGAAAAACATGCGCTAAATGTAATGCGGATTCATTCGATGGCGTAAATTGTCCATTAATTCCGATTGTCAGATTTACAAGCTTTTGCTAAATAACATTGGATCTATGTTTCAGCTTAGGTGCCTCACTATAGTTGTTTTATTGACACAATATTCCAGCCTTCAAAGCCAAGAATCATGGGCTTTGAAGGCTGGATGTTATCAAGATATCTGGATTTCTAAAGTAAGTGAGACCGTTCAAACGGATGATTATATCTACAAACAAAGCCCTATTCTTGGCTATTATAGTTACAGATTAAAACCGCCATTTTATCAAAATGCTTTTGATCCAACAGGTTATGCCTTACCGTCTTTTCAATTGGGCTTGGAAAGCCCTGAAAAGCATTTAGGAGCCAAATTAAATTACCGATTCGGACTTGCTTTCACCTTTCCTAATCGCGTACATACATCAGGGTTGTTTTCGATGACTTCTCTCTATTTTAAAACAAGCAATGGATTAAGCTTGGATAGTAATCATCACCCAACGGGTGGAAGTACAACGTACGGTTGGTGTTTAGGGTTGAGTCCTTATATATCGTTTCAATTTGGGGAAGCACAGTGCCAATTTGTAAACCGTTCTTCCTTAACCATAGGCGCTGTTTATTTTAATAGAAAAATCTTGGATAGGAATAAAAATTATGAAACATGCTTGCAATCACCTTTTGGGTGGTATGAATGGTACCCAATTGCTTATTATATTGGAACTAAAAGCATTCAGACAACTGACTATACCAAAGATTACACGCAAGGTTATGGCTTACAGATTGGATACAATTATAAATTCGAACTAATAAAACACAGGCTTAAAATGGAAGCTTTTATGCGCTACACCCACGGAATGTTGCCCCTAATGAAGGCGAAATATGTCGTTCGAATTGATGGGGTAGACTATAGCTACTACACCGAAAATCGAGGAACTTCCTTCCAAGTTGGGTTTTTGTTTCGGCTTAAACAATTCAATAAAAAGGATCAGGACGTGAACATTTAGCTGAAAAAATAAGCGTGAATTCCTAAACCTATTGCAGTAGGAATGGAAATGAAAGCATATGAAACAATCAGGCTTAGCACGAATAAGAGAAAACCTTTGAACCAATGTTTTTTGGTCACTCGAATAAAAACATAAGCGATCAGTATTATTTCAACTTGCGCAATGGTATGCCAAAAGTCGGCAGCAATTTGAGGAAGGGGAAGGATCAAAATGTCCATCACAATATCCAGCGCAACCATAAGGGAATAGCCGTAAGCGGCTAACACTAAATGCTCGGCATAATTCCATTTCAGACTGCGGAATACGATCCATGATCCTAGGGCGAATATTGGCGCATTTAGAAGGAGTATAATGTTTAAGTATTCGTTGATGATGTTAGTGACATTGGCCAAAAGCGCTTTGTCGTCTCCCGTAAGTTTCATGTAATTCCCAATGTCATAATCGGCCAACGAAGCCATTATTACAGCTCCAGTGGCAACTGTAAACAACAAACGAAAAGGATTCATGTATCGAAATCGATTGCCTGAAATGAAAGCTTCAATCACTTGCTCGGGGCGTTTGATCAAACTCCAAAGCGTAAAAAACAGCCCACGCTCCAAATTGAAAACTTGACTCAGTGCGTCTGTTATGATGTATTTCAATGAAAGCCTAGGCGCATCGAGCTTACGATGGCAATGACTACAGCTTTCTATTTCTTTCAATTTCTCCATCTACATAAATAGGTGTGACGAACAAAGCTAGTTTTGCAGGCGAATTAATGATAATCACAGGACTTTTTCACCTAAAATAACCGGTCATTTTACCTAATACAATTATAGCAGGAGCTCCGAAAAGCGGCTCGAGTTCCTTGTTTTGGTGGCTAACTGCACATCCAGATGTTTGCGGTTCTAGCGTCAAGGAAACCCATTTTTTTGACGATGAGATTTATCCTCGGTTTAATGCCACAGCTAATGTGCATGAACATGGTTTGGATGTCTATGAAAAATACTTCGCACAATGTGAAGGAGCCAAGGTTGTTTTAGAGGCTACACCCATCTACCTCTATCAGCAAACGGCTATAAAAGCTTTTGCGGACTTTTTGCCAAAACCCAAGGTGTTATTTGTTTTGCGAGAGCCCTCTCAACGCGCGCACTCTCAATTTCGATTTAATAAGTATCGGCTCGGAAACATTGACTTGGGGATGAGCTACGAACAGTATTTGAAAAAGACAGAAGGCTCTGCCAACAATCCACTTGATCGAGGTTTCTACATAAACTTCCTACAGCCGTGGATAAATGCGATCGGAAAAGAAAACATGCTTGTGGTTCAGGCCGAATCGCTCTTTTCCAATCGGGTTGAAGGCATGAAGGCTATTGCGCGTTTTTTTAAGCCTAGATCCAAGCTTTTACGATGGTTTCGATTACATGAAGCGAAACGAAACCCGCAAAATGCGAAGTACAGGACTACACCGCTTGGGATTAAAAATTCAACCGCTTGTACCTCAATGGATTCAGGAGAAAGTGCTGATACCGCTTTATTTAAAAATGAACTCAACCGCTATGCCACCGGTTAGTGCTAAAGAGAAGGAAGCAATCCAATCGTTCAAATCACAATTTTATCGAAAGCAATCAAAGGCTTGCTGCCGAGTTTCCTAATATTGACCTTTCGCTTTGGAAGTGATTTTGGAGAAAAAGAACATCGTCATAATAGGCCCCGCACACCCATATCGAGGCGGCATTGCCGACACGAATGAAGCCATGTGTCGAGCATTTAATCGAGCTGGTCACAATGCCCAACTTGTCACGTTCTCGGTGCAATACCCCCAATTTTTTATTTCCGGGTAAATCTCAATTCAGTTCAGAGATAGCACCAGAGGGATTAGTCATTCACCGATGGATAAACAGCATGAATCCATTCAATTGGATGCTCAGTGCGCGAAAAATTAATGCACTCAATCCAGATGTGGTAATCATTCGTTATTGGCTTCCCATGATGGGCCCGTGTTTGGGTTCAATCGCCCGTTTATTAAAGACATCCATTAAAATAATAGCTATTACCGATAATGTGATTCCGCATGAAAAGCGCTTGATGGACACAACGTTCACCAGCTACTTTATGGGCGGTTGTCATGGATTTATGGCGCTTTCATCTTCGGTTAAGAAAGATCTCGAAAGTTTGACCGAAAAGCCGTCATCTTTTTTCCCGCATCCAATCAATGATCAATTGGGTGATTTGGTGGAAAGACGCGAAGCCCGAACTCGTCTCGGATTGGATTTAGAAGGAAAACTACATCCTGTTTTTTGGTTTCGTACGTAAATACAAAGGCCTAGATTTATTGATGGAAGCAATGGCCGATCCGCGCATGAAGGATGCAAATATCCAATTGATTGTAGCTGGAGAGTTTTACGATGATCCGGCCGATTATTTGGAGCAAATCAAGCGCCTTGGTTTAGAAGATCGAGTTGTATTGCGCAACGACTTCATTCCTTCTGAGGAAGTGGGTAACTATTTCTGCGCGGCCAATTTGGTTACTCAAACCTACCGAACTGCTACACAAAGCGGTATTACGCAGATGGCATTGCATTTTGAAGTTCCTGTATTGGTGACGCGTGTAGGCGGTTTAGACGAATTTGTCAAAGAAGGTCAGACCGGTTTGTTTGCTTCAGTCGAGCCAGATGATATAGCGGAAAACATTGTACGGTTCTTCCATGAAGATCAAGACGTGTACTCGGAAGCAATTCGAAATGAGAAAAGCCGTTTTTCATGGGATACCTTTGTCGAGCAATTTGTTTTATTTTCCAAAGAATTAAGCTAGCATGAATCTGTACCAACATATCTTAGACGAATCCATCCAAATTCGAGAAACATTAAAAAATGATTTGGAAACTCAGCAAAGCTTTGCGCGAATCGTTGAAGACGTGGAGCACTGTTTTCGAAATGGAGGAAAGTTATTGCTATGTGGTAATGGTGGCAGTGCAGGCGATGCTCAACACATTGCAGCTGAGTTGAGTGGGCGATTCGTCCTAGACAGGGAGCCGTTATTTGCCGAGGCCTTGCATGTCAATAGCAGTTATTTAACCGCGGTTGCGAATGACTATGGCTACGATGAGGTTTATGCTCGAATGGTGCGCGCCATGGGGCGCGATGGCGATGTACTCATTGGGTTTTCCACAAGTGGTAATTCTAAGAATGTGGTAAAAGCGTTGGAAGCGGCAAGAGCTCGAAATATGACTACCATCGCTTTTCTTGGCGAAAAACCGGGGAATATGGGACCGCTGGCACATCATAAATTATGCATTCCTTCAAGCAATACGGCTCGAATTCAAGAATTACACATCACATTTGGTCATATGCTTTGTCAAGAAGTGGAGCAGCGAATTTTTGGTCAATGAATATCCCAACAGAAATGAAATTTGACCGGACTTGGACTTTGTTTTTAGATCGCGATGGAGTGATAAATCAACGTTTGATGAATGACTATATCAAAACCATTGAGGGTTTTGTGTTCCTCGATGGAGTCTTGGAAGCCATGCCCATATTCAATCAGATATTTGGGCAAATTGTGGTCGTGACAAATCAACAAGGCATCGAAAAAGGATTAATGACGGAAAAGGATCTTTACAACATTCATGCGCGAATGCTTAACTCGATTCGAGACAAAGGTGGCCGCATTGATGCCATTTATCACTGTCCAGAGTTAGCGAACACCAACGCTGAGTGTCGAAAGCCGAATACGGGTATGGCGTTAGAAGCCAAAACCGATTTTCCTGAAATTGATTTCGAAAAGTCCGTCATGATTGGTGATAGTATTTCGGATATGGAGTTTGGTCGAAAGCTTGGCATGACATGTGTCTTTGTTGGAGAGCACGAAGATTACGATTCAGTGCCTTCGCTCATTCACTTTGCAAGGCGGATAACTTCCAAATAACCAACAATAAGGAGCCCCGATTAGCAGCTACATTTGATTTTAGTTATGATATCGAGAACAATATTTTTAATTGCCTTTGGCCTTTTACCTTGGCTGGCGAGCGCGCAAGAATCCGTGAACCAAACCGATGCAAAGGGTAGAAAACAAGGTGTTTGGGCCAAGCAATACGAAACAGGCGGTGATCGCTACCGAGGTCAGTTTAAAGACGATAAAGCCGTTGGTATTTTCTTTTATTACTATGACAATGGCGCGAAAAGTTCAGAAGTATCCTACATGGGCGAAGATGGAGTAGAAGCCGATGCGAGGTTTTTTCATCACAACGGTGCAGTCATGGGAGAGGGCCGCTACAAAAATCAAAAGAAAGAGGGCGAGTGGAAATACTATGATGATCAAACGGTGCTAAGCTCCATTGAGCATTATAAGGATGGTAAATTACATGGCATTTCTAAGGTCTATTTCTTAGATGGAACCTTGGCAGCGTCTATACCTTATGCCGATGGGTTAAAATCGGGTGATTTTGAAGAGTATTTTTCTGATGGAACGCTTCGTATGAAGGGCACATATCAAGACAACACCTACACTGGCGAGTATGTTCAGAACTTCCCTGACGGAAAGCCTATGATAAAAGGTCAATACAAGGCGGCTGTTAAAGATGGATTGTGGGTGTATTATGCCGATGATGGTCGCATTAAGGCGCAGCAGGTCTATGAAAAAGGAAAATTAATCAAGGATAAAATCGAAGAGGGTTTTGAGCCAGAAGCCGTTCCGATTGACATTGAAGAAAAAGACAAGATTGACGAGAACCAGCTGCTTGAGGAATACTACAAGAAAAACGAGATAGAAAAGTAGTTTTAATCTATTGTGCGTAAAGCGCTGTTCCAGTCGGTAAAGGTCAATTAACAAAGAACCCGCACTCAAATTATTTCTGTCATGTTTTTTCACTAAGAAATATCGGCTGCTTCATCCATTAATTAGAACTTTGTAGCTGAAAATGAGGTTGGTGCTATGAGTAAAAACGGAAGAATTTTAGTGGCGATGAGTGGAGGAATAGATAGTTCCGTAGCAGCTATGTTGCTTCACGATCAAGGTTATGAAGTGGTAGGAATGACCATGAAAACATGGGATTATGCCACGAGTGGAGGATCACGTAAAACCACGGGTTGTTGCAGTTTAGACGACATTAACGATGCCCGCGACTTGGCCGTTCAGAAGGGGTTTCCACATATGATCCTCGACATTAGAGCTGAGTTTGGCGATTTCATTATAGACAATTTTGTTGAAGAGTATTTGGCTGGGCGTACACCTAACCCCTGTATCATGTGCAATACACACATCAAGTGGGATGCGCTTTTGCGTAGAGCCGATCAATTAGATTGTGAATTTATCGCGACCGGACACTATGCCAACAGCCGAGAAGAAAATGGACGATACATTGTTTCAAAGGGATTGGATGAGAATAAAGACCAGTCCTATGTGCTTTGGGGCTTAAAGCAGGAAGCATTGGCTCGAACCAAATTTCCTTTAGGTGGTTTCACCAAACCAGAAATACGTCAAATGGCCTTTGATCAGGGATTTCAGGAACTAGCGAAAAAGAACGAGAGCTATGAGATTTGTTTTGTTCCCGACAACGACTATCGCGGCTTTTTAAATCGTAAAGTGGATGGATTGGAGGAACGTATGAGTGGAGGTCGATTCTATGACAATCAAGGCAACGATCTTGGTGAACATCGGGGTTATCCCTATTACACCGTTGGTCAACGCAAAGGATTAGGGAAGGCATTTGGCGAACCCATGTTTGTGACCAAAATTGACCCGATTACCAATTCAGTGTTTTTGGGTCGTGAAGAGGAGTTAAACGCCACATCTATGTACGTGCGAAACTTAAACGTACAGAAATATCCAGCTATCACAAATGGAATGGAAGCCTTGACCAAGATTAGGTACAAAGACAGTGGTGCCATGGCACAACTTTTCAACCAAGAAGATGGTCGTTTAAAAGTAGATTTCGCACATAATGTTTCAGCTGTTGCGCCAGGTCAGAGTGCGGTTTTTTACGATGGGAATGATGTGATTGGCGGTGGTTTTATCGCTCGTGAGAACGAGGTTCCGCTTAGCCACGCTAGAAAAATCATTGATAAAAAGTTGGCGTAAATGAGTAGGTCAATTTCTTACCTATTGTTTGTCCCATTGCTGTTTATTGGATGTAAGGGTGAACCGTTGGAAGAAATGAAATTTGGCTACGAATACTTGCCGCTGACTATAGGTAGTCAAATCGAATACGATGTAGATTCTATAGTTTATGATGATTTTTCGGGTGTAAGAACAACCTATGAGTTTGTCCTCAGAGAGCGAATCGTAGAAGTTTACGATGATTTAAATCAGCGAAAGGTGTATCGCGTTGAACGAGCCAAACGCGCATCCGATACGACAGATTTCAGGGTGTATGAGTCTTACGGTCTTTTGATTGATGGCACCCGATTAGAGAAACTTCGCGATAATTTAAGAACCATTCCTTTAGTCTTTCCGGTGCGAGATGATGTGGTGTGGGATGGAAATGCACTTAATGCCAAAGCAAGAGTGAATTACCGATATGATTACGTGGATCGTCAAGTAGCGTACTCAGGAATTATCTTCGACTCTACGCTTCGAGTTTTGCAATGGGTTGACACAACTAATCTGATAGAAAAGCGATTTTCCGAAGAGCGATATGCGAAAGGCCTTGGTCTTGTTTACAAGGAGTTTTTTGAAATAGAAACCAATTTTGATTTGGACTCAGGATTACATTGGATTCAGACCATCCGGCCTTAATTCAAACTGCGATAGGTCAAGGTTAACTGGCCTGCGCATTCCATAGCATTATAGATTTCAGCAACTTGATGAATTTCTTCAGAAGGCATCATGTGCGCGTTAGACTTGAACTGTGAAACAATCCTTAAACGATTTCCTTGAAATGTAAACTGGAGTAAGTAGTTGCCAAAATCATTCTGAATTACAATATGGGTAGGTCGATCGATTAATTCGATTTCGTGATCAAATTCCAGCATAAATGAATAATTATCCGACTGCTTGAAATCGGGATAAAAATCAAAATCACGGTGGGTTGAATCAATTTGATATCGAATGTGTTTAATCCAATGGCCAAGGTCTAATGTTTGGATTTGATCATCAAGGCCTTTCGCTCTTGTCTCGAAATCAAGTTCAATTTTCGTTTCAAATGGAAACAGCGCATTGGTTTCAACCACTTTAAAATAGGCCAACGTGCAGTTTGCTATACTATCTGTAACGATTTGGTTGTATTGTTTGTCTACACCTGTTGTTATTTCCTTGCAGATGTAATTTGATCGAGAGGCTGTAGAAAATTGACCAGACAATAAAACTCGTCCTTGAACTTTCACGATTCCGGTCTTTACTTCAATACTCGCAAGGGCATTCGTAGCGCGTTTGTTTTGATCCATGCTGCTTTCAAGCGAGGGTACGAGCATCCGGTTGAGGTGCCAACCTTGATTCCGGGTTCCAAACGAAAGTTCAATGTCTTTTGGTTTATAACTTCGATCAGGGGCAAAGTTTACATTCATGTCGCATCCTTCTAAAAAATAGGGTAGTTCATCAGCATAAAATCCGCATTGCGATGACTTTGGCAGCATGAATAAGAGCTGGCCGTTCTCCAGAACTGCCGCGTAGGCCTGCACTCCCTGATAAAAAGGTTTTGCAAACCAATTCGAAAATCGGCCTACGCGATTGTCCATCGGTGTTACGATCCAATAGTCTTTTCTAAGTCCGTCTAAAATCAAGGGATAAGTCTCGAATTTATTGGATTCTCGGATAACCTGATTCATTAAATCTTCTCCTGAATTAGGCTGGAAAAGTTGCTCACCTTTCAGGTAGCTATCATCCGAATCATACTTAAAAATCAAGAGCGGTTAGGTTATATACGCTAGCGATTTTTTGAAGCGTTGTGCTATCATCGTCTTCGATATGGCTCTGAAGAAAGTCTTCAAGAAGCATGAATTTTTTTATAAGTCGAACCAATGGAAATCGATTCCTTGTTGTCAAAGATTATTTTGTTTCGAAGGGTATTTATGCCAAAGGTTTGTAGGCTAGTTATGGCCTCGATGTGAGGAACTTCTAAATATGGTCGTGAGCAGTTTTCATCCGTGATCGAAGGCAACCTGTCGAAATGCCATTTGTCAGTTATGAGGTCGCGTTTGTAACTGAAATGTGGTTCGGCTGCGTTTACATAATTGAAAACAATCGAAGCCGCTTCCGATTTAGAAATGCGATAAGTGACATCTTGTTTTGGGACCTTACCATGAAAGAAAATTCGAAATGAATCGAATTCATGTTGATTAAGGATTTGCGGAAAACTGATGATATAGTGGATCGAAACAACATCATCACTTCTTAAGTTTTTAATCGGATAACGCAGTTCTGGCACTTCACCATAAAGCAAGTCAGATTCTCTGAAAACCCGAATCATGTGTGATTGCGGGGCATCCGTTACCACAGTGATGTATTTGCCATCCCTTCGAATCTTGATCTCGATGGATTTGATTTTTACTTGATCTAAGTAAAAACCGGATGTGCGGGCCGCAGAATTATAATCCTCATAAAGTGGATCGAACGATTCAGGAATTGAAAGATAAGGCAATGCGTTTGGATCATTGATGCGCATTTCCCGTTTACACTCAACTGTGATTTGCGTATTGTTTGTGTAATTATCATACTTGGTATTTGGTGCGATAAATCGGAAGTGGATATCCTCTTTTTCAATGGTGTAAGGATATTCTTGGGCAAATGAATATAACCCACCAAGCATTGAAATAAATAGCAGTATGTAGCTCCTTGCCACCACCTTTCAATATTAGCAATAATGAAAGGTGGCCGTGCGAAAACAACTTATTTCTTCTGCTGTGCCTCGAGGTCTAAGAAAAAGGCGTATTCCAAGGCTATTTCCTTATAGATTTCGAATCGACCAGAGGCGCCACTGTGGCCAAACTCCATATTTGTTTGCAACAAAATCATGTTCGAGTCTGTTTTCAAATCGCGCAGTTTTGCAACCCATTTTGCGGGTTCCCAATATTGAACTTGAGAATCGTGCAATCCAGTTGTGACCAGCAAGTTTGGATATGACTTTGCTTCAACATTGTCGTAAGGAGAGTAGGTCATCATATATCGGTATGCTGCCTCTTCCTTTGGATTGCCCCATTCATCAAATTCGCCTGTTGTAAGCGGAATGGTTTCGTCCAGCATGGTGGTTACAACATCAACGAATGGCACGGCAGCAACTATGCCTTTCCACAGTTCGGGACGGAGGTTGATTACTGTTCCCATGAGTAGCCCACCAGCACTTCCGCCCATGGCGTACAAATGCTCACGTGAAGTGAATTTTTCAGAAATCAAATAATCTGCACAGTCGATGAAGTCGTTGAAGGTATTTGTCTTGCGCATCATTTTTCCGTCCTCATACCATTGCCTTCCCAAGGTTTGGCCACCGCGAATGTGGGCGATGACAAAAATGAAACCTCGATTCAATAGGCTTAATCTTGAAGGGCTAAAACTCGGTTCAATGTTTATACCATATGAGCCATATCCATATAGTAACAAAGGTGTTTCTTGTGAAGGAACGGTGTCCTTTTTATAAACTAGGGAAATTGGAACTTTCACTCCATCGCGAGCAGTCACCCAATGGCGTTTTGCTTGGTAGTCATTTTTTTCAAAGCCGCCCAGAATTTCCTTTTCTTTTAATACGTTTCGCTCCATTGTTTTCATGTCATATTCTATGACGGAAGGAGGTGTTGTAAGGCTTTGATAGGAAAGGCGAAGCTTCTGACTATTGAACTCAGGATTAATGCCCGTGCTGACCGAATAGACGGCTTCTTCAAATTCGATGTAATGCTCAACTTGTGTATTCCATTCGATAATTCGAATCCTGTTCTGAGCTTGAGATTTTTCTGAAATCACTAAGTAATCCGTAAAAATGTCCATGTCTTCGAGCAACACGTCAGCGCGATGTGGAATGACTTCCTCCCAGTGTTCAAGTCCTGTTTTTGACTCGCTTGTTTTCATCAGGCGAAAGTTGGTCGCCTCATGATTTGTTAAGATGTAGAACTCATTTTTATAGTGAGCAATGCCGTATTCAAGGTTGCGTTGTCGTGGTTGTAGCATTTTCCATTTTCCTTCAGGCGCATCCGCAGGTAGCAATTGATATTCGTCTGAAACGGTTGCGCTGCTGTGCAAATACAGCCACTTTTTTGATTTGGATTTTCCTACACCTACATTAAATCGCGCGTCTTCCTCGACAAAAACGAGCTCATCCAAACTTGGATCGGTACCCAAGACATGTTTGTAAATCATCGATGCCCGAAGGGTCACCTCGTCTTTTCTGGAGTAGAATATCGTTTTGTTGTCGTTCGCCCACACAAAGTTTCCAGAAGTACCTTCGATTACATCTTCATGGTATTCACAAGATATAATCTGCTTTATCCGAATGGTGTAAATCCTTCGACTCAATGTATCCTCAGCATAAGCAATCAGCTCATTATTTGCACTGATTTGAAAGCTTCCGATTTGGTAATAACTATAACCTTGAGCTAGTTCGTTTTCGTCCAAAAGGATAACCTCTGTACCGTTAAGTGAAGCTGTTTTTCGGCAGTAAATCGGATATTCTTTGCCCTCCTCGTATCGCGTGTAATAGTAGAATCCATCCAAAAGGTAAGGTACCGATTCATCGGTTTGCTTTATCCTTCCAATTAACTCATCGTAAAGCTCTCCTTGCAATCCTTCGGTGTCAGCCATCACCGTTTTTGTGTAGGCATTCTCTGCTTCGAGGTAATCCAATATTTCCGGATCTTTTCGATCCATGTCACGAAGCCAATGATAGTTGTCAATGCGAGTATGACCATGAATGGTCATTTCATGGGGGATTTTTTTTAGCCACAGGTGGCTTGTGTGATTTTATCATGGGAATGCTACTACTAGTTTGCAGAAATCGTTAAACCTGCAATTTTAAATAAGATCAATTTACTCGAATCTAGAGCTGAAAAAGGGGCAAAGGTATAGACCGCAAGATGCGCTAACCAGCTTAATCCATTTTTATAAAATGGAAGTGTTGCCGTTGTTTTCGAATCTACAATTCGGATAAAGTATTTTCCAGCGATGAGCTGACTAATATCCATGTTTAAACCGCTAGCTGATCGAGCATTTTGAGACAGAATGATGCGTCCGGTAATGTCGAAAAGTTCAATCGTTGCATCTCTTTGTGTGCTTGAGCTAGCTTTAATCAAAATGAAATCTTTGGCAGGATTTGGACTTACTGTCCAAAAGTCGGTCGTTGGTGTCGAGCTAATTCCAGCTGGGATGATCGTTACCTTAACCGTGTCGGCTGAATGGCAACCATTGCTATCGGTAACGGTAACAGCATATTGTCCAGACGTATTTACATTTAGGGTTTGGCCAGTAGCTCCCGTACTCCATTGATAAAATGTGAAGCCAGGTCCAGCGTTAATGGTATGATTTCCAGTGGCGGTTATGTTGTTTCCGAGGTTGACTTGAACTGGAGTCACATAAGTGACAACGATAGTGTCAATGCCCATACAACCAGCGCTATTGGTCACCGTTAATATGAATGTTCCTCCGGATGAAACCACTTTTATCGCACCTGTTTCGCCTGTTGACCAAGCAAATGAAGTTGCGGGTCCATTTGTTACCTGAGCTGTCATTCCAAATACAGTCGATCCACATACATTGGTGTCGGGGCCCAAATCTGGAATGGGGTCGGGGCCAATCGAGCCTACTGTAGCCGTAGCTTGTCCTTCGCAACCTAATCCATCCGTAATGGTTGCCATATACGTTCCCGGAAGCAGGTTGGTAACCGCTGCCGTTGTGCTATTGTTGGGGTCATTCCAAAGGAAGCTATAACCGGAGCCGCTTCCACCAATTGCCGTTGCGTTGATCGAGCCATTATTCGTCAGCTTGCAAGATGCGTTGACCACGGTTGAAGTCATCGAAACGGCCGAAGGTTCATCGAGAAAAATGGAATCGATGGAAATGCATCCGTTGTCATCAGTTATGGTAAATACATGATATCCAGTTGCTAATCCGTTCGAAACGCTGTCGATGCTTCCGTTGGCCCAAACGAAATCATACGGTGGTAATCCGCCTGTAACGTGCAAGGTGATCGAACCGTCATCATCTCCAAAACACGTTGGCTCTGTCATGTCATAACCAATGGTATGAGGCCCGTTTGCTGAAATTGCGAGGATAAATTCCTTCGTATTTGAAGCATCCCATCCGACAATTTCACTCGAGTAGTTTACGCTAGAAATGGCTTGAATATCCCAATTATTGGCCGCGCCATTATTGCGTTTGGCGAAACCAATGTTGCAGTCATTGTTGTTAATAAGCGCATTTCCGTCATAATAATAATCGACTGTATAATTTGAAGTTCCCATAATGAAAACACCCCAATAATGATTGGTGTCAAAATAGAGTAGAGGTGATGGCGCATTCGTGTTATATGGAACGGAGTCAACTCGATAAATATGAGCTCCAATGGTCGTTCCAGAGTTATGAGTTATTTGCAATGAGTCGCCTTGAGAATGTGACATGCCAAAACTGAAAGTGTTGCCATAAACATATTTGCTTCGGTCTCCGATAGGAGCTCCCGAATTTTTCCAAGTTGGGCCGCTCGTGAGCGTTCCGTTGTAGCTGTTATTGCTCACATCTTCTGTGGTGCTTCCACTTCCTTCATTCAATGGCCAATAAGCAGTTAAACTGGAATAATTTGGGTGAGTCGATGTGATTTTTTTACACATCCAATTTCGAATCGTGGTTTGGCTTAATGCGGTATTGAAAACAGAAATATCATCGAGTTCACCGTCAATGATTCTGCTGCTCGCATAGTTACGTCCAATTTCGAAAGTTGAACTTGCTGTAAAAGTTCCTGTCTGAGCTACACTCGCATCTAATACACCATTGATGTAAATTTTCATGGTTGCCCCATCGTAAGTGGCTGCAATATGATACCAAGTGTTGTTTGATAAGGTCGTATTGCCATTGAGCTTAATATGAGTTGATCCAAAAAGCAAAATGAATTGAACTTTTTCTGGAGCCAAGTTCCCGTCTCCTAGGCGAACGGCTGCGTGCGAACCAGTTTGTTCTATCCCAAATAAAGAAGTAATGTAGGGCGATGCCGATTTAAACGAGTGAACTCGTATCCAACCTTGCAGGGTGATTTGATTTGAACTTAGATTTATAGAACCGCAATCTACGTAGTTTGAGCTGCCGTTAAAATCGAGCATTTTCCCACTTCCAGGTTGGGCCTTAAGAGTGGTGAGGAAAAAGACAAAAAGAATTGATAAAGTGACCGTGAATTTCATAATCGTTTGGTTGGAAATGTGAAGGTATATTTTAAACAAGCATCTGAATACTTCTCCTTATTATTGACGGGAAAAATATTTTATAAAACATGAAATTCTTCATCGATACGGCAAATTTGGCAGAGATTAAAGAGGCGAATGATCTGGGTATTTTAGATGGTGTTACCACTAATCCGAGCTTGATGGCTAAGGAGAAAATTGTTGGTTACGATGCCATACGACAACATTACATAGACATCTGTAATCTTGTGGAAGGTGATGTAAGTGCTGAGGTTATATCTACTGATTTAAAAGGCATGATTCGCGAAGGCGAGGAACTGGCTGAGTTACACCCGAATATCGTGGTGAAGATTCCCATGATTAAGGATGGAATTAAAGCCTTGAATCACTTTTCTACCAAGGGCATCAGAACAAACTGCACCTTGCTCTTTTCGCCCGGACAAGGCTTGCTGGCGGCAAAGGCTGGGGCCACCTATGTCTCGCCTTTTCTTGGAAGACTTGACGATATCAGTTCAGACGGACTGCAGCTCATAGCCGATTTGCGTCTGATTTACGACAATTACGGATTTGAAACACAGATTCTTGCGGCTTCCATTCGTCATCCTATGCACATCGTTGAATGTGCTAAAATTGGGGCGGACGTTGCCACATGTCCTCTGCAACCCATTTTATCCTTATTGAATCATCCACTAACCGACTCTGGATTGGCTAAATTCTTGGCTGACCATAAAAAAGGAAATGCATAGGTGAAATGACTGCCCTTCGCGACAAACTAGCCCTTTACGGTCCCGGATTGCTCTATGCCGGGGCAGCAGTTGGTGTTTCTCATTTGGTTCAAAGTACTCGAGCTGGAGCTGAGTTTGGCTTCCAACTGCTATGGGTTGTCCTCGTGATCAATGTGATTAAGTATCCAATTTTTGAAATCGGGCCTCGGTATGCTGCCGCAACTGGTACAACGCTACTGGATGGATATCGAAAAATTGGTAAATGGGCAGTTTACACCTATATGTTACTGAGCATTTCGACTATGTTCATCATCATGGGAGCCATATCACTTGTTACGGCCGGACTTTTTGTCCAATTTATAGGAATTGAGATGGATGCGCGCATTGTAGCTGTTTTGCTCCTTTCACTCTCTGTGCTTTTGCTGGGATTTGGTCGTTATTCAACCTTAGATCGGTTTATGAAGGTGATCATTCTACTCTTGACTGCTTCAACTTTGTTCGCAGTCGGGCTAGCAATAGCTGAACCTTCCATTCGGCTCGAGGAATTTGAAACAACATTTGATTTTTCAAATTCCCTAAACGTCTTTTTCTTGGTGGCTCTGATTGGGTGGATGCCTGCTCCAATAGATATTAGCATTTGGCATTCCGTATGGTCCATTTCTAAAATGAAGGAGCAAGGAGGATTAATTAACCTCAAAAATTCCTTAAACGACTTCAAGCTTGGTTATTGGGGAACAACCATTCTTGCTGCTGGTTTTTTATCTCTCGGAGCGCTGGTTTTATATGGAACGGGCAATGCCTTGGCTGAGGGAAGTATTCCGTTTTCTGCCCAATTGATAGGTATGTACACCAACAACATTGGTCAATGGGCATTTCCCTTTATTGCATTGGCTGCATTCACGACCATGTTTAGCACCTTACTAACGTGTCTCGATGCATTTCCTCGAACACTGAGAAAATCTACCAAGCTTATTTCCGCAGCTTTTTCATCACGGTCGCTTCATCAAAATCTATATTGGATTTGGATTGTCATCACCGCCTTTGGCACGTCAGTTATTCTCTTATTTTTCTCTTCGAGCATGCTTTCGCTCGTTGACTTAGCCACAACCATTTCATTTGTAGTTGCGCCAATTTTGGCCATCTTGAACTGGAAAGCGATGAATGATCCGGACATTCCAGAAAACTTGAAGCAACCAAAATACCTTCAGAAATTCCACTTGATTTCCATAGGATTATTAACGGCTTTTAGCCTTTGGTTTCTTTACACCAAGCTGTCGCTTTATCTTTAGCCTCCAAATTCGAACATGATGCGCATATTCATATCCCTCTTTTTGATTCTCCCAATGAGTCTTTTTGCTCAAAATGTAACATACAAGGCTGAGAAGCGCATCATAACCGATTCATGGACAGTAAGTCCAGCTATGTTCGAAGATGACATGGACGTATCGATAAAACATGTTGTAGCTCCTTTTCCAAGTGGTGAGGGCGATCGGCAATTTTTGATCAAACAAAAAGCGAAGTCTGCCGTCATGTTTCCACGAACAGAGAGCGCACAGCATGCGGCACGAGATGCACGAGCAGCTGGTGATTCCTTGATGGTTATGGACAGCTTTGCCGTCCGTTTCTTTCTGAATGATTTCATCATGACGGGAGGCACACCAAACGACAACACCCTGGCTATTTCCAATGAAGGAAAATTGATTGCATCCTTCAATAGTCAACTTTGGGGTTATGATATAGAAGCCGACACCTTCCTGTTTAAGTCAAACAATCCGCATCCGAGTTTCAATCAATTTGTAGGAAACTACACGTCAAGTGGTCTCACCATTGGATCTAGCGCATTTGATCCAAAACTGTTCTATCATCCAGGTCGTGATCGTTTTGTTTTTCTTTTTCTAACTGACGGACAAGACACCCTGAATAGCTCCACAGTTATTGCCTTTTCGAGCACAAACAATCCTTCCGATGATTGGTATGCATATCGATTGGATGGAAATCCCTTTTTGGATGGAACCTGGACTGATTATCCGCAAATCGCCTTAAACGATCATTCGTTGTATTTAACTTTAAACCAACTTTCGGGACCATCTTGGGTGGCAGACTTTGATCAAACCATCATTTGGCAATTGGATTTAGATGCAGCCTTTAGTGGAGAATCGACCTTGCCAACAACTATTCACAGTGGTTTTGCGCACGATGGTAAAAGCCTTCGTTATTTGCGTCCAGTGAAAACGGCCTTTGGGCCGGAAGGTGAAAACATGTACTTCATTTCAAATCGACCTCGGGCAATTCAGAATGATTCGATTTGGATCATCGAGTTGACAGGCGATGTGGATAACGCATCCATCGTAAATCAAACGTTGGTACAGTCAGACATCAGTTATGGCATTCCGCCATACGCTCATCAAGCAGCTGGACACACGTTTTGGACAAATGATGCACGACCATTGGGTGCCATGCGCATCCAAAACGAAATTCACTTTGTGGGCAACACCATTAATTCAGAAAATGGTTTAGCGGGCATCTTTCATGGTGTGATTAAGGACGTTACTAACCCGACCGTTACGGGTAAAATTATTTCAGATGATGTGCTCGAATTTGGATTTCCCAATATTGAATTCATGGGCTTAACCGAAACCGATCGCGATATGATCATCAGTTTCAACCATACTTCCCCGGTTGATTTTGCTGGAAATGCAGCTGTTTATGTCAATGATGATGGCGAACACGGGCCAACACAACTGCTTAAAAAAGGAACAACTTACGTTGACATGATTTCCCAAGCGTTTGATGTGAATGAGCGCTGGGGCGATTATATCGGCCTACAACGGCAATATAGCAAGGTAGCCACCGCTTGGGTGGCCGGTTATGTGAGCTATGGTAATAAACGAAACGGTACTTGGATTACAGAAGTGGCAACGCCCAAAAACGGTCCAACGGGCGTTTCAAGTGTCGAAGCGATACGCAAACCAATTTTGTTTCCAAATCCAACAGCCGAGTTTGTTGCATTTGAATTTGATCTGGAAAATTCGGCTTATGTTTCTGTGCAACTTTTTGATATGAAAGGAAATTTAGTGCGCGATCTGAGCCGTGGAAATGTGAAACAAGGAAAAAACGTACTAAAATTCAATATTCAAACCTTGCCAGCTGGGATTTACAACCTTCGAATGACCAGTAATGGTGGCGTTTTATTGTCTGAAAAAGTCGTTAGGAATTAATCGCTGAAATTATTTCTATCAGGCAGGGGCGAATGTACATTTGCACCCCGTGATAAGTCTCAATAATATTTCTGTTTCCTTCAGTGGAATTGACCTTTTTAAAGAAGTTTCGCTCGTTATAAATGAGCGAGATCGCATCGGTCTGGTTGGTAAAAATGGCGTTGGAAAAAGTACGCTGCTAAAAATAATTCTTGGTTTTCAGGAAGCGGATAGCGGTTCGGTCGTTATTCCGGATGGGCGAAAAATCGGCTATCTGCCCCAAGAAATGGTTTTTGAGGGAAACCAAACCATTTGGACAGAGACGCTTCGTGCCTTTCATGAGGTGAATGCATTAAAAGCAAGGGAAGCACAAATCCAAAAGGAGTTGATCGAGCGAACCGACTATGAATCCGATTCGTATCATCAAATCATTGATGAATTAGGAACGCTTCACATGCGTTTGGATATTATCGATGATGGTAAAGGTGAGCAAAAGGCAGAGCGCATTTTATTGGGATTAGGCTTTAAACGAGAAGAGTTTGATCGATTGATTTCTGAGTTTAGTGGTGGTTGGCAAATGCGTGTGGAGCTGGCCAAACTGATTCTTCAAGCCCCAGATTTGTTGCTGCTCGATGAGCCGACAAACCACCTGGATATTGACTCTATCATGTGGTTAGAAGATTTCTTCATGGACTATCCGGGTGCCATCATGATGATTTCGCACGATAGAATGTTTTTAGATAACATCACAAATCGGACAGTAGAAATTGTGAAGGGTCGGATTTACGATTATAGCGTAAGTTATTCCAAGTTCGTGTTGATTCGACAAGACAGAATTGAGCAACAAAAAGCTGCTTTTGATAATCAGCAGCAATACATAAAACAACAGGAGCGATTCATTGAGCGCTTTAAGGCTAAGGCTTCAAAAGCGAAGCAAGCCCAAAGTAAAATGAAGCAGCTCGATAAGCTTGATCGAGTGGAAGTGGATGAAACGGATAAGTCGTCCATTCAGTTTCGTTTTCCGCCTGCTCCAAGATCGGGAGATGTGGCTGTGAAAGCGCGAAGTTCTTCCAAAGCTTATGGGAAGAAAACCATTTTCTCGGGCGTAGATTTTGACATTTTTCGAGGGGAACGTGTGGCATTTGTTGGGAAAAATGGTCAAGGTAAATCGACTATGATCAAGATGATTGTAGGTGACGAACATGGAACGGGCGAATTGATTACAGGTTACAATGTGGAAGTGGGCTACTACGCTCAGATTCAAGAAAAGACCTTAAATCCAGAAGATACAGTCGAGAAAGTTATCGAGAACGAAGCCACAGGAGAAAACGCCAAGATTCACAAGGTGCGCGGCCTTTTGGGAGCCTTCTTGTTTGGTTCCGAAGATTACAACAAGAAAGTGAAAGTATTGAGCGGTGGAGAAAAGAGTCGATTGGCGCTAGCAAAACTTCTTCTTCGAGAATGTAATTTGTTAATCCTCGATGAGCCAACCAATCACCTT
Organism: uncultured Flavobacteriales bacterium; assembly: GCA_943788145.1. Lineage (GTDB taxonomy): Bacteria > Bacteroidota > Bacteroidia > Flavobacteriales_G > Salibacteraceae > SHAN690. The sequence goes on from CALSPD010000027.1 coordinate 44,249, forward strand.
GACATTAGCGCAAAAGAGGTGTTGAAAAAAGCCTTGATTGATTACAATGGAACCTTGATTGTAGTTAGTCACGATAGAGATTTCTTGCAAGGCCTAACTGATCGAACATTTGAGTTTAAAGAAGGCCGTGTGAAAGAGCACATCGGAACGATAGATGACTTCTTGGGCGCGTATAAAATTCAGTCTTTCCGTGAATTTGAAAGCGAGAAGAAGGTAGAAGCAGCAAAAGAAAAAGCCAAGGAAGAAGCTCAAATGGCCGATTCAAACTCAGGTTTGAGCAACAAGGACAAACGAGAAATGGAAAAAGAGTTGAAGCGCCTCAAAAACACCCTCGGTTCACTAGAAAGGAAAATTGAAACTAAGGAGAAAGAGATAGCCGACCTCGAAACCTTATTGGCCGACCCCAAGGCAATAGCTGATCCCGCAAATGGCGATGTGTTTTTTAAGCATTCGGAATTGCAAAAAAAGCTCGAAGAATACATGCATCGATGGGAGAAAACGGGTGAAGAAATCGACACTATGGTGCAAACACTTAATGATTGAAAACCGTTTGATTTGTAATCGATTATTGGTTAATTGATTTCTTTTTACCTTGAAACGCCTTATTAGGCAAGCGCTTATCAGTAGTTCTTCACGAATGATTCGAATATTAATCTTCATTTTCTTCATTGCCGGGTTTTCACGGAATGTGCATGCCCAAGGAAATTTTGTGAAGAATGGCGGGTTTGATACCTTATCGCCTTGTCCGTCTGGTTTGTCTCAAATTTATCAGGCATCGTGGAATTTACCGACACTTCATGCTGGTTCGAGTGACCTTTTTAACGTTTGTGCCACCAATGCCAGCGTTGGCGTACCGTCAAATTTTAGAGCCAATAATTGTCCAGCTTTTAATGGTGGAGGCTATGTTGGGGGCTATCTTTATTTGAATGCATCAACGTATAAAGAATACATATGCGACACACTTAAAGCACCTCTAGTTGCTGGGCGCATATACATCGTTTCCTTTATGTATAAGTTGGCTGATATGGCGGCTCTGGCAACGGATGATCTGGGGTTTTATTTAAGCGTAAATTATCCTGCAGGAAACACATATGGTGCGCTTGGTGTGGTTCCAACATCGCAAAATACTTCAGGAAATTTTTTGACCGATCAAGTCAACTGGCAGCTCTATACAGACACTATTGTGGCTTTGGGAGGAGAAGAATACATCACGCTTGGTGGTTTTGATAGTATTTCCAATTCGATTGTTTTGGATAGCACCTCAACCAATGGTTGGGCTTATTACTATTATGACAGCGTGAGCATCTATGAGTTTTATGGAATAGAACAACCGGACATTTGTCTGGGTGAAACGGCTTTCCCTGAAGTTGATACTGCAGGAGTCGATTCATTGTATTGGGATTTCGATGATCCCAGTTCTGGTGCATTAAACAATTCAACGCTATTTTTCCCGCAACACCTATATCAAGATTCTGGAACTTATACGATTAAAGTTGTTCGATTCTTTGGTTCGGTGACGGATACTTTAGAAACGACATTTCAAGTTTATCCGCGTCAGTCTATTCAATTAGGATTGGATACATTGCTTTGCCGTGAAGCAGAATTTACGCTGTATGCCTCGCAACCCTTTTCCAATTTCCTGTGGCAAGATTTAAGCACTGCTGACAGCTTTGTCGTTGATGGCGACACGGTGGTTTATGTTACTGTGTTTGGAGCCTGTGATACTGTTTCAGACACCCTGCGAATTATGTATGATGATTCCATTCGTTTTGATCTCGGTCCTGACACAACCTTGTGTGGAGGAAGCAATTATCTCCTGGATTCAAAAATTGATGTACGAGCTCAATTACTTTGGTCAACAGGAGATACAACTTTAGCTTTAAATGTGTTAGAAAGCGGCACTTACACTTTAAACGCCCAAAATGCGTGTGGGGCAGAAAATGACACAGTAAAGATTATTTTCAAACCGATTCCATCGTCCGTTCTCTTACCCGCAGATACGGTTAATTGCTTTGATAATGCCATCGTGTTGACTCGACCCGATTTAGATAGCACGACTTACGTTTGGAGCGATTCCACCAAGAAAAAGACCTACACGGTTGACACGACAGAGACGGTTTGGTTAGCAGCATTTAATGATTGTGGGATTACCGTTGACACGATGCGAATTGTTTTCAATGGTGAGATAGAGTCAGATTTAGGTAGCGATACCATCATTTGCAATCTAGATTCTCTTGTGCTAAATGCACATCAAAATGGCGCGACCTATGTCTGGAATACGGGTGATACAGCCGACTCTATCGTAGCTAGCACCAAAAGCCAATTGTATATAGTCACCATTACATTACGCGAATGTCAAACCATCGAATCCAAGCGAGTCGATTTGTCTGATGTGTTTTGTCCGAGTATTGATTGCCGCCTACAAACCATGAATGTGTTCACGCCAAACGCAGACGGTGTTAATGACATTTGGCGTGCTACAAGTGATTGTGAAATCCTATCCTACCAATTGAATATTTATAACCGTTGGGGACAACTAGTCCATTCCAGCGCCAATGCCGAATTTGGTTGGGATGGCTTTATTGATGGCGTACCAGCTTCAGAAGGGACATACTTTTTTGAACTTCAATTCCGAGACACGGTTGTGGTAGATGTCGATCGACAGGGTTTTAAGGGTTTTCTGACGCTGATACGTTAACAACTAGTTCGTGTTTTTTGGTCGAAACATGCCACTTTTGCTCGAAAACTGCGTCTCCATACCATGCTTCGAATTGTTTCTCTGTTTTTTATCTTATTTATCGTTGCAAACGCGCACGCCCAAACTCCTGCAGATTGGTGGTATTTTGGTAATCAAGCTGGTTTACACTTTGAAGCGGGAGGACCTGTGGCCGACCCAAATGGGGTGTTGAGTACAAGCGAAGGTTGCGCTTCCATCTCTGACGCTGGAGGAAATTTATTGTTTTATACCGATGGTATTTCAGTGTTCGATGCAACACACACATTAATGCCAAATGGGGGAGGATTATTAGGTAATTCTTCATCCACTCAGTCGGCCATTGTTATTCCTCGGCCACAATCAAACACCCAGTTTTACATCTTTACGGTCGATGACGGTGCGGGAGTTGACGGTATGAAATACACTAAAGTTGATATGACGCTAAACGGTGGTTTAGGCGATGTTGTCACCTCTGAAAAGAACATTTCACTCGTTACTCCAACGGCAGAAAAAGTTGCCAGTTTGAAAAAACCAAATGGTTATTGGGTCGTGACGATGAAAATCCCATCCGATACCGTTTATGCCTATGAAGTTACGTCTGCAGGAGTGAATCTGACGCCCGTTACAAGCAATACTGGACTTTCCCTCACCACATCAAACTTTTGGGGTTACCTTAAAGGAAACGTCCAAAGCTCCAAATTGGGTTTCATATCGCAAGGAATAAGCGAAGCTTATGTGTTTGATTTTGATGTGACTACCGGAATGGTGACGGGCTCAGTAGCGATTACACAAACCATTGGAGGAGGCACAGGATATGGCATTGAGTTCTCACCAGATGGCAACTTACTTTATACAATGAGTTATGGTACTTGCGATTTGAAACAATATGATCTAACCCTTGTAACATCTGCGGCAATCTCAGCTTCAGAGGTCATTTTGGGAAATACGGTTAGTGGCGGAGGGGCGCTTCAAATCGGTCCAGATGGTAAAATGTACATATGCAGAAGTGGAAAACCATATCTAAGTGCTATTGAGTTTCCGAATGTCTATGGATCAGGTGCCAATTTCATTGATACGGCCGTTGCCCTGTCTACCGGTAAAACATGTGTGTTAGGGTTACCAACCTTCGTTCAGTCCTTCTTTAATGTTGCTTTTGATGCGGACAATGCATGCTTTGGTGATAGTTCTTTTTTTAGCGTTGACACTGTTGGTGTAGATAGCGTGAAATGGAATTTTGGTGATCCCGCAAGCGGAACGAGTAACACATCCAACGACTTCTTTCCTTTTCATATTTTCAGCGATACCGGTGCATTTACCATAACCTTAATTGCCTATTCAGATACCTTGGTTGATACTGCTTATCAATCGGTTTTTATTTACCCGCATCAATCGGTCGATTTTGGCCCAGATACCCTCGTTTGTCGTGGGACTCAATTGGAACTGGTTGTTACCCAACCCTATGCCCAGTTTCTTTGGCATGATACCACCACAGCTGACACGTTTTTAACTACAGGTGAAAATATAGTTTGGGTACAAGTTTCGGGTTATTGCGACACGGTTTCGGACACGTTATTTATTTCCTACGATGATACGATTGAATTTGACCTTGGACCAGACACCTTGCTTTGTGGTGGAACAGGTTATTTCATCGATGCCAATGTTCAGCAAAACGCCATCATTCAATGGAATACGGGCGATTCAGTGGATGCTATAACGGTGACCGAAAGTGGGATTTACGAAATGAATGCAGTTAATACCTGCGGACCGGTAAATGACACGATTAAGGTCACCTTTAAACCGATTCCGAGTTTGAGTTTACTTCCTCCCGATACCCTAAATTGCTTCGATAAAGCCATTGTTTTAACGCGGCCAGACTTGGATAGCACGACTTTCATTTGGAGTGATTCGACCAAGAAGAAGACTTATACCGTTGATTCGACCGAAACGGTCTGGTTGGCGGCTTTCAACGAGTGTGGCTCATCCATCGACACCATAAATATTGTGTTTAATGGAGAAATAAAATCGGAGCTAGGAGCAGATACCATCATTTGCAATCTAGATTCTCTTGTGCTAAATGCACATCAAAATGGCGCGACCTATATCTGGAATACGGGCGATACAGCCGACTCCATCGTTTCGGGTACGAAGAGCCAATTGTACATCGTTACCATCACTTTGCGTGAATGTCAGACCATAGAGTCGAAACGGGTTGATCTATCCGATGTGTTTTGTCCAGGTATCGATTGCCGCTTACATACCATGAACGTTTTCACTCCTAATGGAGATGGCGTAAACGATATTTGGCGCGCCTCGAGTGATTGTGAAATCCTTTCGTATCAGCTTAATATATACAACCGTTGGGGGCAGCTAGTTCATTCTAGCGCCAATGCTGAATTTGGTTGGGATGGCTTTATCGATGGCGTTCCAGCGTCAGAAGGAACATACTTTTTTGAGCTGCAATTCCGAGACACGGTTGTTGTCGATGTCGACCGACAAGCATTTAAAGGGACTTTTATGCTAAAGCGTTAAAAACTAGTTCGTGTTTTTTAGCGGAAACATGCCACTTTTGCCCAAAGATTGCGTCTCCATACCATGCTTCGAATTGTTTCTTTGTTTTTCTTGTTGCTTTTCTTTGGTAAAGCAAATGCTCAAACTCCTGCCGATTGGTGGTATTTTGGGAACCACGCGGGTTTGCATTTCACCAGTGGTGGCCCTGTCGTGTTGAATGACGGTCAGATGACAACAAGTGAAGGTTGCACCACCATTTCTGACCCTCAAGGTAACCTCTTATTTTATTCAGACGGAATTACAGTTTGGGATAAAAACCATCAAGTAATGCCTAATGGCACTGGACTTTTAGGGAATCCATCATCGACTCATTCGGGTATGGCCGTACCACGGCCGGGAAGCACAACAGAATTCTATTTGTTTACAGCAGATGCATCAGGGTCTGGCGGTCAAGGAATGCATTATACCAAAATTGACATGACGTTGAATTCTGGTGACGGAGACGTGGTGACAAGCGAGAAGAATGTCTTTTTAGCTGATTCTACCTGTGAAAAAATAGCTGGTGTGAAGAAATCAAATGGATATTGGGTTTTGACACATACCCAATATACCGATGACTTTTATGCTTTTTCAGTTACAGCCTCAGGCGTTAATTTAACACCTGTCATAACCAATACTGGAGTAAATATTGGTTATGGTTTTGGTTTTGGAATCAAACCATCCACGCAAGGAGATCAGGTAATTTGTACGCATCATTCCATGGATTCTGCATATCTGTATGATTTTGATTTAAATAGCGGAATGGTTACCAATACTATTGGAATAGGCGCGTCAGTTTCGGGAACCTTGTTATATGGGGTTGAGTTTTCACCTAGTGGTGATCTGTTGTATATGCAGCCGTATAGTGCCGGAACCGTCTTTCAGTATGACTTAACGCAAGGAACGTCTGCCGCGATTTCCGCTTCCGAAATCACATTAGGTTCAGGGTCTGGTGGAGGAATGTTGCAACTTGGACCAGATGGTAAAATGTATTGTGCCCGCGTTGGACAACCCAAACTGAGTGTTGTCCATTTTCCCGATGTCTTAGGAACAGGAGCGAGCTGGGAAGATACCAGTATTGTACTTTTAACAGGATCAAATAGTAATTACGGATTACCAACATTTGTCCAAACTTTTTTCAGCATAGGATTCGATGTCACAAATGGTTGCATTGGCGATACATCCTTCTTTAGCTTGGATACGAGTGGTGTGGATAGCGTGAAATGGAATTTTGGCGATGTAGCGAGCGGAGTAAATAATACTTCCAATACCTATTTTCCATACCATATTTTTAGTGATACGGGTGCATTCACGGTTACGCTTATTGCTTATTCTGACACACTCGTGGATACTGCCCTACAAGAAATATTCATATATCCTCACCAGTTCATTGATCTCGGTACAGATACCTTGGTTTGTCGTGGAACGGAACTCATTTTTAGTGCGGCCCAACCCTACGCTCAGTTTCTATGGCACGATACCACCACGGCTGACACGTTTTTGACTACAGGTGAAAATATAGTTTGGGTGCAAGTTTCGGGTTATTGCGACACGGTTTCGGACACGGTATTTATTTCCTATGATGATACGATTGAATTTGACCTTGGACCAGACACCTTGCTCTGTGGTGGAACAGGTTATTTCATCGATGCCAATGTTCAACAAAACGCCATCATTCAATGGAATACGGGCGATTCAGTGGATGCTATAACGGTGACCGAAAGTGGGATTTACGAAATGAATGCAGTTAATACCTGCGGATCGGTAAATGACACGATTAAGGTCACTTTTAAACCGATTCCGAGTTTGAGTTTACTTCCTCCCGACACCCTAAATTGCTTCGATAAAGCCATTGTTTTAACGCGGCCAGACTTGGATAGCACGACTTTCATTTGGAGTGATTCGACCAAGAAGAAGACTTATACCGTTGATTCGACCGAAACGGTCTGGTTGGCGGCTTTTAACGAGTGTGGCTCATCCATCGACACCATAAATATTGTGTTTAATGGAGAAATAAAATCGGAGCTAGGAGCAGACACCATCATTTGCAATCTAGATTCTCTTGTGCTAAATGCACATCAAAATGGCGCGACCTATATCTGGAATACAGGCGATACAGCCGACTCCATCGTTTCGGGTACGAAGAGCCAATTGTACATTGTTACCATCACTTTGCGTGAATGTCAGACCATAGAGTCGAAACGGGTTGATCTATCCGATGTGTTTTGTCCAGGTATCGATTGCCGCTTACATACGATGAACGTTTTCACCCCTAATGGAGATGGCGTAAATGATATCTGGCGCGCCTCAAGTGATTGTGAAATCCTTTCGTATCAGCTTAATATATACAACCGTTGGGGTCAGCTAGTTCATTCTAGCGCCAATGCTGAATTTGGTTGGGATGGCTTTATCGATGGCATTCCAGCGTCAGAAGGAACATACTTTTTTGAACTTCAATTCAGAGACACGGTTGTTGTCGATGTCTATCGACAAGGATTTAAAGGGACTTTAATGCTAAAGCGTTAAAAACTAGTTCGTGTTTTTTAGCGGAAACATGCCACTTTTGCCTAAAGATTGCGTCTCCATTCCATGCTTCGAATTGTTTCTCTTTTCATTCTAACATTTGTTTGCTTTAATCTAAAAGCTCAATCTCCAGCAGATTGGTGGTTTTTTGGTCAAAATGCAGGGGTGCATTTTACAAGTGGTGGGCCTGTGGCGGATACGAATGGCCAAATGGTAACGCAAGAAGGATGTGCCTCCGTTTCTTCCAGTGATGGTGATTTGTTGTTTTACACAGATGGATTAAAAGTTTGGGATGCTTCGCATACGGTAATGCCTAATGGTGATAGTTTGTACGGGAATGGTAGTTCTACACAAGCGGCCGTTATTGTGCCTTACCCTGGAAATCCTAATAAATATTACATTTTCACTGTAAGTGGTTGCACGGGCGGCACCTACAATACGGGCAATCATTATTTTGCTTACTCCGTTGTAGATATGAATTTAAACACTGGATTGGGAGATGTGCTAGGTGCCCAAAAAAATGTGGTGTTATTCGATTCTGCATCTGAGCGTTGTACAGCTGCGCTTCATGCCAATGGCAATGATATTTGGGTGATAGGAAAACAAGAAAACAGCAATAAATACTATTCCTTTCATTTAGCAAATTCAGGTATTGTTGACACCGTTATAACTGAAGTCGGCCTTGTCGGAGGATGTGTTGGTTACATGCTCGCCAATCATGCTGGTGATCAAATTGTAGTAGGCAACTATGGCGCTTCCGTTGAAGTTTTTGGTTTAAATCAGTCAACAGGAGTGCTCGATTCCGTTTTAACGCTTACTCCAGGTGCTTATGGCGTGCATTTTTCTCCTAGTGATGAATTACTATACACAGCGAGTTTAACCAACATTTTTCAGTACGATTTAACCGCAGCGAATGTGCAAGGATCTCAATTTTCGGTAACCACGGTGTCGGGTCTTTATACAATTGCTGAAGGTCCAGATGAAAAGCTTTACACGTCTAAATATCAAACAAGTTATTTAGCCAGAATCAATGATCCCAATCAGTTGGGTGCAGCCTGTAATTTTCAAGATTCTGCTGTTTACTTGGAAGGGCGTATTTGTAGAGTTGGTCTTCCCAACCATGTGGCTGCAGGTCTTTTTCTTATTGGAGACATTGATGTAGACGGTCGCTGTTTTGGTGATTCCACCTTCTTTACGGTGGATACAACCAACGCGGATAGCGTGCGGTGGAATTTTGGCGATCCAAGCACAGGTGTTTTGAACCAATCCACAGCTTTTAGCGATTGGCATTTATACAGTGACACTGGCGAGTTTCTGGTCACACTTATAGTATACAAGGATTCACTAATTGATACGGCTTATCAAACCGTAATGATTTACCCTTACGCAGTTGTTGACTTGGGTCCCGATACAATAGTTTGTCGTGGAACGGAGCTCATTTTTAGTGCAGCCCAACCCTACGCTCAGTTTCTATGGCACGATACCACCTCGGCTGACACGTTTTTGACTACAGGTGAAAATATAGTTTGGGCTCAAGTTTCGGGTTATTGCGACACGGTTTCGGACACGATATTTATTTCCTATGATGATACGATTGAATTTGACCTTGGGCCCGACACGCTGCTTTGTGGTGGAACAGGTTATTTCATCGATGCCAATGTTCAAGAAAACGCCATCATTCAATGGAATACGGGCGATTCAGTGGATGCTATAACCGTTACCGAAAGTGGGATTTACGAAATGAATGCAGTTAATACCTGCGGATCAGTAAATGACACGATTAAGGTCACTTTTAAACCGATTCCGAGCCTTACGCTTCTACCTGCCGACACGCTCAACTGTTTTGATAAAGCCATTGTTTTGACCCGACCTGATTTGGATAGCACGACTTTCATTTGGAGTGATTCTACCAAGAAGAAGACTTATACCGTTGATTCGACAGAAACGGTCTGGTTGGCGGCTTTCAACGAATGTGGCTCATCCATTGACACCATCAATATTGTATTTAACGGAGAAATCAAATCGGAACTTGGTACGGACACCATCATTTGTAATCTAGACTCTCTCGTCTTGAATGCGTATCAATATGGTGCGACTTATATCTGGAATACTGGCGATACGGCCGACTCTATTGTTTCGGGCACGAAAAGCCAATTGTACATTGTTACCATCACTTTACGTGAATGTCAGACCATAGAGTCGAGACGGGTTGATCTATCCGATGTGTTTTGTCCAGGTATCGATTGCCGCTTACATACCATGAACGTTTTTACCCCTAATGGAGATGGCGTAAACGATATTTGGCGCGCCTCGAGTGATTGTGAAATCCTTTCGTATCAGCTTAATATTTACAACCGTTGGGGGCAGCTAGTTCATTCTAGCGCCAATGCTGAATTTGGTTGGGATGGCTTTATCGATGGCGTTCCAGCGTCAGAAGGAACATACTTTTTTGAACTTCAATTCCGAGACACGGTTGTTGTCGATGTCGATCGACAAGGATTTAAAGGCTCAATAACGCTACAGCGGTAGTCTTATTTGCCAATCCGCATAAGATTCAGCGCCTCTTCATTATTGGTTTCAATGATAATCTCCACCTTATCGCAATTGGTTTTTCTTCCGCTTGCTGCATTTTCACAAATCTGAGCACCAATCATTGCATCAAATGATTTGTAAGTACTTGATTTTAATAAGTCTTTGTCCAATACAGCCGCCTTATTGCTTGCAGATAATTTGCCTTCATCGTTATCGCTAATTCCAACGATATATAGGGTCAGGCCTCTTGAAACTTCTAATACCGGTAAAAAACGGTTGATGAAGGTTTGTCCACTAGCTGAAATCGATGATTTATCTGATGAGAACAAGGCATTGTCTTTTACCGTAATGATCATTTTTGAACCTTTTAGTTCGACCAATACTTCCCCGTTCTTATACGGTTCCATGGCAATAGTAGCCGCTGTATTTGCATTTTTTAATTGAGTTTCATTCTTCGCGATCGCTTCGCGCGATTCGGTGCCTTGACTTTCCTGATGCATTTTCATCATGTCCAATTCGTGCTGTTGCATCCGTTCTTGGTCAAGCATGCCCAATTGTTCCATACTCAATGGCGGCATATTGGCGGCTTTAATTTGCTCGTTTAGCTGTCGAATTTCATTATGTGCATCTTTCAATTGCATACTCAAATCATCTACACGAGGGTCTTCTTGCATGACTCCATCTCGCTCGGGATTCGCCTGATTTTGCAGGGCCGATAAAATATTCTGTGATGTTCGTAATTGTTCGACTTCGGATTCCAAGGCCGAGTATTTTTTACTTGAAACACAAGAGGTAAGTAATAGCGAAGCAAAAGCAATGGATAGAGCTGTTTTCATATGGTATAAAATAAAAAGCCACCAAAAATTGGTGGCTTCAAATATCGCTTCTTGATTCTAATTATTAGAAGGCAACACCTAGAGAGATGTTTAATAATCTTAATCGACCTAAAAATCCATTGAAATCAGCTGACACAGAATTCGAATTTCCAACGAAAGATATCTTGTTGCCAATGTAGGGAAGTGCAGCGATCACTTGTCCTATGCCTTCGTCAAATCCATCGGCAATCGTTTTCCAAGTCGGGGTGTCATCATCAGTCATGTCAACGGGTTGGCCGGTCATTGCAGTTAAATCGGCTTCAATTTGTGCTTGATCAATTAAAGTTCCGTCTACACCAGTTGAAATGCTACCCATTCCACCTCCAAAACCTAACCAAAGGATGTCTAAGGCCACGCGATCGCCTATCAACCATTGATTACCAATACCGATTACAGCTCCAAAGTTTTTCATTTGAACAGTTAAATCGTAGTTGTTGTTGTATAAATAAGGAACCGATCCAATGGAAGTGTTGACATCCATTATATATCCATAGTTAATAGCCATGATTGTTTTCAATGATGAATAATAGGGTTCGACACTCAAATAGAATCCTCGTGGAGCGCCTTTTTTACCAGGATAAAACCTGAATTCGGGGCTCAGATAAAGGCGATTCGTGGTTAAGGAAGTGATGACTCCGTATCCTTTGGCAGGATCAATACCAGTGCTCAAGGCGGTATTTGCTTCCGTCATAATTCGCGATAGCTGTCGCTTTGGGCCAAAAATAATGTTGGCGCTTAAACTAATTTTTGAACCAAGGGCACGCTCATAGGTCAAGTTCAATGGGATAGAACTAACAGGTATGAGACCAACCATAGTCCGAATTGGTTTCGTTTTAATGACATTGTTCCGAGATGGAATTACGTCTTCTGACGAACTCATTTCGACTTCTTGCGCACAAAGGGATCCCATCAATAAGGTGCCTAAAAGAGCTAAAGTGATTTTTTTATTCATGTTTTCTAGGGTTTAATTTGAATAAATACAAAGCTCTGTATCTCCCGTTTAGTAGGAGATACGGTGATAATCGTGTACCATCTACGGTAAAAAACCTAAAATAATTACAGTACTATGTAATGCATAGTAATGGTTTATACCTATATATTTGTCCGGAAATCAATTTTTATGAACATAGAAAACTCAAAAGCGCAGTTAAGGAAAGGGATATTGGAGTTTTGTGTTTTGGCACTTTTGAAGCACAAGGAGGCGTATCCGTCCGAATTATTGACTTCGCTCAAGGAGGCTCAATTGATTGTGGTTGAAGGCACTTTATATCCGTTGTTGAGCCGCCTTAAAAATGCAGGCCTCCTCACGTATAGGTGGGAAGAATCTAAATCTGGCCCCCCACGTAAATACTATTGCTTAACCGAACAAGGCGTTACATTTTTAGCAGAATTATCATCATCATGGGATGATTTGAAACTAGCTGTAGAAGCCTTATTAAAAGATAACCAAACGAAAACGAAGGACTCAAAATGAAAAAAACAATACAAGTAAACCTCAGCGGTCAGGTCTTCACGTTGGACGAAGATGCTTACGACCGTTTATCGGCCTACCTCAATCAAATTAGTCGGCTTTACGATAGAAGCGCAGGAAAAGAAGAGATTCTGCAAGATATTGAAGTGCGCATTGCCGAGTTATTCATCGAAAAACTTGGAGAGTTAAGGCAAGTGGTTAGCCTTCGAGATGTGGATTCCGTGATCGAAATTATGGGTCGTCCTGAGCAGTTTGAAGGAGACTTTGACGGTGAATCGGAAGCCAGTAGATCAAGTACTTACGAAGAAAATGAATATCGGGCTAGGCGATTATTTCGCGATCCAGATGATCAAGTGATTGGTGGTGTTTGTTCGGGAATTGGTTACTATTTTGGCATTGATCCACTTTGGGTACGCATCGCTTTTGTTTTAGCATTGGTGGTATTCGGAACAGGCGTTTTGTTTTATATCATACTCCACATCATTGTTCCAGAGGCGAAAACAGCCTCTGAGAAGTTGCACATGCGGGGTGAACCTGTAAACATTGGGAGCATTGGCAAATCCATCGAGGAAGAACTAAATGCCTTTGGAGAACGCTTTTCAAATAGTGGGGGCGCTTTCGGGCGAAGCAGCGGAAAAAAAGCTCGCACGAGGAATTGATCGAACGTTTTATTTCATAGCTGAATTGCTGCGAAAGCTCTTTAACGTTATAGGTAAATTCCTCGGAGCCTTATTTGTCATTTTAGGAACCTTCACCGTAATCGCACTTTTAGCTGCGTTGTTCAATGTAGCCGATGTCATTCATTTTGGTGCCGATCGATGGAGTGCGAGCATGGATATTTACGAGTGGGGTGAGATTGTTTTTGATTCGTCTGAGTGGTTAATAGCATCAGTGGCAGGATTATTCTTGCTTGTCGGAATACCTTTCATTGCCCTAGCTTATAGCGGATTAACACTACTCTTTCCAGGAAATCGTATTCCGTATTTGGGCACAGCCCTGTTCGGGCTATGGTTTTTAGGATTGGTCTTGACCATTTTCTCTGGATTTAGCATCCTAAAATCATTTTCAAAGGAAGAAACAGTAATTGAACGCTATGCGTTGGAAGAACTAGGAATTCGCCAAGACACGTTGATCATACGATCTGGGAGTGATCCGTTTAACATATCGGCAAGTCGCGGATACAGCGCAAACCGAGATTTTATGATCAAATTGAGCGATGATAAAGTTACCAGAGGAAATCTTGAATTTACCATCATGGAAATGCCGTCAAAAAGGGCAGTGGTCGAGATTTGCAAAAGGTCTGAAGGTGCCACGTTTGATCAGGCGCAAAGTAAAGCCGAAGCCATCAATTACAGCTTTGAAAATGACAGCAATACGCTCATCTTTAATCCATTTTTCACGTTTCCATCTCGAGATTTGTTGCGGGCTCAGGAACTAACCATTCATTTATCTATGACGGAAGGAATGGTCGTTTTTTTAGATGAATCATCAAAACGCATTATAAAGGATATTCCGAATGTCACCAATATTTATGACCCTTATATGACGGGACATTATTGGAAAATGGAAAAAGAAGGATTGATCTGTCTGGATTGCGAGGAAATCGAAAAAAGTGATGCTCAAAATGAAGGCATCAAAGAAGTTTCGATTCAAGTGAACATAGACTAAAAAAGAGGCTGTTTAGTTAGGTAAGGTGAGGCCTGAAATCCTTTATAGATTTCGGGCTTTACTGTTTTCACTTTGCGGCCTTGGTTGATTATCTTCGCGCGTCAGCCGAGGCGATTGATTCACGCTTTTAGGCTACTCACAACTGAAAAAATCAACTTATATGGCAGAAACCGCGGCACGAGAAGAAAAGGAGATTAGCAGAGACGAGCTCAAAATAGAGATACTCAACGATTATCGGTTGGCCAATGTTAGTCGAGAAGTGAGCCTTTTGGGAAGACGAGAAGTACTTACGGGAAAAGCCAAGTTTGGCATTTTAGGTGACGGGAAAGAATTGGCACAATTGGCGCTTGCTAAACAATGGATGCCAGGAGATTGGCGATCTGGCTATTATCGAGATCAGACTATGATGATGGCAGCAGGATTGCTCACACCTGAGCAGTTTTTCGCCCAATTGTATGCTACTGCTGAAATAGAGCATGAGCCGGCATCTGCGGGCCGGATGATGAATGGCCATTATGCTTCAAGGACGCTGGATGAAAATGGTGATTTTATCGACCTCATGGCCCAACCGAATTCATCTGCCGATATTTCGCCAACGGCTGGGCAAATGCCGCGACTTTTAGGCCTCGGATTGGCGAGTAAATTCTATCGAAACAACCCTGAGTTAACGAATCACGAGCGATTTAGCAACAAAGGAAATGAAGTTGCTTTCGGCACCATTGGTGATGCCTCCACAAGTGAAGGTCCGTTTTGGGAAGCGATGAATGCGGCCGGTGTTCTACAAGTACCTATCGTGATGTCAGTATGGGACGATGGTCACGGTATATCGGTTCCAAAAGAATTTCAAACGATAAAACAAAGCATCAGCGAAGCGCTTGCTGGATTTCAGCGAACGGATAGTCAACCGGGCTTTGAGATCTTAAGAGTAAGAGGTTGGGATTATCCAAACTTGGTTTTGACTTACGAAAAAGCTGTCCGAATTGCACGTGAAGAGCATGTTCCAGTTTTGGTGCATGTCGAAGAAGTAACTCAACCACAAGGACATAGTACAAGTGGTTCGCATGAACGATACAAAAGCGCTGAGCGACTACAATGGGAAAAGGATTTTGACCCTATTTCCAAGTTTAAGGAATGGATATTATCCAAGGCATTGGCGACTGATGAGGAATTGGCTAACATTGAGTCAGAGGCAAAAAAAACGGCCCGCGATGCGAAAAACGAAGCTTGGAAAACCTTTTTGGCACCTATAAAAGAAGATCATAAGGCTGTTGTCCAGCTTATTACCAACCTAGGTGCTGAAAGTAAGAATGCCGTTTTTATCAATAAGGTACGTGATTCGATAGCGAGCGCCACCGATCCGCTTCGCAAGGAAGTGTATGAAGCTGCTCGCAAAGCACTCCGATATGCTCGAAAGGAAAACTTGGTTTCGAAGGCTCCTTTGATCCGTTGGATTAACAATGGTCTGGAAGAAAACCACGAGCGTTATTCTTCTTTTTTATACAGCCAATCGTCCGATTCGCCTTTAAAAGCTAAGGCCGTTGCCGCGACTTATGATGGAGAAAAGCAAGTAGATGGTCGAGAAATTCTACGCGACAATTTTGACGCCTTACTGAAGAAATACCCTGAACTCATCGTATTTGGCGAAGATGCTGGGAAAATTGGTGGAGTAAATCAAGGTTTGGAAGGCCTGCAAGCCAAATATGGCGTTCATCGAGTTTTTGACACGGGTATTCGAGAGTGTACCATTGTTGGACAAGGTATTGGCATGGCCATGCGCGGATTAAGACCAATAGCCGAGATTCAGTATTTGGATTATTTACTCTATGCTCTTCAAATTTTGAGCGATGATTTAGCTACGGTTCAATATCGAACGCGAGGCGGGCAAAAGGCCCCTTTAATCATCCGAACAAGAGGGCACCGATTGGAAGGAATATGGCACAGTGGTTCTCCTATGGGAATGATTGTTCATGCGCTTCGAGGAATGCACGTCTGCGTGCCAAGAAATATGTGTCAGGCAGCTGGAATGTACAACACGTTGATGGCTGGTGATGATCCTGCTCTTGTGATCGAATCGTTGAATGGATATCGATTAAAGGAAAAGCTTCCAACCAATTTGGGCGAGTTCAGTGTTGAGTTGGGTAAAGTTGAAACCATGCTTGAAGGCGATGATATTACCATTGTTACATATGGTTCCATGGTACGAATGTGTGTGGAGTCTGCCAAGAGCTTGCATGAAGCAGGCATTTCAGCCGAAGTAATTGATGTGCAAACGCTTTTGCCATTCGATCGCAACCACGACATTGTTGAAAGCATCAAAAAGACAAATCGAGTCATATTTATTGACGAAGATGTGCCAGGTGGAGCCTCGGCTTACATGATGCAAGAAGTTTTAGAGAAACAAGGCGCATATCAGTATTTAGACACCCCTCCGACTACGTTATCGTCTAAGTCCCATCGTCCGGCCTACGGATCCGATGGTGATTACTTTTCGAAGCCTTCAAACGAAGATATATTCGAAACCATTTATGCCATCATGAACGAGTCTGACCCACAGACTTATCCAGATATGTATGCGTAAAAAGCTCTTGATTTTGGGCTTAGCGTTGCTACATTTCGCGGCATTTGCGGGAGGTGAAAAGTTTCAAATCAATTTCCATATTTCACCGAACGGGGAATGGCTCTGGTTTAGTGGGAGCCCGAGTTCTAGCTTTTATAACAGCAGCTTTGGCACAAAGCTTTCTTATAACGTAGGTTTAGAATACAAGCGCTTCTTTGATCCATCCTTGAGTTTGAGTATAGGCGCGCTTTACATGAACAAAGGGTTTCGAAATAAGGATCCTTTTGACCCTTCACAAATCACCTTGTATAGCAGTCATATGGCTGCCCTTCCTATAAGCTTAAATATTCATCAAGATATTACTAGACGAACGGAAATGATTTATTCACTCGGCATTGTACCTGGATACAGCTTTTCGGAGCGGGTAAGAAGTTCTTTGTATTCTGGGGAGGATAATCCGACCGAAGGACTGTTTGATCTGGCCGATTCAAAAGGAAATATTGATTTACTCAATGACGTTTACCTTGGGGCGGCTTTGGGGATCGGCATTTCGACCTATTTAAAAAGCCGCGTTGTAATGGTCATACAACCAACGTTTAAATTTCAGCTAAACAACGCGCATGATTATCTCGGAATATTTATTCCAGGAGATCCAGTTGCCATGCGAATGAATTCCTTCGGAGTTGATTTTAAAATCGGATATTTCTTCACCAAACAAGTCCGAAATCGTACCAAAGATATATAGCAAGTTGGCCTTTCTTGGGCTGTTGAGCGCCTTCCTTTTGTTGTCGCTTCAATCGGTATTCAGGCTTTTTCCCGTTGCCAAGCTTAACGGAGAAGAAATTGCTCCACAGCCAATGGCACTCAACCTAGCATCATTCAAGGAAGGAGAGTGGCAAAAGCATCAATCCATGCAATCTACCCGAACTTTTGCTTTTCGAGCTCAATGCGCTCGGATCTACAATCAACTCAATTATTCCTTTTTTGGAGAAACTACTTATTTCATCGAAGCAGGCAAGGACGGATATCTTTTTGAGAAGGTTTATTCGGCTTCCGTTTGCGGAGAAAATTTCGCAGGCCATGAAAAACTCACGAATCAACTGGATTCTTTGGATCGGTTAGACCAACTGCTGAAATCGCGAGGTAAAACGTTAATCGTGCTTTTGGCGCCAAATAAGTATCGATTTTTTCGAGAGAAAGTGGATCTGGACTGTGATCAAGAACAAACTAATTATGATGTAATTCGCACGTTGCTCGACCAGAAACAGATTGAAACGATCGATTGCAATCGATTGTTTCAAGACAAAGACGCAACGTATCCACTCTTCTCGAAAAACGGCACGCATTGGAGCATTTATGGTGCAGGTCAGGTGGCGAAGGAGTTGCAAAACATGTTGGTTGAAGGAGGTTATTCAGATGGAGTCCTATCCGAGCAAAGCATTGAAATGGATGAATTCCCTAGATATACGGACAAGGATTTGCACGATTTATTGAATATTATGCAACTGCCGCCAAAGGAAACGCTAGCCTATCCTACATATCAATGGAGTGGTCAAAAGAAGCCCCGAACTTTGATTGTTGGAGACAGTTATTATATGACTTTTTATTACCTGAATTTACATGAAACCATGTTTGCGGCAGACAGTAAGTTCTTTCATTATGCGAAGGAGCAAGTTGGAGTTAATCCCAAGATAGGTGAACCATTGACATCGGAAATGATTGCAGCAGAACTAGACCGATCCGATGTTATTATTTTGGAATCGAATGAAGATGCTTTAAGCAAATTTGGGTGGGGCTTTATTTCAAAGGCCGTTGAAATGCTAGAATCTGAACCATCATTATGAAAGTGCTCATCATCGGACATCAATGGCCAGAGCCAAATTCATCGGCTGCCGGCAGTAGAATGCTTCAACTCATTCAAGTTTTTTTGGAAGCCGGATGGAATTGCCATTTTGCTTGTGCGGCCCGAAGTTCAGAGTATGCGGCCGATTTGAAAAGAATAGGCGTTGAAACCCACGATATTGAATTGAATCAATCGTCTTTTGATCATTTCATAGAGCAATTAAAGCCCGACATGGTGTTGTTCGATCGCTTTATGGTAGAAGAACAATTTGGTTGGCGCGTGGCTCGAGTTTGTCCGAATGCTTTACGCATTTTAGACTCTGAAGATTTGCATTTTTTGCGTTATGCGCGGGAGGAAGCGGTGAAGAAATCGATGGACTTGGAGTCGTTAGATTTACATACAGATAGGGCCATTCGTGAGATAGCTGCCATTTATCGCTGCGATATGACTTTGATTATATCCAACTATGAAATAGCGCTCTTAAGAGACGATTTTGGAATAGCCGAACGCCAATTGATGTACGTTCCATTTATGGTCGAACCAAAAGATAAAAAGGCCATTACCTTGTTACCAAGCTTTGAAGATCGAGCTGAGTTTGTTTCTATTGGAAATTTTCTTCACGCTCCCAATCGAGATGCCGTACTTTTTTTGAAACAAGAAATCTGGCCCCTGATTCGAGCGACTTTACCAAAGGCTGAAATGCATATTTATGGTGCTTATACAGACGAATCGGTAAGACAACTTCACAATGAAAAAATGGGCTTTTTGATCAAAGGAAGAGCTGAAGACGCCAATAAAGTCATCGCTCAATCGCGAGTGATGTTGGCACCCTTGCGATTCGGAGCAGGTTTAAAAGGTAAACTCATCGAAGCCATGCAAGCAGGAACACCAAGCGTGACAACTAGCGTAGGTGCTGAAGCTATGTTTTCGGGCGCTTCATGGTGCGGTTCCATTCAAAATGAGCCTCAACAATTTGCGCAGCAGGCAACCGAATTATACGGTGATGAAGGCAAATGGACTCAAGCTCAGCAGAGAGGTTTTAAGATCATTTCGGCCGAGTTTGATCGAGAGCGGTTTAGAGGCGTAATCATCGACCGATTGAATGATTTGCGGCTCAACATTGCTGCTTATCGCAGAAAGAATTTTATAGGTGCTATGTTGCAACATCACAGCATGCGTAGTACAGAGTTTATGTCACGATGGATTGAATTAAAAAACCGATAGTTTCAATTAAAAAGAGCTACAGTATTATCAAAGGTTGCGTGTAAGTGCCGGTGGAAGTTTTAATTGAAACCGTGTATGAACCTGCGGTTAAGCTCATGTCTGAAAGCGTTACGGAAAGACTGCCAATTTTATTTATAGACCTATAAACCACTAATCGAAATTGAAACAGAAATAGCGAATAGGAGTAGGTTTTTACACATCACCAAGATAGAACAAACGAACTAAAAATCCTAGTTGAACCAGATTTAGCTCGAATTATATTGTTTTAGAAAAGACGATGTTTCGAGCTCTCGCGCAAGTTTGAAGCTTAGCTATTTTAACTCTAAAGCCTCTGTGCTATCAATTATGTTTCGCAATCGCTCAATCTCATTCAGGAGTGAATCGTGTTGAGATGTGCTGAGCTTTGAACCATAACTGTTCAGCAATTCTTTTACATCCTTGAAGGGCGATTTTACGATGGTTTCACTCTCTCCATCCAGGGTGTCGATGGGTTGGATACAAACGGTTGAAAGACCGAGCTGTAGCTGAATCTCTTTTTCCCCAAGATGATTTACCGATTGGATTTCAAATTTTGAATCAAGGGGTAGGCGTTGGTTTTCCTTGAGCTTGATGGACACAATGACGGAGTAATCTTTTGCCAAATTGATTTGGGTTACTTCACCAATGACTAATCCGTCAACCGTTAACCCATCCTGAAGTTTTAAACCAGTTACGTTTTTGAATCGGAGTTTGAAATCAACATTTTTCTCGGGTTTACAATGACTCAAAACAGCCGTCAATCCAAGGAAAAGTAAGCAATACCTTAACTTCATTCGATTAGGCATCGATGTCAATGTCGTCCAGTTCACCCCGTTTGATCCGCTTGGCATCTATCTTTTTTTTGCCCTCAAAGATCCAAAAAACGACACCTACGAGCACCATGCCGACCGGCCAAATGAAAACGCGATTTATCAATCCGAAACCTAACACAAACCAGACGCCCCCAATTAGAACCAATCCCTTAGCTGCGGCCAATCGATTGGTGAATCCAAATTTGTCCAGTCCAAAGGTCTCTTCTTTCAACTTGTTGGCAGCCTTCACTTTGTCCTCCGCATCAACAAGAGCGGCCTGCACTTCATCTACATTGAAATCGGGGCAAGAAGTTTCAAAATCAGCCTGCTCCCCCGTGAGTTTACAAACAATCCCTTTTTTGGGGTTGAAAGCTCGGTTTTGGCATTTTTTACAATAACTCAGATGATATTCACGGGTCATGAAAACGAAAATAGCAGAATCAGTTGATTGCTTGTAGCTTATTTGGTGATGCTAAAAGAGCCAAATAAAGGACGATGATCGCTAAGTTTAATATCCTCTGTATTAAACTGATTTAAGCCTACGGCTGGGCTGTGCAGGAGGTAGTCAATTCGTAAGCTGGGGTAGTATCCAATGTAAGTGCTGCCCAATCCTTGGCCTTCTTCAATGAAGGCATCTTCTAAGCCTGAGCACAATGTTTGATATGAATAAGAGCAAGGAGTGTCGTTAAAATCGCCACAAACGATAACGGGATAAGGGGAATTTGCAATGTATTGTGCGATTTTATCCGACTGATCGGCCCGTTTTTTATAACCTCCTGCCAGCTTTCTAAGCAAGAGCTTTAAATCGTCCCACTGCTTTTGCTGGTTGTTTTTTTCGATGTGTTCGCTGATGTCTTTTTCGAGTGCACTCAAATGCACAGAAGCCAAATGGACATTAAACACGCGAATCGTGTCATCATCAATTTTAATGTCGGAATAGATGGCCACATTGTTTCCGGCCGTGTCGAGGGGCACTAATCCTTTATAGACAATGGGATAGCTGCTCAACGTGGCTATCCCAAATTTATTCAGTCCATTATGCATGATGGCCGTGAAATGCTCGTGATGATTGCCGGCTTTTTGAACTTCCAACAGCGTATCGAGCTTGTTAAAGTATTTCGGGTCATTCGATCGAAAATACTCCTGAAGACACAAGATTTCAGCATCTTTTGATTTGATGTATTCTAAAATGTTGTTGCGTGTGTCCTTGTTGTTCGACCAATTGTATAAGTCAAACAAGCGGACATTAAAGGAAAGGACGTCAAATTGACCCGACTCATTCGACTTATTCGAAAGCTGCAAGTGACGGGTGATCATTGGGGTTGAAAGTAGCAAAGCACTTAATCCGAAAATGACGTAGCCCGGTTTTAGTGCCAACCAAAACAACACAAAAAGAAGATTGGCGATAAACAACGCTAAAAAGCCCAAACCAAAAAAGGATGGGATCAAAAAGGTATTTGGGTCTATCCAGGGCGAAGTAATGCTAAGGCATAGCGCAAAGGCCAACAAAAGATTCATTGACAGTAAAAGGATTCGAAGTAATCGGCTGCCTTTCACAATGTTGTGCTAGTTTTTATTGCTGAGTTTAAAAAGGAACTCCTTCTCTTCTTTACTCAAGTTTTCATAACCCGATTTTGAAATCTTATCTAAAATGGCGTTGGTTTTTGCTTGGATCTCTGCCTTCAGCTGCATGTCTGATTTTACGGGTCGAGCAGAGTGTTTGTCGTCATCAACCACAATCCGCATCCGAGGTTTTCGAGCAAACAATCCCTTGAATTGTTCAAATAGATCATTGATTGTGGTGATAAGGTCCTTTCCTTTTCCCAGTGAACGATGGTAGAAAAACCCAAAGGCTGCACCGCCCAAATGCGCCATTTTTCCACCCGTGTTAAAGTTGAAATCAAGGACGGTATTCATTATGAATATGGCTAGCGCCACATATTTAAGTGGAACTTGACCTATGAAAAGCATGTTGAGTTTGTAGTCGCCAAATCGAAATCCAGCCAACGAAACCAAAGCCATAATACCAGCAGATGCACCAATTAAAGGAACATCGGCAATGATTTCACCGCTCAAATATTCGATGCTTTTTATACCTAAATAGAACATGGCACCCGAAATTCCACCCAAGAAATACACCCAGATTAATCGCTTTTTACCCATAAAATCATGAATGATTTTTCCGAACCAATAGAGAAGAACCATATTCCAGAAAATGTGGCTAAATCCGCCATGGAAGAACATGTATGTCACCGCAGACCAAGGGCTGGTTAAGAAAGTTGGAAGGAAGGGATGCATAGCAAACCAACGCATAATTTCCGCTCCGGCTCCTGCTGAAAAGTTGGTAATGATGTTGTCCGCCAAAAAAACAATGGCGTTTATAATGACAATTTGCCCAATGAAATTGCCCCCGCGAAATAGGTTTTTAAAGTCTTCTAACATATTCTAGTTCAACAAGGTAAGCAACTACAACGATTTTCTAGCGCCATCGCACACCTGATTTTTCCCAAATTTTTATGATGATGAAGCCAAACAGCATACCACCCAAGTGGGCAAAATGCGCCACATTATCGTGTGGGTTGTTTTGAAATGCAGAGTACAATTCGATCAATCCATAACCAGCCACCAAGTATTTGGCTTTGATTGGAATGGGAATAAACATCATGTAAAGACTGACATTCGGATACATCATTCCGAATGCTAACAGAATCCCAAACAACGACCCGGATGCGCCTACAACGTTTTGACGGTCAACAATGAAATCGAGGTAACTCTGAAGAAATTGAGTCGATTGTGCAATTACTTGAACATTATTCGGGTCCGATTCGAGCTGAACAATGTTGCTACTCAAAAAGCCTTGGATGCTGTTAAATTGACTTGGATATTGGTCTAGAGGCACGAATTCGCTCCATGCGTGCGATTGCGCGAAGGCAACGATGTCTTGGCCTATCGGGTTGAGTAATAGGTCTTGAAGTTGTGTTGCGACAGGATATAAGTCCCACGCGACAATGCCGTAATGCAAAAAGGCAGCACCAAATCCTGTAAGTAAATAATAGATTAAAAAGCGTTTACTGCCCCAGACGTTTTCAATGGCAGATCCAAACATCCAAACCGCAAACATGTTGAAGAAAATATGGCCGAAATCACCGTGCATAAACATGTAGGTGATGAGCTGATAGGGTTCGAATAAGCTGCTTTGAAAATAATGGAGTCCAAAAATTTTCCAGAAATCGATGTTCATCGTTTCTGAGAAAGTTATAGAGGCTAAAAACATCAACCCATTTATAATAAGTAGGTTTTTAACGACTGGTGGCATGCTTCGCCAACTAGTATTTCCTATCATTTTAGCTAAAAAGTTTATCCAACATTCCCGAATTCATTAAAACAAATGTCGGCTTCCCGTTCAAGTCATATTGCGGTTGTTTACATCGCATTAAATGACGAAACATACCTAGCATTTCTTGTGCCTTTAGCTCGACTCCTGACCTGATGGCAGTGTGTTGCGCCATTGAACGAACGACCAGTTGTTGAAGTTTCACGGTGTCAGAAGGTTTATTTTCCCTCAAATCGTCAATAAAACCGGCAATGGTTTCTTCCACGCTTATGTCCATACAAGCCGCGGGAATGCCACGAACAATGAAGGCATTTTTACCAAATTCTTCGATTTCAAAACCGATGTGTATGAGCGGTTCTATCACAGATTGCAGCAGCACAGTATCTTGGGTGCTCAACTCCAGTGTAATAGGGAACAAAAGCGTTTGAATCGGTTTCTGTTGCGCCATGATGCTTTCTTCAAATGTTTCAAAAAGAATGCGCGCATGTGCTCGATATTGATGAATGAGGAAGATTCCATCCGCACTTTGAACCAGCATATATCGATTGCCAATTTGACGCACTACCGTGTCGGTTTTATCACCGCTCAATTCAAGGGTCTGCTCTTGCTGTTGATTCACATTTAGGTTTTGCTCCAAACCTTGATAAAGTGCCTCCCAACCATGTGTCATGGGTTTTTGAAAAGCGGATCCCCGTTCCCAACTTTGTTTTGATTCGCTCGGTTTGCCCTTGTCAAATGGATTGAAATCGGTATTGATCATAACGCCTGGTTGCTCGAAAGTTTGCCCCTTTTTTGGCGGTAAAATGTCAAAAGCCTCTTCTCGCTCAAAGTCAATGGAAGGCGAAACATGATATTGTCCCAGAGATCGTTTGACGGTGCTTCTTAAGATGGCAAATACAGCGCGCTCATCTTCAAATTTTATTTCTGTCTTCGTTGGGTGAATGTTGACATCTATGGTACTGGGGTCCACATCAAAATAGATGAAATACGAAGGGTGGTGGCCATGTGGCATTAAGCCTTCGAATGCTTTTTGAATGGCCGAATGGAAGTAGGAACTCTTGAAGAACCTTCCGTTCACAAAAAGGAATTGTTCCCCTCTGCTTTTTCTAGAAGTCTCAGGTTTACCTATAAATCCAGTGATGTTTATCAAATCTGTTTCTTCCTCTACCGGCACCAACTTTTCGTTGTACGACTTGCCTAAAATGCCAACGATCCGCTGACGCGTGTTTGAAGTGGGCAAGAAAAATAGCTGTTGCTGATTGTGATAGAGTTTGAATTCAATAGACGGATTGACCAAAGCAACACGTTCAAATTCATCGATGATGTGACGCATTTCTACCCCATCACTTTTTAGGAATTTCCTTCGAGCGGGAACATTGAAAAAGAGGTTTTTGACCGAAATCGTGCTGCCGACAGCCATCGCACAGATTTCTTGATACTTAACCTTCGATCCTTCTACTAAAATGTGTGTTCCCACTTCACGATCGGCAGATCGCGTTTTAAGTTCCATTTGGGCAACCGCTGCAATACTGGCAAGTGCCTCGCCCCTAAATCCCATTGTTCTAATACGAAATAAGTCTTCCGAAGTGGAAATTTTGGACGTAGCGTGGCGTTCGAGGCTCATTCTGGCATCGGATTCACTCATTCCCTTGCCATCGTCCACAACTTGAATCAAGCTTTTCCCACTATCATTTACGATGAGTTGGATGCTTCTGGCACCAGCGTCAACGCTGTTTTCGAGCAATTCTTTTACCACCGAAGCGGGGCGTTGAATCACTTCACCTGCAGCAATCTGATTGGCCAAGCCATCTGGCAGAAGTTTAATAATGTCTGACATGCCATGCAAAGGTGGTATTGCTAGGCGAAAGGTCAAGGATGAAATGAATTATTAGCAATCTGCAAGAAGCAAGGTAAAAGTCCCAACTTCTCCTAATCTGCTACCCAAACTCTGCGATACAACCCTACTTTTGCCGCCTTGTGAAATTCGACCTTCTACATACCGATGCTGGCAGCAGTGCCCGAGCTGGTGTTCTGACTACTGATCACGGTATTATTCAGACACCTATTTTCATGCCTGTTGGTACCGTAGCAACGGTAAAAACCATCCATCAACGTGAGTTGAGGGAGGAGGTTAGGGCGCAAATTATTCTTGGCAACACCTATCATCTCTACCTCCGGCCGGGAATGGATGTTTTGCAAGACGCTGGCGGACTCCATAAATTCATGAATTGGGAAGGCCCAATTTTAACGGACAGTGGTGGTTATCAGGTTTATAGCCTTGCGAAAAGTAGAAAAATTACAGAAGAAGGAGTTACGTTTCAATCACACATTGATGGCTCTCGACAGTTTTTTACACCCGAAAGTGCTATGGACATTCAGCGGCAAATTGGTGCTGATATCATCATGGCCTTTGACGAATGTCCGCCTTATCCGGCAGAGATTCGTTATGTAAAAGACAGCATGCACTTAACCCATAGATGGTTAAAGCGATGTTGCGATCATTTTGACCAAACAACAAATCTTTACGGCTACAGTCAAAGCCTTTTTCCCATTGTTCAAGGTGGAACTTATCCCGAATTGAGAAAGGAATCAGCTGAATACATTGCATCCATGGGTAGAGAAGGCAACGCCATTGGCGGTCTTTCTGTTGGCGAGCCTCACGATAAAATGTACGCCACCACAGAATTGGTTTGTGGCATTTTACCGAAAGAAAAACCACGTTATTTAATGGGCGTAGGCACTCCTGAAAATTTGTTGGAATGTATTGCGCTGGGCATCGACATGTTTGATTGTGTTTTGCCTACTCGAAACGCCAGACACGGAATGATTTACACCTGGGATGGCGTCATGAACATCAAAAATGAAAAGTGGAAAAGCGAACACAGTCCATTAGATCCACTGGGCACTGCCTTTGTTGATCACGAGTATTCCAAGGCCTACGTTCGTCATTTGTTCTCTGCTCGGGAAATGCTCGGTCAGCAAATTACGAGCATTCATAACTTGGCATTTTACCTGGATTTGGTCACAAAAGCACGCGAACACATCGTGGCTGGTGACTTTGCTTCGTGGAAAAATGCCATCATTCCGAAAATTACGAATAGGCTCTAAGTGAAGCGCATCGATCGGTATATCATAACACGGTTTCTGACCACATTCTTCTTCATTTTAGGATTAATCATGTCGATTGCCATCATTTTTGATGTAAGCGAGCAAATCGATGACTTCATTAAAAATGACGCACCGCTATCTGGGATTCTCTTCGAGTATTACTTGAATTTCATTCTTTTTTACGGAAACTTGTTTAGTCCGCTATTGGTTTTTCTGGCTGTTATTTTCTTCACATCTCAAATGGCGAGTAGAACAGAAATTGTCGCCATCTTGAGCAGTGGGGTGAGCTTTAATCGGCTCATGCGCCCTTATTTTATAAGCGCAACGATATTGGCGGCACTTTCCTTTTATTTAAATAATTATCTCGTTCCGACAGCCAATAAAACGCGGATGGAATTTGAAGGCACATTCATTCACACGTTTCGGAAATCGCTTGATCAAAGCGTGCATCGACAGATTCGTCCTGGTGAGATGATTTATTTTGATAAGTATAACCGCATTAAGGACATCGGTTATTCGTTTACATACGAAACTTGGGATGGAATTGACTTGAAATCAAAACTCTTCGCCAACTATGTGAAATGGGATAGTGCCAGCAGTAAATGGACGCTAGAAAACTATTACATACGAGAGTATTTTGACGGTTATGAAACCATTGTTGCAGGAAAATCTATTGATACTACGTTGGCCTTTTTACCGACAGAATTTGGAGGTAGGGTGGAGGACACGCAAATGATGACCGTAGATGAATTGGACGATTTTATTGCTGAACAGCGCATCAAAGGTTCGAGCAGTATTCCGTTTTATTTGATTGAAAAACACAGTCGAAATGCCCTTCCTTTCTCTACTTACATTTTGACGTTAATTGGGGTTTCCATGAGTAGCAGAAAGGTTCGAGGTGGACTTGGAGCGCATATTGCCGCTGGATTGGCCCTTGCCGTAACTTATATATTGGCCATGAAAGTTTCTACAGTTTATGCCACCAATGCTGGACTCGATCCGCTTATTGCCGTCTGGATTCCAAATTTTCTCTATGGACTTTTGGCAATTTTCTTGTTCAGTAGAGCACCGAAGTAGGTTTTTAAACCAATCGATTTCTTCGCTTTTCAGGTCGTTTTTAATCATTTCAGATTACTTTGCCGCTGCATATGGAAATACACGAACCACTCATTACGAATGACGCAGTAACCCTTGGAATACTCATGGGTTTGCTCGGATTTATCTTTTATACATCAAACATTAAGGAAGGCCCTTGGAAGAAGTTTTATACTTACATCCCAGCGCTTTTGCTTTGTTATTTTCTCCCGAGTGTCTTTACTTCATTAGGGGTTATCGCTCCGTTTTGGTATGATCTTGAGGGAGTTGCAACGCATTTGGTTGGTCTAGGATATGCTCTCCCAGAAACCTGGAACGTTGGCGATTTAAACGCAGGCATCGGCCAACTCGGTTTGGTGAAAGAAGACCTCTCGGCTTATTTAGTCAATTCAAAACTGTACTTCGTAGCATCGCGCTATTTTCTTCCTGCCGCGCTTATTCTTATGACGTTGAGCATTAGTCTCAAAGAATTGAGTAAACTCGGCTTTAAGCCCATCGCCATGTTTTTGACCGGTACGGTTGGAGTTATTATTGGCGGTCCTATCGCCATTCTGATCTTCTCCATGATCGCTCCTGACGTTGTAGGCGGGGCAGAGCCAAATGAGGTGTGGAGAGGTATGACCACCATTGCTGGAAGCTGGATAGGCGGAGGTGCGAATCAGGCTGCTATGTATGAGGTATTTCGCGATGGCGATAAAAACCTAATTACAGGAAATATGTATTCAGTCATGATAACCGTTGATGTTATTGTAGCTGAAATTTGGATGGCATTTTTGCTTTTTGGAGTGGGTAAATCCGATCAAATTGATCGATGGTTGAAAGCCGATTCGAGCAGCGTGACTACCTTGAAAAACAAGATGCATGAATTCAGCGAGAAGATTGCTCGGATTCCTTCAATGGCTGATTTGATTATCATTTTGGCATTGGCTTTCGTTCCAACAGCATTGGCATTCGGAATGGCTGATGTGATAGCCCCTTATATTGCCGAAAACCTACCCGAATTATCAAAATTTAGCCTAGATAGCCACTTTTTCTGGTTGATTGTGTTGGCCACAACCTTTGGTTTAATCATGAGCTTTACCAAGCTGAAAAACTATGAAGGGGCCGGTGCATCGAAAGTGGGAGGCGTTTTTATTTACTTCCTTGTCGCTACTATCGGAATGAAAATGAACGTCATGGAAATTTTTGACAATTCAGCGCTTTTCTTGGTTGGTTTGGTTTGGATGGCTATCCATGTTGGCCTTATGGTGTTTGTTGCAAAACTGATTCGAGCACCTTTCTTCTTTTTAGCCGTAGGTTCAAAAGCTAATATTGGCGGTGCGGCTTCTGCTCCAATTGTGGCTGCCGCTTTTCATCCTTCTTTAGCTCCAGTTGGTGTCATTTTGGCTGTATTGGGCTATGCGCTTGGAACATATGGCGCCTATATCTGTGCGTTGCTCATGCAAGCCGTAGCGCCCGGATAGATCCCTTTCTCCTTAAAAAATGATGTAAGCGAGAATAAAAATGATAATGGCATATCGAGCAAAAGCTCCAGCTGAGTAAAAAACAGCGCTGGGTCGATCGACACAGAAGAGGAGTAGCGGGACGGCTAAAAAAATCAAGAAGAAGATATAAGGTGGCTTGTTGAAAGTGTTTTTAGTGTGCGCTTTCAAATCTTTGTCGACCACATAAATCCTAGGGATGTCGCTAAAAATCAAAGATTTTGCAAAACTGATGTGAGATTCGGGCGTGATTTGACTTCCAACTCCAGAATTCAGTTCGATGGTGTCGCCATTGCCAAAGGTGAGTTTATAACCGCTGTTATAATCCACTCCTAAAAAGTTCGAAGTCACCACTTCTTTCGCCTTTACGTATCCATGATTTACGTTCGTGAGGAGAAAGGCATCGGCTAGGACTAAAATGAACATGACGAGTGAAACATAAGTCATAGCGATTGTCCAAGGATAAAAGATCGATTTTTTGAAATGTGCAAACTGCCTTGCCTCGCGCTGTAGTTGCATCCTGTCTATACGCTGTGCGCGTTCTCGGGCAAAGCGCATTGCTTCTTCCCGATTAATCCGCATTCGATCGCGTTCATGAGCTTGAGCATTTCCACTCCGTTGTTCGGGTTTAACCTCGGACCAAGTCTTTTCGGCCGTGGTGATTATTTCATAGGCCTTTTGAACGTGAATGAACAACTCATGAGCTACGACCGAATTGTTTATATCCGGGTGATATTTAAAAGCAAGTTTGCGGTACGCGCGCTTAACCTCATCAGGGCTAGCTCCAACCTTAAGGCCTAAAATTTCATATGCTTTTGCAAAGCGCTGCATGATCAACAAAACGAATTTAAACGCTTAAGGTTTGTTTTGTGATTCATAGCCATCAGAGTTTTTTCTTTGCATTGTGTTAAAGCAAGGTGATATAGTAAGGTTGTTGGACGAATCGGGCCAAGGAACGGTGATTTCACAAAATGGTGACAAAGTTTTGGTCAACTTAGATGGCTTAGAAATAAGCTTTCCACGCAACGAGATTGTCAAAGTGGAACACGATCATTTGATTCGACCAGAGATTAATCGAACCGAAATTCGAGTGAAGGATAAATTAAAGGAAATAGACGCTCGAAATCGGTTGCGTAAAATGCGCACGACAACACAAGCGACCTACGAGTTGGATTTGCATATGCACGAATTGCTCGATCGCTTTGATCATATGAGCAATTCGCAAATTCTTGAATATCAGATGAGCTGTTGCCGCAGATTTATCTATGAGGCCAAGGAAAAAAGATATAAGAAAGTAGTGCTCATTCATGGAGTGGGCGAGGGTGTGTTGAGATCGGAAATCCGAGTC
Organism: uncultured Flavobacteriales bacterium; assembly: GCA_943788145.1. GTDB lineage: Bacteria > Bacteroidota > Bacteroidia > Flavobacteriales_G > Salibacteraceae > SHAN690. The sequence continues at coordinate 75,401 of CALSPD010000027.1, forward strand.
TGGTTGGACAGTCTAACCTATGTGAGTTATCACGATGCAGCCTATCGTACTTATGGATATGGTGCCACCGAAGTAATATTGTGGGGATAGGACTAATTTTGCAGAGAAATCGTTCTGTCGCTCCGGTGCAAATCGGGGAGGAAAGTCCGGACAGCAAAGAGCGCTGCACCTCAAGAAACTGAGGGTGTTGGTTGAGGAATCACCAGCATCAGAAAGTGCCACAGAAAATATACCGTCCCGAACTAGCTTCGAGATAAGGGTGAAAACGTGAGGTAAGAGCTCACGCGCTGCTTCGAGTAATCGAAGTATTGGGTAAACCTTGCAGGTTGTAAGACCATGTAAACCTAGGCTGCTAAAATCAAGCAATTGATATTAGTGAAAGGGCTGCTCGCTCGACTAGGAGGGTAGGTCGCATAGATAAATGACAGAACCCAGGTCTAAGCAATTAGAATTGGGACAGAATCCGGCTTATAGATTTCATTTGGGGCTTCGTTTGAAGCCCCTTTTTTTATGCATAAAAAAGCCCCGACCTAGGTCGGGGCTTTGCATTCAATCTGAATAAATCCCTAATTATTCAAATATCATTCGTGTAGTTAGGGTAGATTTTCCATTTGTCACTTGGAGCATATAAACTCCAGCACTAAGATTTCGTTTCTCAATTTGAGTTCTGAATGTGCTCGATCCAATGTTCAACTCTTCCAAGTGAACGATCTGACCTTGCAGATTCATTAACGTCATCGTGTAGTCACCCAACTCTCTAACATATAACTCAACGTTTGCAAGTCCCCGTGTTGGGTTTGGATAAACGTTCATTCCTATGCTGATGCCTTGATCATCAATTCCTAAACAAGCCATAGAATCGATGGTGATGCTGTCTGTTCCAAAACATCCATTAGCATCTTCAACAACCACGCTGTAAACACCAGGCGCTGACGTGGAAATGGTGTCTGTTGTTTCAGATGTACTCCAGACATAGCTAGAGAATCCGCTACCTGCATTCAACGTAATCGACTTGAACTGACCGAATTCAGGTATATAACAAATAACAGTGTCACTTCCTAAGCTAACCAATGGATTCTCAAACGTGTGAGAAATAATGACAAACTCACTTATTTCACATCCAACTGAATCTGTGATCGTACACCAAATTGAGTCTTCGCCAAGATTCGAAGCAGTTGCGCTTGTTTCACCATTGCTCCATAAGTAAGAAATGTTTCCTGAACCACCTGCTCCAGTTGCCGTGGCCTCACCATCGGTTCCACCAGCGCAATTGGCGTCAGTACCTGCCAAGGCGAGGGTCATTTCAGCATTAATCCACAACATGATAGAATCACTATTCATACAACCAGCTGAATCTGTTATAACTACGGAATAGTTTCCAGCAGAATCGGCTACGATACTTTCTGTGCTTCCACCCGTATTCCAATCGTATGATGCGTAACCACTCGTAGCCATGAGGCTGCTTGTAGTTCCAAAACAAATGGAGTCATCTCCGCTGATTTCAACTATAGGAGTTGCGTTATCAAAGTCAACATCAAAACTGTCTGAATACATACAGTTATTCGTATCCGTGACAACCACCGAGTAGCTTCCATATGCAAGTCCGCTGATGTCTTCTGTCGTCTCAGCATTGCTCCATGAATAAGTATAAGGGGTTGTACCACCAGCTGTGCTTAAATCGATAGAACCGTCATTTCCATTTTCACAATTTGAATTGATCAAGGTATCTAACGATAACATAAGCGCATCTGGCTCAGTTAACTCGAGCGAATCAACGTTTGTACAACCGTTATCATCAGAAACAATAACCACATAAGAACCTGCTCCAATATTCATCTCAGCGCTCGCGGTTCCACCAGAAGACCAGTTGTATGTGTATGGTGATGTACCACCTGTGGCCGTCATGTAAATGCTTCCGTTCGTGTCTCCATAACAAAGCGGAGTATTCATGCTATCAGAAGTAACGAGTGCTGTAGGCTCAATAACATCTACAGAATCTACAACTAAACAACTGTTTTCGTCCGTTACTGTTACAACATAAGAACCAGCGGCAAGATTAGTTTCTGAACTCGCGGAACCACCGTTGCTCCAAGCATATCCGTATGGAGCCTGACCCCCAGATACCAGCATGTAAACGCTTCCCGTACTGTCTCCATTACAAAGGTTGTTGTTGATGCTGTCGCTAACAATCAATGGGTCTAATTCGTCAATTGCATCAGTTGCAGAATCGGTGCATCCGTTTGCATCCGTTACTATAACCGTATAGGTGCCAGAAGCAACATTGGTTAAGTTGGCATTGGTACTTCCACCTGTCCAGCTGTAACTATATGCGCTTGTACCTCCACTAGTTGTGGTGTACATGGCTCCTGTAGTGAAACCAGCACATAACACATCGTCAACCGAATCGATTGTAATAACAAGCGCATCCGGTTGTGTAACAGTAGCCGATGAGTTACTCGTACATCCATTTGCATCGGTAATAGTTACGCTATATGTTCCAGCTGTAACTCCTGTAATCGAGGCTGTTGTTGCTGAATTAGACCATAGATAAGCGTAGGCTGTTGTACCTCCAGACGCTGATGCCGTAATTCCACCATCGGCAAGTCCATAACAAGAAACATTGTCATCGACTGTGGTTGAGCTAGTCAAGGCAGTTGGTTCGGTTATGGTAACCTGAGCCTCATCCGGCCATCCGTTTGCATCCGTCACCGTAACCGTGTATAAACCTGCTGTTAATCCTGTTGTAGTTGCTGTTGATGCACCATTGCTCCAAGCGTAAGAATAAGGCGAATCACCGCCTTCTGCTCCGGCCGTGGCCCATCCATCATTTCCACCGTTACAACTTACATTTCCTGAGCTGTCAATAGAAGCGGTAGTTAAGAATACATCAATGATTGCAGTGTCCATATAAGTGCCACACGTGGAATCAAGCGTAGCTATGTAAACATAGGTTCCAGTTGCTGTCCAAGGACCTACATAAACGGATTGATCATTACTAAACACGCTGCTGGAATAAGACCACTCAAGGGCTGCCCCAGAATAAGCTGCTGGTATAGCATCTACTTCAGGGTTATAAACCCCCGGATCCTGATAAACAGCATTCGCATAGGATTGAACCCAATCACTTGCATTATTGTGATCTTCAGCCTCAATTCGCCTTACTCCCGATGCTGGTGTACCCGTAAGCGTTCCAGACCAATCTGAAGAAGTAACACCTGTGGCTGAATGAAACACATATCCAGAAGTATAAGTGTGCGTTGCTACGTCTAGAATTTTACCTGAAGCATCTCGAAGAACATATCCCACTTGAGATGTATATCCAAAAAGATTTGAATTTAGTCCTGCCGAGTGATAGTTATAGGTCGTGTTTACAGAACCAGCTGTTCCTCCCCAACCAAGAACCACAACTCCGCTTGAGTTGAAGGCGGATCCAGAACCAAAGGTGTAGGATTCGACCGGTGTACTACTATTCGAATAATAGGCTTCAACCGTATAACCCGCAATCGATTGGTTCGGTGCACCATGAATTTCCACATTGTCATCGCTTGTCATCCAAGATGGCCAGCCACCTGATGGAGCCCATCCGGAATACTGCCACTGAATAAGCTCAGAGAAAATTGCCCGTTCGGGTTGAACCAAAGGACTGTTTGCTGAAATTAATACCGTATCATACGGACTCGTAATGCTCGTAAATGGAGGAGTCACCGTTAGCATAGTGTCAACGGTAATCTCAAATGCCGAGAGAATCGTGTCATTTAATTCACTTTCATTGACTGCATTATAAGCGATGTAAGCATCTAGCGTATAGGTTCCTGGAAGTGATAAATCTGCTTCATCGATGGAGATTTCCATCGTTCCACCGGCCGCTAGTGTTCCGCTATTAACCTCTATTACTCCAGAAGAGTTGACTGGTCCAGTTATTGACCAATTTGCCATTAACGTGTCTGTTCCAAAGGCAATGGTTCCACCAATGACATTCTTCACCCACATGATGACTGAGTCTTCATCGTTGTAACAGGCATTCACTCGAACGAGTTCAGCAGCCAATAAATTGATGTCTCCCGCTACACCTACAAATTCAACTGCTCCTACGTCTGGAGTTGTGCTTGAACGAGAGTCACCGTTAATGTCGGTAGTTACGCCAAGTGCTGTACCTGCATCATCAACCGTATTAATAAGCGGAGAAACATTTCCTGTAGACGTATTCGCGAAAATTGGATCCTCTTGTAAGCTGTTTTGATCGTAAGCGTTACTATATGCGGCTTGCCAGTTGCTTAATTCAGCATAATATCCTGAATAATACATGACATAGGCTCCAGAGTTTAAGGGGTCAACCCAAAAGTCATTGTAATCACTGGTTAAAGAAACCGAAGTGGATGCGTAAAAGCAAAACTCAGACGAACCATCTTTTGTTATATAAATGATGTTATTTCTAAAGTCAATACCTGCAGTTGTTGTAGGAATTTGAACACCATAAGTCGTTCCTGACGTTGATGTTTCATCTTCAACAATGATGGTATTGTGATACATGTTCCAATAATCACTGCTGTAATTATAAATTCCATATAACGTACTGGTGCTGCCATCAAAGTTATACAAGGCATTGTTTTGCAATGTATTTGCGGAAGAAGATGTACCATCGCAATACGAGATTACCATACCATATCCTGCGCTCGAACCTGCTGTAAATGGATCGTGAATGCGGTTATCGTTAATGTTGATCCCACCACCAGTGCAGTAGTATATGTACAGACCATAGAAAGTTCCCACACTTGCCGAATTGTCCCTTGTGATGTCATTTCCTATAATTTGGATTTCAGGTGCATATCGTGCGTAGATACCGTAATAGGTAAACCCGTCAATTAAATTATTGGTAAACGAATTTCCAGTATTAGCGTAAGTAGCTGATGCAGCGTACATACCGACAGAAAAGATACCTCCAAATAAGGAGTTATTATCGATGCTATTATAGTTACCGCATCCTCCAACTACTGAAGTGGAATAAGAAGAATTACTTCCGCTAAACACGATGGGCACACAGTTGGTCGAAGAAGAAGAAGGTACGGATATGTTACAGTTTTGAATCGTGTTCGAATCCGCTTGATTGGTGAATGACACACCCCAACCCGCTGTTGTTGACGTTGATTCAATATTCAACGAATCGAAAATGATATGTTTCACATTGTCTAATCGAACAATACTCAAATCAGGATAGACCGCTTCATACTCCAATGTAGCACCGCCACCTGCGAAGGTGACCGTGTTGGTCGCACTGGAGCCTTCAATTGGGCCTGTGATGTAAACTTGCTCCTCGTATGGGCCAGAACCGGCATCAATATCAATCGTCACTGGGCCAGAAACGCCACAAGTGGTGATTGCTGTTACAGCTTCTTCAAATGAATTGAAGTCAAACGATGAACCAGCTCCAAGTGTGTAAGTACCTGAAAGGCCTGTACATACGGTGAATTCCATGGTATCGTTTGAATTATCTTCATCGCTTACGTTGTTTGGATCGAAGGTCCATGCCTTAATGGTTGAAAAACCAGAAGGGAAATTGGCCGAACCAAGGGAAACGTTGGTGTCTACCGCACCTGGTGCAACTGAACCTGTCCAATAAACAGAAGACTGCGCGGTACCATTAACCTCCCAATCCAATTGAACGGTGTCGATGCTTACAATACCATAGTTTTTCCAAGTCACTGCAACAGCGTTAGTTCCTGCCGTTAATGGCGATGTTGGAGAATCTAACTCTGTTACACCAGCATCATCTTCGGGTAAGTCATATTCAGAGGCTCCAATATCAGGAGTGCTCGAACTTCTTGTAACACCATCTATATCCGTTGTAACTCCAGAAATGGGTGTTCCATTGTTGTAGCAATCTGAAAAAGAAGCTATATGCAGGTCGGTTGTGCTGTTAAAGCCCGGATCAGAAGCATATTCCGATGAATTCAAAGTAACATTTGAGTGGTAGGAAGAACCCCCTGCTGAATAAAACACATTGTTTCCGTGCGAAGCAGATGACGAACCGTACCATCCATATCCCGTTCCCGAGTTGTAAAACGCGTTGTTATAAATGCTATCTGTTGAACTTGCAGCATATAAGGCAGCGTAAGAAGCTGATGTAGTATTGCTTTTACAATGAACGCTATTATATAGGATACTCCAATAGTTGCCGCTAGCATAAATACCCCTGCCATAAGTCGAATTATTAGTTGCCTTGATCATGTTGTTAACTATTCGGTTATAGTTACTTGAGGTTCCGCTACTAGGGTCATAAATGCCATAACCATAGTTTGTGGTGTTCATTGTGATGTCATTATTCAAGTATTCATGCGCATTTCCATAGAAATAGAATCCGTATTGAGTACTTGTATAACTACCGGAATTAATGGTATTTCCAGAAACTATAATAGAGTCTGTGTAGTAACCATATATCCCATAGTATTGGAAATTCTCCATGACATTATCCGTAAATGCCAAATCTTGATTATAAGATAAGTAGTATCCGTATAGGTATGCTCCGTAGCCGTAGGAATAGAAGTTATTATTGTAAATGGTGAGATTAGTGTAACGAGTAACACTTGAACCGGGTTGATAGATTCCATAATAAGTGCTGGTAGATGCAATGTCACAATTTCGAATGGTAACGTTGTCGTTAAATCCATACATATATAAAGCGTAAGAGCCGCCATCAAGATCAAGACTATCAAGTATTAAAAAAGACGCACTATTGAGGTAGAACGCGTATGAACTGCCAGAGACTGCTGCTAGGGCAGAGTTGGACGGATCCGATTTAAACGTGACCGTGTTGGTTGAAGAAGCACCAGAAACCGCTCCAATAGTTTGGTTTCCTGAATACGTTCCATCCCGCAAGAGGAAGGTGACGGGGCCGCAAACCCCATTGGAAGTCAAATCACTTACGGCAGCCGCAATTGTGGAATAATCTGGTGAAGTACCTCCAATTGTGTATGTACCATTCATTTGTTCCGATACTGTAGTCATTGCAGTGTCGTTTGCGTCACACGTATCGCCTGAGGCAGTGTTATAAACAACTAAATCAAATGAACTGCCGCTAGAAAGGTTTGCTGCTGTACTAAATGTATATACGGTTGTTGAACCAGGGGTGAGGGTTCCTGTGTACGTTCCAGTAACTGCTGTTCCACCATTTACAGTATAAGCCAAGGGCAATGACGTAATGTTCGCAGCTCCTTCATTTTTTATGCGGACTGAAACGCTTTCCGAACTACCATAGGAGCAAGCTGCTCCAGGTGCGGTGATTGCTTCCAATGAGGCATCAAAATTAGGCTTGGCTCTTGACCAACCTAATATCATATTGGGTCGATTGGTAGAAGTACCCGAGTAAGAAGTGCTTGAACAAACCCCACTTGCATCGGCATTTCGCCATAAAACGGAGGTAAACGATGTTGGTGTATAATAAGTGGAAGCGTTACCGTTGCTTAAATAACTCGAATTGTTAAAGCAAACCTCGATTACTAGATTATCACCACCCGAATAAACAAAGGGGGTAGAAAAGGTATGTGTGTTAACACCTGATGATGGGCTGTAGGAAGAAGTCGAATAAACTTGAGTAAGCCCCGTTAGCCATGAAGTCCCCATACTTGAGTTGGTAGTGGTGCCTACTTTAATAGTAAAGCCAACCAACCCCGGACAGCTGTTCGGAGAATAAACATCAAAGCTTAACGACTTTAACGTATCTGGTGCATTTAGGCAACCTGATGGAAGTTCCGAAGCTTGTATTAAAAACTGATGTCGAGCGCCCCAGTACCAATTCCCATAAGGGGCGGGGTAGGTAGTACTACCGTTATAACTTGTACCCGAACCAAGCGTATCCGAAGCGGGTATATAAGTTTGAGCGTTTAGATAACTCGTTGATAATAAGAATATACTGCACAGCACGATGGCTGCCCTGATAAGCAGGTTTGATTTCATTTGAATAAGATTAGGTTAATAACGTTTAAAAAAAAGTTACGCAATGTACAATTATTGTTCATTGCGGCCGATGAAATGCAATTATTGATCGATGAAAATCAATCGTAGCTGATGCGCTGATGGTAGATGCTGTGTAGCGCTAGTTTTAGCTCAGCTTTGGCATCACTTATATCTTTCAGGGTAATTTGTGCTTCATCAAATTGTCCGTCTTCACGCTGACTATCCACCAGCCTGTCCACTAATGCGTCCAATGTGGGGTTGTCATATTTCTTTAAACTTCTCGATGCCGCTTCTATAGTATCGGCCATCATTAATATGGCATGTTCCTTTGTTTTTGGCAATGGACCGGGATAGCTAAACTGATTTATATCAACTTTTCTTCCAGCTAATTCGGCTTTCTGTTGTGCCTTCTTGAGGAAAAAACGAACTTGGCTTTTGCCATGATGGGTCTGAATAAACTGTATAATGGCAATGGGGATCCGCTGATTTCTACACATCTCTACCCCTTGATGTACATGATTAACGATAATCATGGCGCTTTCTTCTGGCTCTAAATCGTCATGCGGGTTGTTATTTGGCAGCTGATTTTCGATAAAAAACTTTGGTTCATTCATCTTACCCACATCGTGATACATGGCGGCAGTGCGCAATAACACGGTATTGCCACCAATTTTGTTCGCGATTTTTTCGCAGAGGTTGGCAACTTGTAGGGAGTGTTGGAAAGTGCCTGGCGCTTTTATGGCTAGTTCCTTAAGCAAAGGCTGATTGCTGTCACTCAATTCTAAGAGCGTTGTCTCAGAAATGTACCCGAACATTTTCTCCACTATATATATGAGTGGAAAAACCAAGGTGCAGAGTAGGGCATTTATCGCAAACCATCCAAAAAGGGTCGTGTCTACACCAGTTAGTGTGCCGTCTTGCGCAACAGAAATGCACGTGTAAATGATGGAATATCCGATGAATACTAACAATGCCGTTCCCAACATGCGCGAACGTTTTGTGGAAGCGGCCTGATAAAGCGTAGCAAATGAAATAGCGCTAAGTTGAATAACGATATATTCAAGCGGATTAGAAGTGAAAATGCCGACAATAAGTATGGTTATCACAAAAGTGAAAATGGAAACCCGGAAATCATAAAACATCCTTAAGAGTAGCGGAGTAATGCCGATTGGAATCGCGTAAATGGAAATAGCGCTGCTCGATATAGCTATAAGGGAGATGGCAAACGAAACACTAAGTAATGATAACGTCAGTGTCATGGGACGCGGATCATTATATAGTCGATTTTGATTCATGTAAACGAACAATACTAATAGGCCGAGTAAAATGGAAATGGCGCCTATTTGTCCTATGATAGCCCATTGAAATCCCGTGTCGGAAATCGTTCGTTCTTGATACTGAGCTCTGAGGCTTTCCAGCGTCTTGTAAGCCGCTGATGTAACAATATCTCCTTTATCTATGATGGTAGTTCCTTTACTTACCTTTCCTTCAATCGTGATGATTGATTCCAATTCATGAAAGAGCAATCGTTGAGTAAGGCTATCATCGTATAAAGCGTTTGGTCGGAGATTGGTCAGCATAACCGAGGTAAGTCGCTGGCTACAGACACTGTCTGCCGCCACCATCGAAAGTTGATTCAGACTATCGATGAATTGTTGAATGCTGATGGTTTTTGAATGTTCCAATCGAACCAATTGATTGTTCTTATAAAGCAAGATATCATCGAATGGATCGATCTCTTGAAAAGCTTCACTATTCCGTTCAATCAAGCCTTGATTGAGCAATCGACTGCACAACTCTAGACCAACCAAAAGGAAACTGTCGCAGCCTCCGGCAGTATCAACGGAAGAACCAATATAGGTGCGTTCGATGTCCGATAAGATGTTGTTTGAAATTTCTGAATCCAAGGTGAAAACCAAGGGCTGATTTGATCGAATGGATTCCTTTTCAATGGCTATTTCTTCCGCAGACTTTTGAATACCAAAATCAAATGGCGCTAGAAGTTTTTCGTGTTTCCAAGGCTGATTGACTTGATACTCATATTTGAAAAGCGATTCTTTAGGTAAAAACAGGATGATCACAATCAAAGTCACTGCGAATGCTCCAGCGCGCTGAATTCCAGCAAAATTCCTCAATCGATCTTTCCATGAATAGGTCATCATGGCGAAAGTAATTGACCCTATGAAGAATTTGACTTTTCGTGTATAAATTCTTGAAAGTCCGCCAAAACATACCTAGGGCATCAATCAGGATTGCCCATCAGAATGAATACTTTTGCCGCCCTTAATATAAGAATCAGAAAAATTTTCAATATGAAAGAAGTCGTCATCGTTTCAGCCGTTCGCACGCCAATGGGAAGTTTTATGGGTAGTCTTTCGGCTATTCCGGCCACCACATTAGGTTCCGTAGCGATTAAAGGAGCCGTTGAGCGAGCTGGAATTTCAGCCGATCAAGTACAGGAAGTATTTATGGGTAATGTCTTGCAAGCTGGAAATGGTCAAGCGCCCGCTCGTCAAGCTGCTTTAGGAGCTGGAATGAGCGAAAATGTACCATGTACTACTATTAATAAAGTATGCGCTTCAGGTATGAAGGCCATCATGTTTGGCGCTCAGTCTATCATGACGGGAATGAATGAAATAGTTGTAGCGGGTGGAATGGAAAATATGTCGCTGACACCTCACTATGTTTCCATGCGATCGGGAACAAAATATGGCAATGGTAAGATGATAGATGGTATCATCAACGATGGTTTAATGGACGTTTACAGCAATCAACTCATGGGTGGTTGTGCCGAAGAATGTGCTAAAGAGCACAATTTCAGTCGAGAAGACCAAGACAACTTTGCCATAGAAAGCTATAAGAAATCTGCCAAAGCATGGGAAAACGGTCGGTTCAGCGATGAAATCGTGCCCGTTTCTATTCCACAGCGAAAAGGCGATCCAATTTTATTCAGTGAAGACGAAGAATACAAAAACGTAAAATTCGATAAGATTCCATCGTTACGTCCGGCATTTGATAAAGCTGGAACGATCACCGCAGCGAATGCGTCCACCATGAATGATGGCGCATCTGCATTGGTATTGATGAGTGCAGAAAAAGCCGCTGAATTAGGTTTGAAACCTTTGGCTAAAATCAGATCATTTGCTGATGCAGCTCAAAATTCGGTTTGGTTTACAACAGCTCCATCTAAAGCAATTCCATTGGCGGTTGAGCGTGCCGGATTGAAGATCAGTGATGTTGATTTCTGGGAATTAAACGAGGCGTTTTCAGTGGTAGCCTTAGCCAATACAAAAATCTTGGGATTGGATCCTGCAAAGGTTGATGTCAATGGTGGCGCAGTTGCCCTTGGGCATCCGCTAGGAAGTTCAGGAAGCAGAATTATAGTTACACTCATCAATGTATTGCGTCAAAATGGCGGCAAGATTGGTGGAGCTGGAATCTGCAACGGTGGTGGTGGAGCTAGTGCCATGATCATTGAGGCTATCTAAGTGCGTCAGAAAGAATAACCAAAAAGGGGCGAGTTTCGCCCCTTTTTTTTTGAACAAATGCGTCAACATTTTTGCGTTCAAAAAACTGAAAACTCTTTTAGTCGAACCCGATTGGTGGTCGTAATTTGGCTGCGTAGAAAATCCCTATGGCAGAATACGGCATTAGTACATTGAGCATCATTCCTGGTCGAGCAGAACCGGCAGACTCTGCCGAGCAAGTGACTCAATTGCTGTTTGGTGAATTCTACGAGGTAAAAGAGTCGAGGAAAAAATGGCTTCGAATTGTTACTGCTCATGACGACTATGTGTGCTGGATTGATCGCAAGCAACACACCCTCATTGATGAGAAATTTGTCATTCGATTGGCCAAACAAAAGTTCATTCCCGTTTGCCTCGAAGCAGCCGCCATGGTGCTTAATAACACCACGAACGAAAGCTACCCCATTTTGGCTGGAAGCAGTTTACCCTTTTTCAGTGACGGAAAATTTAAAATTGGCGCCCAGGAATTTGCGTTTGACGGTCAAGTTCAATTAAAGCCCGAACGAAAGAGTGCCGAATCAGTGGTGCAGCACGCTTTTATGTACATGCACACGCCATATCTCTGGGGCGGTCGCCAACCTTTCGGAATCGATTGCTCAGGTTTGGTGCAGGTATGTTATAAAATGATCGGAATGAATATTCCACGAGATGCGCATCAACAAGCCGCTTTGGGTCATTCTTTAAGTTTCATTGAAGAAGCCGAGCCGGGTGATCTAGCTTTTTTCGACAATGCCGAAGGAAAGATCATTCACGTGGGCATCATGCTTGAAAACAACCACATCATTCATGCTTCAGGCAAAGTTCGCATCGATCGCATCGATCATCAAGGTATTTTTAACAACGAATTGAACGACTACAGCCATCGCCTACGCATTATTAAACGCATTGTTGGATAGGCTGACCCTATTATAGAATCACGCAGCTTTCGAGGTTGTCAATGCCCCAGTTTTCTAATTCTTTTTCACTCCACAATCCAGGGAAGAAAATGCGTTTTTGATAACGTGGATGCATGTATTTCTGCCAGTCGCTTCCTCCTGTTGCTTCTGCTTTTTCTTTTCCACTGTTCAGGTATTTTCCTGCGGCATCATAATGCGCCATAACCCAGCGCACGTTCACCGTATGGTCGTAGTGTCGCATGGCATTCTTCAAGGTCACATTCTCCTGATCTTCTAATGGCAAAGACTTGAATTTTGTCCAAAGGTTGAGCGTATTGTAGGTTTCCATAAAGATGATGAACTCATCCATATAGCGCTCTTCGAAAAGTCGCAACAGGGTCGATTTTTTGCCCGTTGCGTGGTCTTTGCCAGCCGCTTGCCAGTAAAGGTGGTCAAAGGCGTTGCTAAAAGGTGTGTCACGATCAATGGTTGATCTGAAACGAATGTCGATCAAGTTTATGAGTTCCGTTGAGGCGAATTCAATCTTGCGATATTGGGCACTTTGAAATCCACTTGCAGGAGTGAGCGTGTTCCTAAACTTCATGTATTGCGCCACTTCCATTCCTTCGCCCATGACGGTGAATGACGAACTCAAAACATCAAAATAGCGACTTATGCGTCCCAAACGCTCAGAGAAAAAAGCTGTTGTTATATCGGCATTGAAGGCAATTTGCTTGACTTCGGATAAAATCATTTTAAACAACAGTTCATTCACCTGATGATACATGATGAAAACAAGCTCATCTGGCTGATTGGTGCGTTGCGTCTGAAGATTGAGCAAAGCATCGGTTTGAATGTAGTCCCAATAAGTAATTGGCGTTGAGTGCAACAGCCCTTCTAAATGTACATTGACGTCTTGACCGATCGCTTCATATTTTGCGCCCAGTTGCTTGATTAACTCATCTGTTTTCGACATTTCCTTAAAATTGATTCGGACAAATGTGGATTTTTGATTCGATAAGGACTTAATGATTTTTATCAGCCGAAGTATAGAGGTCAAGATTAATCGATACAACCCTTAGTTTATTTCAAGCCCCAAATCAATACCTTCCACCCATCGAAACGAACGAACTTTTATCAACGGCCGCGCGCTTTGTGAACAACACAAACGCCCACATTTTTTTGACTGGAAAAGCAGGAACAGGCAAGACCACCTTTCTACGAGATCTGGCGCAAAAAACCCACAAAAAATTTGTCATTGTTGCTCCCACGGGCATTGCTGCTTTGAACGCAAAAGGAGTAACCATACATTCTCAATTCCTATTGCCATTGGGGACTTTTGCCCCCGTTCGCGATCCATCAGGCGAGATTTCCGATTCTTCACAAGTGTTTACCCAAAACACCTTGGTGCGCAAAAATCCATTAAACAAAGCCCGGAAACAGGTATTGCGCGACATCGATCTTTTGATCATCGATGAGGTGAGTATGGTTAGAGCCGATGTGCTGGATGCCATAGATTACCGACTTCGTCAAGTCAAGCGCAATTACAACCAAAGCTTTGGAGGAGTGCAAGTCTTAATGATTGGCGATTTATACCAACTTCCACCCGTGGTTCGCGACAGTGACTGGAATGTGATGCGAAATTATTATCGAAGTGCCTGGTTTTTTGATGCTTTGGCCTTGCAGCAAGATGGTTTTGTGTACATCGAACTCGAGAAGATTTACCGCCAGCAAGATGAAGTTTTCATCAAACTGCTCAACAATTTGCGGAACAACATCGCAACGGATGAAGACATCAAGACCTTAAACGGATTCTATAAAACAGAAGAAGAACGCAAAAAGCTGGGAGAAATCATCACTCTAACCACGCATAACTATCGTGCGGACGAATTGAATAAATCGGCTTTAGCGTCCATCAAGGAAAAAGCTTCGCATTACACAGCAGAATTAATTGGTGAATTTCCCGAATCCATGTATCCCGTTGATGAGGACATTGAGTTAAAAGTGGGTGCTCAGGTCATGTTCATCAAAAATGATTCAAGCGAGGGCGCTTATTTTAATGGAAAACTGGCCACCGTTACCGAACTTGGTCACGACCGTATTGTCGTAAAAATGGCGGGTGAGAAAACCATTTATGCACTAAAAAAGGAAAAATGGGAGAACCGAAAGTACAGCGTTGACGAAACCACTAAGGAGTTGGAGGAAGATATTATCGGTTCGTTTACCCAATATCCCATAAAACTAGCGTGGGCCATCACGGTGCACAAAAGTCAAGGCCTAACCTTCGATAAGGCCATCATTGATGTGGGAAAAGCATTTGCTCCGGGTCAAGTGTATGTGGCTTTGAGTAGACTCCGAACCATTGAAGGCCTGACCTTGGGAACAAAAATCGACCCTCGTGCAATCTCCAGCGATGCGCAAGTAGTCGAGTTTAGTCAACAGAAAGAGGCGCATCAGTCGCCATTAGATGAATTATTGATAGTTGGCCAGCGCCAATATTTAGAACGACTTGTGTTGCAAGTTTTTGATTTTTCAGCTTTGCTTAATCAGGTGTTGAATGTTCAAGTATCCGAGAAATCCGACATGGAATTTGAGGAGGAAAGCATGCGGGCAGTTTTACCAACGTTGCGCGAAAAGATGGAATCGGAAGTGACCAACACCGATAAATTCAAAAGCCAGCTCTTGCGCTTGCTTCGCAATCAAGATCGCCCCACTTTCGAAGATAGATTGGCAAAGGGAAGCAGCTATTACTTGAGCCAATTCAAGGGATTAATGAAGTCTTTATTAACGCATATGGAAGAGGTTCGACAGTTTACGCGGACCAAAACCTACATTAATGCCTTGGATGAAATTGATCAATTGTTGATGAAAAAGCTCAATGATATGGCCACTATCGGGCAAATCGCTGCGCAAGTTTTGGATGGGAAAGAAGTGCAACGTGAAGGAATTCGGTCAAAGCAATTGCAAGAAGAGCGGAAGGCAATGCTTGATGAAATCGATAAATCGATAGCCGCTTCGGGTAAAAGTGTCAAACGCAAATCGGGTAAAAAGCGCAAGACATCGGGCGCTAAGGGTGAGAAGAAACCCAAAGGCGAAACATATCAAACCACACTTTCCATGATTAAGGATGGAAAGACCATTGATGAAATTGCCGAAAAACGAGGTATGGCGACAAGTACTATTGAAAGCCATATTGTGCGGTTGATTAGTCAAGATGAACTTGAAATCAAGAATTTCATTTCAGAAGAAGAAATGGATGAAATCATCCATACCATCAAAAACGATGAGGTGAAAACCACGGCAGATGCCGTTCACGCGCTCAAAGGCCAGTTCACCTTCGCCCAAGTCAGAATGGTGCAGTCGTATCTCAACAAGTAAGCTCAAAACAACTTTTCAAGCCATTATTTCATTCGATTTGAAACTTACAAGTCAAATTGGCTTGCAATTTTGATTTTAGTGGTCAAAAAGTCTTGAAATCAGCCTCTTATCATATTTGGATCGGGTCTTGACTAATCCTCGACCAAACTACTGAGTGTTGCTGACTTGGAAATAGAAACTTCGATTTTCAAGCTGGTCGCAAGCAGCCAAAAACGTAAAAAATGAACCTAAATAAATTTACCATCAAATCGCAGGAGGCCATTCAAGCTGGCCAGCAGTTGGCTATGAGCAAAGGACATCAGTCCATCGAGCCGGCTCACATTCTTAGAGGAATCTTGGAAGTGGATGAAAATGTAACGCCTTACTTACTAAAGAAAATGGCGGTGAATCAGTCCATTGTCACGCAAGCCCTTGATCGTATGATTGATGGCATGCCTAAAGTGGATGGCGGTGGACAGTATCTGAGCCAAAAAGCGAATGCCGTGCTTTCCAAGGCGCAAGACATCATCAAGGATTTTGACGATGAGTTTGTGTCCGTTGAACATTTGTTGATCGCCTTAATCGAGGTGAAAGATCAGACGGGAATAATGCTCAAGGACAGTGGTGTTTCTGCCGCTGAACTTAAAAAAGCCATACTCGAATTGCGAAAAGGTGAAAAGGTGACTTCGCAAAATGCAGAAGAAAATTACAACGCCCTTTCGAAATATGCCATTCACTTAAATGAGCAAGCTCGAAACGGCAATCTAGATCCGGTTATCGGCCGGGATGAAGAAATTAGACGCGTACTTCAAATCTTATCGCGAAGAACAAAAAACAACCCCATCTTAATCGGTGAACCGGGAGTAGGTAAAACAGCTATTGCCGAGGGAATCGCGCATCGAATTGTAAATGGTGATGTACCCGAAAACCTTAAGGACAAGGAGCTGTTCTCCTTGGATATGGGTGCACTGATTGCTGGTGCTAAATACAAAGGTGAGTTTGAAGAGCGATTAAAGGCCGTTGTGAAAGAAGTGACGGGCAGCGATGGAAAAATCGTTTTGTTCATTGACGAGATTCACACTCTTGTTGGTGCGGGAAAAAGCGAAGGCGCCATGGATGCAGCAAATATTTTGAAACCGGCCCTTGCTCGCGGTGAACTGCGCGCTGTTGGTGCAACTACCTTATCCGAATACCAGAAATATTTTGAGAACGACAAAGCTTTGGCGCGAAGGTTTCAAACCGTCATGGTAGATGAGCCAAGTGAGGAAGATGCCATTTCCATTCTTAGGGGATTGAAAGAACGCTACGAAACCCACCATAAGGTGCGGATTAAGGATGAAGCCATCATCAATGCAGTAACGCTGAGCACGAGATACATTACCGATCGTTTTCTTCCAGACAAGGCCATCGACTTAATCGATGAGGCAGCTTCGAAGTTGCGGATGCAAATCAACAGCATGCCGGTTGAGTTGGATGAAGTCACACGGAAATTGCGTCAGTTGGAAATTGAGCGAGAAGCCATCAAGCGCGAGAATGAAACGCAAAAATTGGAAGAATTGCAGCGTCAAATTGCCGATTTGCAAGACAGGCGCGATGGCTTGAAAGCCAAATGGGAAACAGAAAAAGAAGTGGTCGAAGGCATTCAGACCGAAAAGACAAATCTGGAAGCGCTTAAACTTGAAGCCGAACAAGCCGAACGACAAGGCGACCTCGGTCGAGTAGCTGAAATCCGATATGGAAAAGTGGCTGAAACAGAAGCCAAATTGAAAGCCTTGGAAACCAAATGGGCGAGTATGGACAGCGATGGCCGCATGATTAAGGAAGAAGTTGATGCCGAAGATATAGCCGAAGTGGTAGCCAAATGGACGGGTATTCCAGTGAATAAAATGCTCCAAAGCGAGGCACAAAAACTACTTCACCTCGAAAGCGAATTGCACAAACGCGTGGTTAGTCAGAATGAAGCGATCGAAGCGGTGGCAGATGCTGTACGAAGGAGTAGGAGTGGACTGCAAGACATGAACAAACCCATTGGCTCCTTCATTTTTCTGGGAACCACGGGCGTTGGTAAAACGGAATTGGCAAAAGCCTTGGCTGAATACCTTTTCGATAATGAAAACGCTTTGACCCGCATCGACATGAGCGAATATCAAGAGCGCCATGCGGTGAGCCGATTGGTTGGGGCTCCTCCTGGATATGTGGGTTATGACGAAGGCGGTCAGTTGACTGAAGCGGTGCGGAGAAAGCCATATTCTGTGATATTATTGGATGAAATTGAAAAGGCACATCCAGATGTGTTCAACATCCTCTTACAGGTATTGGATGATGGCCGATTGACGGACAATAAAGGTCGAGTGGCTAATTTTAAAAACACCATCATCATCATGACGTCCAACCTTGGTTCGGACATCATAAGTCGAAATTTCGAAAACGCCAAGGAGGCTGAAATGGAAGGTATTCTTCAGCGCACAGAAATGGAAATGCGCGAAATGTTGCGCAGGACTTTAAAGCCTGAATTCCTCAACCGAATTGATGAAACCATTGTGTTCAAACCGTTGAGTAAAAGTGATGTGCGCGAAATCGTTAAGATTCATCTCGGCATCCTTTCGAAGCGATTGGTAACACAGGATATCCGGTTGAAAACCAACGGAAGAAGTAATCGATTATTTAGCCGAAGAGGGTTACGATCCACAATTTGGAGCTCGACCGGTGAAGCGCTTGATTCAGAAAAATGTGTTGAACGCGTTGAGCAAGCAATTACTGGCAGGTACGGTGGAGCGTGGAGTCGATTTAATCCTCGACATTTTCGATGGCCAGTTTGTTTTTCGCAAACCGATCAAGGAAGAGGAGCTGATTTAAAAATAGATAGGTAGTAGGTAGGTGGAAAAGGTCTCAGGAAGCAATTTCTGGGGCCTTTTTTTTCGGTACTTGTCATTTAGTCCCTTACCATCCAATATCATAGGGATGCATTTTCGCAGTCGATTTATGCGCGTGGCATCTTGTTTGGCACTGTCAATATATTCCGCGTATTCCTTTTGTTTCCCTGGGGTTAAATGCCCAAAGGCCGCTTTCAATCTTCGGTCTGATTTGAGCATGCTATCCAGTTCTTCTGGAAGTACCAATGCCTTTTTTTTCCGGCTTAATCGCTTTGCCCGCTGGCTGGTTTTCAATGGCTTCTAAAATATAGGCATGAATGAGATCAGCATCCATTTCATCCATCGAATTGAAGCGCCATTGTCGCAATCCTCGAGTGACTCCCTCGCTGGCATTAATGAGTTTCTTTTTTTGATCCTTGAGAAAGACACCATTATGAAACCAAAGCCCTACGTAGGCCTTAAATGCGGCTATGGCAACTACATGCTTGCCGTGAAGCGTATAATAAGGAATTCCCCATTTTACCGTTTCTTCCAACTCCGTTCGTTTAAGGATACTTCGCAACAATTCAAGCTCTTTTCGATAACTCTTGTTGTTTTCAAAATACTCCTCAACGGACTTGGCCATTATCATATTCTGGTTGGGTTTTTAGAATTCCGAAAGTATAAATATCTGATTACAAATCAATTGATGTGAAAGTATTAGCGCGCTGTATCTGCATTTATTTGTGTTTTTATGCGCAATAGAGCTATTTTGCTCATCTTCACCCCAACAGATAGTTATGGAAAAGGATTACATATTGGGTACGGATCAAGAGGAACTCGATCGACTCGGATTTCAACACCGCGTTTGGTCAGAAGACGCGTTTTCGCTTTGGAAAAAGGGTGGGGTTCGCCAAGGTTTAAAGGTGTTGGACTTGGGATCAGGTCCTGGATTTGCCAGTTTCGATTTGGCCACTATAGTGGGCGCTGAAGGCCATGTTACAGCCGTTGATATATCTCAAAGCTATGTTGACTACGGCAATTTTCAAGCGAAGCAACGTGGCTTAACCAACATAACTTTTGTGCAAGGCAGTGCCCATCATTTGCCGCTTGTAGGTCAACAGTTTGATGTCATCTATTGCCGATGGGTGCTTTCTTGGCTTACAAATGTTTCGGACATCGTTCAGCACATTGCCGCATTGTTAAAGCCTGGAGGAGTGTTTCTAGTGCAAGAATACGTTCAATGGGGAACCTTCCGCATCATTCCTGAACGACCAGCCATTCGAGCCGTGATTGAGGCGTGTCGAGAAAGTTGGCGTATTATGGAAAGTGAAATAGACATTGCGCCACAATTGCCAGAAATGTTTCATAAATCAGGACTGCAAATCGAGCACAAAGCTGTGATTGAAAAAGTGGCCAATCCCAAAGAAATGGTGGTGGCAATGGCCTGGTACCTTCTTGCACATCTATTCCAAAAAACTCATTGAAATGGGCTTATTGACCCCCGAAGTACGTCAGGCGTTTATATCAGCTTGGCCAGAAATGGAGGCAAATCCGAGTGCAATGATCATCACTCCGTTGATGATGGAGTTTATCGCCCGAAAGGCTTAATCGTCATGGTCGACTTCGGCGATGGAAGTGCTTCACCGCGTAGTTCTTGGTGCATAATCTTACCACCGTGTAAA
>CALSPD010000028.1 GCA_943788145.1 uncultured Flavobacteriales bacterium
TAGTGCTATAAATCCACAAGCAATCGAAGCTGTTTGTGGATTGATTCCCTCGTCTTGTCGTTAATCAGGTTTCGATTATCGTCAAGCTGACCATCGACATACATAATATTCACTTTTAAAGGGACGACAACTACTTCTAAGTAATTCAAGACATTAGTCAATTGATCGGTGCCTCGCAAATTTCCAGATCTACCCGATGACAAACCGATCACCGAAGCTTTCTTTCCTTTAAAATGTTCGGGCCAAACCCCATCAATAAACGCCTTACAAACACCGGGAAAACTGCCGTTATACTCTGGAATTACAAACACGAAGCGATCGGCAGTCGCGATAAACTGTTCTGAAATTGCCGAAAATCCAGGATCAGGGTTTCCGAAAACATCGTTACGAAAAACGAAATCTTCTGGGAGTTTTTGGAGATCTAAGATTTGAGCATCAATTTCATTTGTTGTTAACAACTCTAGTACCGACTCGGCTACTTTGATGCTTACATTGCCAGAACGGTTGGTTCCGCTTATTACGGTTATCATAGCTTGTTCACAGATTTATGTTCAAAAAACACCAATAAAATCAAGGGTTTCGCGCACTAGGCACGTAGTTTTATAATGACCTTTGAACCATTCGCAAAGAAACGCATCCGAAACCAACTAACCGCAACGGTCTTTGATACAATGATCGCAATATGTTTTAATCATTGGCGGGGAAAGCGATAAGAATTGAGTAGAATAAAGAATAAACGATAGATTAAATCGATTATGGGAAAAATCATTGCAGTAGCAAATCAAAAAGGTGGGGTAGGAAAAACCACCACCAGCATCAATTTGGCAGCAAGCCTTGGGGTGTTGGAAAAGAAAACCCTAATCGTAGACGCTGACCCTCAAGCTAATGCCACTTCTGGTGTTGGATTTGACCCTCGAAATGTTCGAACAAGCATTTATGAGTGCATCATTAACCAAGTTGAACCAAAAGACATTATTCTAAATACGAAAAACCCAAATTTAGATATCATGCCAGCGCACATCGACCTGGTAGGAGCTGAAATTGAAATGATCAATCTGCCAAATCGGGAGCGGATGATGCGTATGGCACTCAATAAAATCAGAGATGAATACGATTTCATCATCATTGATTGTTCGCCTTCTTTGGGACTTATAACAATCAATTCACTTACAGCCGCAGATAGCGTCATCATACCTGTTCAATGCGAATATTTTGCATTGGAAGGTCTCGGGAAACTATTAAACACGGTAAAAATCGTTCAGTCTCGCATTAATCCAGAGTTGAGCATTGAAGGAATGCTCTTAACCATGTACGATCAAAGGCTACGTTTAGCTAACCAAGTTGTAGAAGAAGTTAAAATGCACTTTCAGCAATTGGTGTTCGACACGATAATCCACCGTAATACAAGACTCAGTGAGGCTCCTTCACATGGAGAGTCGATTATCATGCATGATGCCTCAAGCAGCGGAGCCGTAAACTATCTCAACCTAGCTAGAGAAATCTTGCAGAAGAATGAGATGACAAGAATCAATGAGAAGGATAAAGTAACAGAAGTATTTGATGGCCAGTCCTAAGAAAAGTGCCTTGGGTAGAGGCTTAAGCGCCTTGCTCGAAAGCGCAGAAACGGATATCACCGCATCTGCCGTAAGTGGATCGCACGAATCGGCAACACTCGGAAGTGTTGCAAATGTTTCCATCGACAATATTGAAGCGAATCCTTTCCAACCTCGAACGCGATTCGAGTCGCACGCTTTGGATGAATTAGCTGAAAGTATTCGTCAACATGGCATCATTCAGCCCGTTACGGTTCGGAAAATGGGAAATGGCAATTTCCAACTTATCAGCGGTGAACGTAGGTTTCGAGCATCGCAGCTTGCTGGTTTAGATCAAATTCCCGCTTATATCCGCATAGCCAAT
Source organism: uncultured Flavobacteriales bacterium (assembly GCA_943788145.1). Taxonomy (GTDB): domain Bacteria; phylum Bacteroidota; class Bacteroidia; order Flavobacteriales_G; family Salibacteraceae; genus SHAN690. The sequence continues at coordinate 1,918 of CALSPD010000028.1, forward strand.
GACCAAACCATGTTGGAAATGGCCTTGGTTGAGAATATTCAGCGCGAAGACTTAAACCCCATCGAAGTTGCCATTAGTTATAAGCGACTTATTGATGAATGTGAATTGACACACGAAGGATTAAGTGAAAAAATCAGCAAGAGTCGATCGAATATCACGAATTTCCTTAGGCTTTTAAAATTACCTGCTGAAATTCAGATGTCGCTTCAAAAAGGACACATCAGTATGGGCCATGCTCGTGCGTTGATTAGTGTGGAGGATCCAAACAAACAGTTGGAGATTTTTGAACGCATCATCGATGAAGTCTTATCGGTAAGAGATGTAGAGAACCTGGCCCGCAAAGCGAAGAAGCCCAAAACGGCATCGAACGAAGGCGAAGCTCAGAAGCTCTTTTATCAGACAGCAAAGCAGAACATCGCTCACAATTTGAACGCAAAAATTGACTTGAAATTCCTTCCTAAAGGAAATGGCAAAATCACCATTGAGTTTATAAATGAGCATGATTTGAATCGTTTGATTCAATTACTTCAAATTCAAAATCAGAATTTTCCTTACTAAAATCAAAGTTTTAGTGCGATCGGTTTTCTTTGCATCATAATCTATGAAGCGCAAAGTCTTATACACCATTTTTCTTTTGGTCTTCGCGACCAATCTTGGTTTCAGTCAATCGGATTCGAATAAGGCGATATTGCCTCATAAACTAGCCACAGATACCGTAAGTATCAACACACCTGAGGAACGACCCACGGAACGCAATCCAAAGCGTGCTGCGATGATGAGCGCTGTTTGTCCCGGACTTGGTCAAATCTATAATCATAAGTATTGGAAACTCCCTATCGTTTATGCTGCACTGGGCACCGCGGGCTATTTTGTTATTTCCAATCGATCGTACTACAACAACATGAAAGCGGCATATATTCAAGACATTAACGATGAAGATGGCGATGTCAGCATCTATTATGATCAAGGTTATGGCCTTACGGACATTCAAAATGCCGCAGAACAATATCGCACTTGGATGGAATATTCAGCCGTGGCTTTCACTGCTGTTTATGTGCTGCAAATAATTGACGCCACGGTTGATGCTCACCTTTATTACTTTGACGTAAGCGATGATCTGAGCATGCGGTTAGAACCTAAGTTGCTTTATTCGGTTAGTCGACAACCCGTTCATGGACTATCCTTAAACTTCACTTTTTAAATGAAAATAGGTTTAATCGGTTATGGGAAAATGGGTAAAACCATTGAACAAATTGCGATAAAAAGAGGGCATGCCATCGTTGCTCGAATTGACAGTAAGTCAACGGAATCGGATTGGGACGAACTCACCAGTGCTGACGTATGCATTGAATTTAGCCGTCCAGAAGTAGCCCTGATGAATTTCAAAAAATGCTTCGAACGAAAGATTAAAGTTGTTACCGGCACCACCGGTTGGTACAATTCCTTGGAACAGATTGAGCAAGATTGTAACCAAGCAACAGGGTCTTTTTTTTGGGCTAGTAATTTCAGCATTGGCGTGCATTTATTCTGGAAGGTAAATGAAACGCTGGCAAAGCTCATGAATGCTCATCCCGAATATAAAGCGAGCATCGAAGAAATCCACCATACTGAAAAGCTAGACGCACCCAGCGGTACGGCCATTACTACAGCAAACCAAATCATAGCTCATCATGAAGGCTATTCCACATGGCAGCTTCATGGTGACGCAAGCAGCGATGATGAACTTGAAATCACCGCCAAGAGAGAACACGATGTCAAAGGCACTCATATTGTTAGCTACGAAAGCCCAATTGATCGAATTCAAATTGTACACGAGGCTAAAACGCGAGAAGGTTTTGCGCTTGGAGCAATATTGGCGGCCGAATTCTTACAGGATAAAGTCGGAGTCTATACCATGAGCGACCTATTGAATGAGCATTAGGCTTAATACAAACTCCCCAAAGTCTAACATTCGTTAACAACGGCAAACCAAATAGTTGCCGTTCAACCAAAAACTTGAATCATAACGGAACGAAAGTTCGTTTCTTCGTCCCGTAATTTAATTTAGCGTATGAGCATCATCATCTATTCCATCATCGCCCTTGGCTACTTCGTAGGCTTTTACCTGATTTTCCCAAAAGCGGGAAGAAAATCGTGGGAAGGAATTATTCCAGGTTACAACTTTTTGTTTTAACCAAAATCATCCACAAACCATGGTGGTGGGTGTTTCTGCTCATTTTCCCAGGGGTAAATATTCTCATGTTGATGGTGTTTAATTCAAATCTTGCCACGGTTTTCGGCAAGCGTGAGTTAAAAGATCAAGTTCTAGCCATTGTATTTCCTTTTGTAATGTTCCCTTTATGGGGTAAGGATGAATTGAAATATGTAGGCCCAATTGATCGAATCAAATTCAAAAAATCTTCCGGCAGAGAATGGGCTGACGCCATTGTATTTGCGGTAATCGCAGCAAGTATTATACGAACCTATTTTCTAGAGGCATTCACGATTCCAACTGCCTCTATGGAAAAGACTTTGCTTATTGGCGATTACCTTTTTGTGAGTAAAATGGCCTATGGGCCAAAAATTCCACAGACGCCCTTGAGCTTTCCATTTGCACACCACACGCTACCTGCCACAGAAACTCCGAGCTACCTCGAATGGATGAAGTTGCCCTATAAGCGCCTGCCTGGTTTTGGAAACGTGGAACGAAATGATATTGTCGTTTTTAATTATCCTGAAGGAGACACGGTGACCGTAGAGTTACAGAGTAACATGAGCTACAACCAATTGTTGAGGACATATGAAATCCTATATGGTAAAGAAAATGCTCGGAAGTTTATTTGGGAAGGAATAGCTCCCGCCATGCAGCGCACTCAGGCTACGAATAACCTCAAGGGAATGCTCCGACAAATGAATCTGAGTGAAGGACGCGCGACTAAAATCATTCGAGAAGGATACGACATTACGGTTCGACCAGTGGATAAAAGAGAACACTACATCAAGCGTTGCGTTGCCATTCCTGGTGATGAGATTTTCATTGAGAATGCTAAACTTCATATCAATGGTGAAACGGCCTACATTCCACCAGCTTTTCAATACAACTATTTGGTAAACAGTCAAAAAGTACTGAATGGTCAATTATTAAAAGACAGGCTCGATGTCAATTACCAAGACTTTGAAAATAGCGGTGTGCGAGGTAATGATTCTTACACCTACCGCATTCCTTTGACGCTTGAAGCTGCTTCAGAACTTGAGTCTTATCAAAGCGTCAACGATGTTTTGATCAACATGAGTTTCAAACAAACCACCCTCGACCGATCCATTTTCCCCAATCAACCCACTACAGATTGGTCGGTAGATAATTGGGGCAAATTGACCGTTCCGGCCAAAGGCACCTCAGTTGAATTGAATCTGGCAACGCTGCCCTTCTATGAACGCATTATCAAAATCTATGAAGGACATGATTTGAAGATCGATGGCGAAACCATTCTTATTGATGGCCAAGCCTCAACGTCTTATACCTTCGACATGAACTACTATTTCATGATGGGAGACAACCGCCACAACTCTGCCGACTCGCGTTTTTGGGGTTTCGTGCCTGAAGATCATGTGGTAGGTAAAGCGGCCTTCATTTGGCTTTCTATCGACCCAGAGCAGACTTTGTTCGGAGGTGCCATTCGCTTTTCAAGAATGTTCTCGATTCCAGAATAATGGCTGTCTTTCCGATTCACTATTTTGGTAGTGTCGGGTATTATCGAATGCTCGTCAATGCAACGGAAGTGGTCTTTGAGGTGCACGAACATTTTGTAAAACAGTCCCACCGAAGTCGGATGGAAATCCTGAGCCCAAATGGAGTCCAAAAACTAGTCATCCCAACTGTAAAAACCGGAAAGCGAAGGTTTACCAAAGATGTTCAGATTAGCTATGCTGAAAATTGGCAGAAGGATCATTGGAAAAGCCTCGAAGCGGCCTATCGGAGATCACCATATTTTGAATACTATGAAGATCAATTGAAGGCCTTGATTTGGAGCAAACCCACGCACTTATCAGAATATAATCTTTCCCTTCACGACCATATTCTACAGTTATTAAAAATCTCCAAACCATACCAACTTACTGCGCAATTTAAAGAATCAGAGCATTTAAACTATCGATTAGAAAATTTCAACATTCAAGATGAAATTTTCTCAGGTTGGAACTATGAAAATTACCTTCAGGTATTCTCGGATCGAATCGAATTTGCAGAGAATTTAAGTATTCTGGACATGTTGTTTAACATAGGACCCCGAAGTCGTGATGTGCTGTTCACCGATTAATAGAGAAAAGGTATGATGCGTTTCGTTTTATTCATGTATTGGCTGTAATTCATATACTTTCCCATCAGCAACTTTTCTTCGAATTGAAGCTTGATGAGTTGATTGATGCACAATAGGACATAAACCGCCCAACCGAGCGAGGTTTTCATCGCTAAAGCTGTTGCCAATCCAATAATCAAAATGGCAGTATACATCGGATGCCGAATCCATTTATACGGCCCCGATTGAACCAACACACCAGCTGCTTTTGGTTCTGGAAAAATGCTGACGCGAAAGGGATGCATGGTCCAAACCGCCCAAACACCAATACCTAGACCCACTACGGCCAAAAAAGTTAAAGGCAAGGATGATAATAAGTCATTACTACTATAGGCATAGAAAATAATGCAAGAGAATTGAATAAAAACGAGCAAGTATGATTTGGAGGCGGTCAACTTAGAATCAAATGTCCTTAATTTGTTGGAAACGCCTAAGTTATGACCAATCGAAGATCTTTTATAAAAAATGCAAGCGCACTCGGTGCAGGTCTTTGGGCTTGGCCACTCATTGATCAAAGTTTCGCGGACGAAGTAAATTTAAAATGGAATAACTTGAGCATTACACCGCCCGCTGAATCGGCCTCCAATGAAGACTTTTGGAGCTGGGTTAGGCATAGCTATACTTCTTCTACAAACCTCATCAATCTTAACAACGGAGGTGTTTCACCCCATCCTAAAGTCGTGCAAGATGCCGTGCAGCGTTTCACTGCCTTGAGCAACGAGGCTCCCTCCTATTACATGTGGCGCGTTTTTGAAAAGGGACGAGAAACGATCCGCGAAAAGTTGGCAGAACTGGCCGGTGTCTCCAGCGAAGAGATTGCTATAAATCGGAACACCACAGAGGCATTGGATACCATCATTTTTGGTTTTGACATGAAAGCGGGCGATGAATTTGTGACAAGCAATTTTATCTATCCTAACATGAATCAGGCATGGAAACAACGCGAATTGCGCGAAGGTTTAGTCAGAAAAGTAGCTAAAATTCCTATGCCATCTACCGACACGGCTGCAATCGTTAAGGCTTATACGTCTCAGTTTACAGATAAAACAAAAGTGGTTCTTATCGAACATGTGGTCAATTGGACTGGGCAAGTTTTACCCGTTGCCGACATCGCAGCTGAAGCTAAAAAACGAGGTATTCTAGTTATGGTCGATGGCGCCCATAGTTTCGCTCATTTGAACTTTAAGATTCCAGATTTAAACTGTGATTACTTTGGAACAAGCTTACACAAATGGTTGTGCGCCCCATTTGGCACGGGAATGTTATGGATGAAGAAAGAACACGTTGCGCGTCATTGGGGATTATTTCCAGGTCCAGAGCCGCAGAGCGATGATATCCGGAAATTTGAAGCGCAAGGAACTCGAGATGTTCCTGCTGAATTGGCCATTGGACAAGCCATCGAATTCCATTTGAGCATTGGTGCGGAACGCAAATTTGAGCGACTGCACTATCTGAAGCAATATTGGGTTGAGCGCGTAAAGGATATGCCTGGCATTTCCTTTTATTGCTCGGAAGATGTGCGATTTAGTGGGGCTTTAACCACATTTGGAATAGAGGGTAAAACAGCAAGCGAAATCCACGATCACCTATGGAAATCTGCACGAATTCACACGACCACAATTAGCCATGAAGGAATTGAAGGCGTTAGAGTCACGCCAAATGTTTACACGTCAATCGAGGATTTGAATACGCTTGTTAAGGCAATAAAAAGCATTTGAAGTTAGAATCAATCTCTAACCAGTGTAACTGAGCCTTTATGTTCCACAAAGTGGCTATCTGAAGTCAATACGGTTGCGTGTAAGAAATAGGTGCCTTCTGAGGCCGGTTCGCCATTAACAGTGCCATCCCAACCAAAGGAAGATACATTCGTGTAAAACACCTGCTGTCCCCAACGGTTGTAAATCCAAAACTCAACTTTAAGGGCATTTTCCACATCGAAGTGGAAGATATCGTTCACTCCATCTCCGTTTGGACTGAAAACATTCGGGTAGTTGACAATTGTCTCGCAATCCTCCTTCACCTTTAAAGAATCCACTGATGTGCAGCCTTCAGGGCTGGTAACAGTGACCGTAAACGTTCCAGCATAGGTGAATTCATTTCGCACACCCGTGTTTCCATCCGACCAGAAATAAGAGTTACCCTCATCCGTCAATTCTAGCGTGAGTGGTTGATTTGGACACAAGACTAAATCTGGCCCAAGTTCCAATGTTGGTCGTTTAGCCGAAACAACATCAATGGTGTCTTGATCAGTTCCACATTCGTTGGAGGCTGTATACCAATAAGTCCCAGTCTTATTCACGGAAAGGACATTATCAGAGCTTCCATCACTCCATAGAATGGTGGCAGTTGTATCATTAATTACAAATTGAACGGTTCCCCCATCGCAGACGCTGGTGTCTTTAAAATTGCTGACGTTAGGCTTGTATTTCACATCAACATTCACCTTCTGATAAACCGAATCACAACCAAATGGATCAACGATTTTAACAATGTATTCCGTTGATTCTGTGTTGGATAGAGAAACAACTTTAGCCGTTGGATCGCTTACTCCAACTGATGGCTTCCATTCATAAACCCCACCACCATGAGAAGCTACAAACGGAATCACAACATTGTCGCATTTTAAGGTATCAAAATCTACCGGTGTAACCAGGGTATCAGGAGCCTGAACCAAAATGGAATCGCTATAAACACAGCCAGAAGTATCCTTGAAATACACAGTAAAAACAGTGGAATCTGTAGGAAACCCGATTGGGCTATTGGCCAACGAATCCGAAACCATAAGTGAAGGTGTCCATCGCACACTATCCGTGAAATTAGAAGCCAAAACGTAAACGCCAAAGCGATCAATCACCCAAATATCTTCATCGGCCGCATAGCTTCCTGCTTGACGAACCCGAAATCGAGTTGCAGCCGTTTCAGCCGCACTCGGAAGGGTAGCTCTGAAACGTTTAAAGTCTGGATAATCAACTGGGAAAAGTGAGTCCAACAAGATCCAATTTGTTCCTGCATTGTTTGAATAATCAACAAAAAGTGTGTCATCAGTTCCGGGTAAATCGCAACTATTTTGAGCCACCGATGCAGCAAATTCGATGAATCCGCCAAGGGTCGTATTCATATCGGGTGTTGCGAAAGCTCGAGTTTGATTTCCGTTGAAGGTTAAGGATCGATTTCCAATTGCCCCACATGATGAAGAAATTTCAACATTATCAAAAATGGAGAATAGCGCAACATTGGCCGAATCTTCAAAACTGTACTTGACTGCTGAAACGCGTTCAATAAAACTCAATTGTACTTCATCACCATTACACACAAATTCAGGATCAGAAAGCGCCTGAACGCCAATACCTAACTTAGGTTCGGTTACTTTATAATAGACATCCTCTTTACATCCTGAAACGGGTGAAAACCCGCTAAAAACATACAAGCCAGGAGCTATGGGTGAAGTAAGCGTTAAGTTCAATTCGGTAGACAAGGTATCTCCTGGGGTCTCTAATCGATGCCACCAATAGAAGCTTAGCAGGCTGTCGCCAAAAAAGGTAGTTCTGCTATAAGAGCAAGTTGCTTCTTCAATTTCGCCTTTAATAAATACTGTTGATCCAGCCGAATAAGCATAGGAATCAGCACTGGTCATTCCATAGATATACAAGCTAAATTGTTCAGATGAGTGGACTACATGAGCTCCTATGGCTAATGGAATGTAAGCGTAATAGAACTCTGAACATTCTTGAAATTGAATAAAGGTGTTGGAGTCAAGTAAATTACCATCAAACTCAACCGTTCCAATACCTGCGTGATTCGTAATAATCGTGGCAAAGTTTGTATCGCTTGTTCCATTGACATCGATGGTGGTGAAAATGGCATCATAAACACCTTGCGAAGTTGAGTTGATGACCAGCATAGCAGGATCTCCATCAGATGAACATTGAATTCCCTGCATAAATTGAGTTACAGAAATCAACGAATCAGAAAATATACATCGCGCATTGCTATCGTTATTCACTTCATAGTGATCGCCTGAATTCAAGGTGATTACAAAATTCCCATCTATGAATATATCGCTATTGTCATGTAAGGCAGTCACGCGATAAGTGGACAATGAATCGATTTGAAAGGGCGCTAGTAAATATTCATTCCCCCAAGCAGCGATGGGTGGAAGTATCGAAAAGACTTGATCACAGGCGTAGCACCCTAAAGGAATATTGGTGCAACTTGATCCAGCAAAAACCGCGAAATTGCTACAATTGGTACCACTATCAAGGCTTGTAACTGTGGTTCCCGTCAGATCAAAACCTGAAGAATCTCCTTGAACGAGATAGACCTGACCGCGATCTAGCGAAATATTAAATGGAACTCCGGCTAAACTTCCTCCGGCAGTATTCACGGATGGAGTGATTTCGATGTCCATATCATCTTCTGTAGAAACAATGATAAACTGAGACAATCCAATGGATGAAACAGCATAAGCAGTCACCATGTATTCATTTCCTAAGGCCTGCGTGGGTATTAAATTTGTCGCATCTCGCGTGGCAGCCTGCATATTGGCAACAAATGCGGTAATCGTATCTTCTGAGTAAATATGAATGGCCGTTGAGTCGATAATTTGAGAATTAAGCGAAGCAGCCACATTGTTTGGAATCTGAATTTCGGTTACGCCAAATGCTGTTACGGTAAAGGGCACGGAATAACCCATCGCTGGGTTTTCGACTACTCCGGAAGTATTGTGTTTGGATGATATGGTCAGTAAAACAGCATCATTCGCTGGAGAATTCGCTCCTGAACTCGAAGCAAAATTAGGCATGATAGAAAACCAAAAATCCTTTCCTTCAACGGATAGTTTAATCTGAGCTAGACCATTAAAGCTCAACAATGCTGTAAAAATCAAAAAAAATAATACCCTCATTTTCAAGGCTCTAATATAATGGGTTTTCGGAGCGGTAATGGAAGTTCACCCTATTAAGACTGAATAAGCTTGTTTTAGTTGTTTTAGATATATTGCCATGGGTGATGTCGAATCATTTTAGACATCTTTGACATCGATTTCCAAACGCATATGGCAACAGAAAAACAAGATTTAGAGTTCAATAAAAACGAAGATCGAATGAAATTGCTCATTTCTAGCATGAAACGAAGGCTGGAAAGAATACACGAAGGCGGTGGTAAAAAGCGAATCGAAAAGCAACATGCACAAGGCAAACTTACCGCTCGTGAACGCGTTGAAGCCTTGCTTGACCAAGATAAACTTACGTTAGAAATTGGTGCTTTTGCTGGCGAGGGCATGTATGAAATTCATGGCGGATGTCCAAGTGGTGGTGTTGTTGTTTATTTAGGTTATGTTACTGGTAAAATGTGCATTGTAGTTGCCAATGACGCTACCGTTAAAGCGGGAGCTTGGTTTCCAATTACGGGCAAGAAAAACCTTCGCGCTCAGGAGATTGCCATGGATAATTACTTGCCTATTATTTATCTCGTTGACAGTGCTGGAGTATTCCTTCCAATGCAAGATGAGATATTTCCTGACAAAGAGAATTTCGGCCGAATATTTCGAAACAACGCAGTCATGAGCAGTCGAGGCATCAATCAAATCTCAGCCATCATGGGTAGTTGTGTTGCCGGTGGTGCCTACCTACCCATCATGAGCGATGAAGCCATGATCGTTGAAGGAACGGGAAGTATCTTCCTAGCTGGATCGTATTTGGTTCGGGCGGCAATTGGAGAAGACGTTGATAACGAAACCCTTGGAGGTGCTTCTACACATTGCGAAATCAGTGGAGTTACAGACTACAAATGCAAGGATGATAACGATTGTCTCGAACGCATTCGAGGCATTATGGATAAAACAGGCGGAAAGCCAAAGGTTCCCTTTGATCGAAAAGAGTCAAATGCTCCGAAGCTTGACCCAAAAGAGATTTACGGCATTTTCAGCGAAAAAAGCTACGATACGCGAGACATTATCAAGCGCATCGTTGACGGCTCTGAATTTGAAGAATACAAGGAATTGTATGGAAAATCTATCGTTACGGGCTATGCTCGAGTAGATGGTTGGGCAGTGGGCATAGTGGCGAATCAGCGGATTCTTGTCAAAAGCAAAACCGGAGAAATGCAATTCGGAGGTGTTATTTATAATGATAGCGCGGATAAGGCTGCCCGTTTTATCATGAATTGCAATCAAAAAAATATTCCACTTGTTTTCTTACAAGATGTTACTGGATTTATGGTTGGTTCGCGATCGGAACACAGCGGAATTATTAAGGACGGAGCCAAAATGGTCAATGCGATGAGCAATTCAGTCGTTCCAAAGTTCACGTTCATTCTTGGAAATAGCTATGGTGCAGGAAACTATGCTATGTGCGGCAAGGCTTATGACCCTCGATTAATCTATTCATGGCCAACTGCAAATCTGGCCGTCATGAGCGGAAAATCAGCTGCAAATACCTTATTACAGATCGAAGTGGCTTCCTTGAAAAAACAAGGTGAAACAATCACCGAGGAGAAACAAAACGAACTGTTGGACCGCATTAAAAAACGCTATAACGACCAATCTTCGCCTTATTATGCCGCTGCACGACTTTGGGTTGATGGCATCATTGATCCATTAGACACTCGTTCGATTATCAGCATGGGAATAGAAATGGCAAGCCATGAACAAGATGTAAAACGTTATAACGTTGGTGTAATCCAAACTTAAAACCATGAAAGGAATCCTAATCGTTTTAGTCTTGTCGATTTCATCCATAACCTTTGGTCAATCCGTCCAACGCATAGAAGCTATGCGCATGGTGCAACGAGGCGACAATCTGTTGCAAATGGGTATGTTTCAAGATGCCATTTTCGCATATACAAATGCAATCACCACTGACAATTCGTATGCTGAGGCATTCATGAAACGATCTTCCCTTTACCAGCGATTAGGTCAATCACGAGAGGCAAAACAAGACTACGAAACCGCACTTCGACTCAATCCCTACTCTGCCTATGTTTTGGACGAAAAGGCCAAACTCAATTTCATGATTGAGCAGTATTCCGAAGGACTTGAAAACCTTGAGCATGCTATAGCCATGGAACCAGACAACCATATGCTTCGCGATCATCGAGTGGATGGATACATTTTGACGGGAGAATACTATTCCGCAAAAAATGACTTAGAAATTCTAAGAGAAACCGGTTTCAACGATGAATTAACTTTATTGAAGCGAGGTCTAATTGAATTTTTAGAAAACAATTTTGACGCTGCCGAAGAATCGTTTGAAGCTGTATTAGAAATAAATCCAGAAAACGCTCTTGCTTATGATGTTATGGGATTGATTTCGCTCCGAGCGGGTAATATAGATGAAGCCATCGGACACTTTGATCAGGCTATAGCCATTAATCCAAAATTCGCACTGGCCATCTATAATAAAGGTGTTGCTTATAAAATGAATGGTTTGGACGAAAAGGCACTTAAACTGTTTGACCAGGCCATTGACGCGCAGCTAGATATTGCACCAGTCTATTTTGCAAGAGGACTTTTGAGACGCGAAATGGGCGATTATGAAGGCGCAATAGAAGATTATTCGAGCATGAACACCTTCGACTCTGTTTATTTCGATGCCATTTACAATCGGGCATTTACTTATGAAATGGTCGGTGATTTCGAAAATGCATTGGCGGACGCAAATAGCGCCATCGAACTAAACCCTGATGATGCACACGCATGGAAACTACGCGGTAACATTCACCTCTTGTTTGGAGATTACGGAGAAGCTGTGATTGATTATACACAAGCCTTAAAACTAGATGGTGAAATGACGGAAGCACTATTCAGTCGTGGATTGGCCAAAGTGTTAAACTACCGGCTGAAAGACGGCTGCCAAGACATGAAGCTAGCGCGAGAAATGGGTTATTCAGGTGCCGATCAGGCTATTGGAAATTTCTGCGGTCCATAGTTGAGTGCATCAGCCTACATCAACGGACGGTTTCTAAATCAGTCGGTTACAGGTGTTCAGCGTTACGCACTAAGCGTTAGAGCTACACTTGAAGAAACGGCCGTAACATTAACTCCTAAAGCAAGTTCAACGCTGAGGCGACACTATTGGGAACAAGCAATCCTTCCCGCTAAACTCAGGAATCTCGACAGCCCACTTTTGCTCAATCTCTGTAACACTGCTCCAATCCGTTATTCGAATCAAATTGCGACCATTCATGACGTGGCCGTATTTGAAAACCCGACATGGTTTAATCCGCTTTTCGCTGCGTACTATCGATGGATGCTCCCAAGAATCGCAAAATCAGCGAAGCATATTGTTACGGTGAGTCATTTTTCTAAATTGGAAATCCAGAAACACCTTGGCGTTCGCCCAAATGATATTAGTGTAATCTGTCCATCACTTAGCTCGAACCTACTGAATGCGAGGGTTGTAAAACCTAGCGCGGTTTCCGAACGCCCGTTTGTTTTAATGGTGGGAAATCACGACCCTAGGAAACATATTGACTGGGCTGCCACCATTTTAGGCGAATGGATCGCTCAGAATGGAATGCAATTGATCATGCTGAATCAATCCAGTTCAAATTTCAAATCGAAGCCAAATCATGCAAATAATGCTGTTCTTCTATTGTCGAATGTGAATGACTCAGAGCTGAAATGGCTCTACCAAAACGCCTTACTTTTAATTCAGCCTTCCTTATACGAAGGTTTTGGTCTTGTGCCGTTCGAGGCCCGTCAATTCGGGACGCGAGTCCTATTGAGTGACATCCCCGTAAATCGTGAAGTACACGGGCAGAACGCATTATATTTCGCTTCAAATGATCGAAATTCACTCATCGAACAAACGGCATTTGCCCTAAAGTCACTTCCTCAAAAAGCGGCTCATGCTTATGATAATACTGATTTTGATTCGTCTTGGAAAAAACTCATTGAACGATTCAGCTAATGTTCCTTAGCTTCGCTAACATGAAAGTGGTGTTTGTTCATGATTGGTTCACGATAGCTGCCGGTGCTGAGAAAGTCGCCACGGAAATCATTGACATGATTCAACCGCATGCCGTGTATTCTTTGTTCAACTTTATGGATTTCGGCACGCTAAATCAAATCACGCAGGGGCGCGGAGTCCGGACTTCCTTTTTGCAACAAATTCCACTTGCCAGCGAGTACTACCGGCATTTAGCGCCTTTATACCCACGCGCTGTTTCACGCCTAGATGTTTCTGAATTTGACATCATCATATCATCGTCATGGGTTGCTGCAAAAGGCGTTCAAAAGCGACCTGGGCAAATTCATATTTGCTATTGCCATACCCCTATGCGTTTTGCATGGGGCTTGGAATCCATCTATTTGGAACAGTACGGGTTTAACAAAGGGCTTAAGCGATTATTCGCCAAATTTCTCATCCAACGGCTTCGAACATGGGATGAAAAAACGGCACAAGGTGTTGACTTTTTTATTTCAAATTCCGAATTCGTTAAAAGCCGAATTCAAAAAGCTTATAACAGAAATGCCGCTGTTATTTACCCACCAGTGAATACGGCAAAATTTGCTCTTCATACCCAAAAGAGCGAATATTTCTTTACGGCATGTCGCTTTGTTGATTACAAAAACCTAGAGCTCATCATCAAGGCTTTTAACCGCCTTCCCAATCATCGATTGGTCATTGCAGGGCAAGGACCGCAAGAAAAACGGCTACGGAAACTTGCCGCGCCCAACATTGAGTTTTTGGGCTGGGTCAATGAAGAAAAATTGATCTATTACATGCAACGCGCAAAGGGATTCATCAACGCCTCCATAGAAGATTTTGGAATTGCTGGGTTAGAAGCTCAGTCAACCGGTACACCGATTATAGCTCTAGGGAAAGGCGGTTACACCGAAACGGTCATTGAAAACGAAACGGGAATTTTTTTCCATCGTGAACACCCCGAAGCCCTTGCCGATGCCATTATACGATTCGATCGATTGAAATTTGATCCGTTGCGCATCCGTGAAAACGCACTTCGCTTCGATCGAGAAGTTTTTCGAGAAACATACCTCAATTTTTTCCTTGATAAGACATTCACCCATGTCGAAGAGTTGGCTTGATTTCCTCGAGCGATTGCTTGTTATTTTACTAGCAGGCTTCGCCTTCTGGCCCAACGGTGTTTCCACAACCAGCCTGATTCTACTTGTTGCGATAAGACTCTTTCGAGAACGTTCGTTTCCAAGGTCGAGCCTTAGATTTATCTTGCTTTTAACTCCCTTGTTCTTAATCCTTTTGAGTTGGGTTTTATTCGGATTTCATCCAAAAGGGCTTTCCGAAATCCGGCTGCTTCCTCTGATGCTCGGATGTGCTGTGTATTTCTATTCTGCCAAAACCTTCGATTTATTCAAACAATCATTTATTGGTTGGTCTGTTCTTCAAGCCGCCTTTATCCTCATCTTTTTTACCACTATCGATCTCGACCCCAATCTGTCGCTGTCGCAACAAATCAGAGATTTGATTGGCGAATCCTTTAACCTTCATCCTACCTTCCTATCTGTAGCTTGGAGCTGGGCATTGCTGATCGCCCTAACAAACGAAAGGCTTAAGCCCGTTTCAAAAGCTGTCATTGCCATAGTATTAGTCCTTGCCCTTGCTCTGGCTGGAGGCAAAATGCCTTTGTTGGCCCTCGTAGCCACCGGCTTCTTACTTCTTTTGGCCATTCCAACCATTCGCCTTTGGAAAAAACTAGCACTCGGATTATCCATCGGTATGGTACTAACAGCGCTAGTCTTTAGTCCTTTTATTGGGAAGCGTTTTGCCGAACTCAAGGACATAAAAACGCAATTTTCAGAAGGTGATTTACTGTCGTCAACCGACTTACGCGTTGGTGTTTGGCGCTGTGCAATTCAATCAATTGGCGATCATATTTGGACAGGTGTTGGAGTGGGCAATAGTCGGCAAACGCTGGAAACATGCTACTCAAGCTACCATCAAATTGAGTTTTTTGATGGGGAATACAACACCCATAATCAATGGATGCACTTTTGGTTGACGGGTGGTGTGCTTTCGATTTTACTTTTCATCCTATTCTATATAGGCATTATTCGTATTGCGGTCAGAAAACAGCAAATCGAGCTACTCGCTTTTTTGGTCTTCTTTGGATTGATTTGTTTGACAGAGAATTATTTCTCTCGTCAATTCGGAATGCTTTTTTGGTCTTTATTCTTGTTCGGAATTCTGTCCGAAAAGCGATTGGAATCACTTCGTTAGATAAAACTCCAAGGTTTTATCCCAACAAGCAGCCCAAGTAAATTGCCAACTGCGCTTCATAGCTAGTTGCCTTAACCTTTCCAATTCAGCCTTTTGATCGATCATAGTCATCAGACCTTGCGAAATCGAATCAATATTCGAATGATCAACAGCAATGCAGGCATCACCAGCCACTTCGGTGAGCACAGAATTTGACGAAACTATGACTGGACATTTACAAGCCATCGCCTCCAAAACTGGTAGCCCAAATCCCTCGTAGTGACTCACATTCACGAAAGCAAAAGCCTGCGAATAAAGGGCTGCCAAATGTTCCTCACGAACAAATCCAATAAAATGAATATTCGATTTCTTAAGCTCTGGCACATCTTCCCCACTCCATTTCCAACCTACTTTACCCGCTATCACGAGTGGATGTTCGAGCTGCTTTTCAACTGATAATCGGGCGTAAGCCTTGATTAACGCATTCAAGTTCTTTCTTGGTTCAAGGGTCGAAACGCTCAAGAAAAAGTCACCTACGGGTATAGCGTATCGGTCTCGAACTAATTTCAAAAGATGTTGGTTCGGAATGCTATGAAACCGAGTTCGATCTACACCAAGGTGCGCTACCTTAACTAGCTTTCTTGCTGGCGCAAAATCGTTAAGCGTATGGTTGGACACTGCCAAATAGCCAGCATTCTTTTGGTCCAACCAATTTAGCCCTGCTTCGCAGAGTCGCACATTGTTCGCTTCATGAAATTCCGGATGCGAACGGTGGGTTAGATCATGAATTGTAGCCACATATTTCCTAGCAGCCACGTGATGAAAAAACTCAACATTTTGAGGTAATGTAAGATGGGCAATGTCCACCAATAGTTCCGCATTGGCTTTGGCTCCAACTCGCTTTGAATTCCAATACCATTTTCTCGGAAAAGTCCGAGCCAACATATTGTATGCGGTTATGGGCAACACAGTCTTTGCCATGCCCTTGAAAAACTCAAACCACAGCTTTTGGATGGACACAGTACCTGAATTAACTACATCATTAAGCGACTCAAGTTCCACTACATTTCCATGTAAAAATGCGGTAACGTTCAACCCATTTAGAGGCCATTCATGAGCTTGTCGCAGCAGTTCTTGCACATAGCGTTTGATGCCATCCGTGTGTTCATCCATCAATTTTGACGCTTCCATAAGCACAGATCGATCAACCACATTTACTGGTTCACCCAACTTTTGTCGAAGATTGTTACTAACGTATTTGTATTTCCAAGCCACGTTTCCGTCAAATTGGTAACCCGCTATTTCCATCGTTTCGCCATGTAAATGCCAAAATAGATCGCGTTGATCGTCCGTCATTTCAGATTTCCAAGCATTCACCTTCCCACTTCGAAACCACTTTTTGGCGAGATTTTCATTTTCCAAATATTTGCCACTTCCGTATTCCGGCTGCCCTTCCTTTTGAGATTCAAAATTTGGCAATCGCTCTATCTTGGGAGTTGGTAAGTCCATGAACGCCCGCAGCCGCTCGCACTGACCGATGGGATCTTTGATTAAGTCCTCGAAACGAATGACGATGTCCGCCTCCTCGATCCAATGTTGAACATGGTTTGACCATCCGCTAAAATGACTGCCTTCAGCTGCATAAATCACCTCGTGAAGATTGTCGTCAAAAATTGATGTTGGATCAATGATGTCGCGCCTGTGATGCGCCAAGGAAACAGACGCATCTCGTCCATCACGCAAAAGATACACCTTGATACGCGAGCCTAAATTCGATGGCAACTCACTCGGAAGTAAGTGGGTTTTTACAATTTCGGCTCGCTCCCATCCAACATCTGGTCCATGCGCCTCCTTATGAAACGTGGAAGATTCGAGGCCATAAACCTCAAACAAAACGTTCCGCAAAAAGGTATTGCCGGATCGTGGATATGACGCCAGGCAAATCACCTTTGATTTAAATCTATGCGCTGAAATAATTCCACAATTCCAGTTTCACTCGTGTAAACCAATTCAAAGTTTGCACCCAAATTTTCTATGGATGTTTTATAATTCACATGATTGTGAAGCTGATCTTGGTTTGGAAAAACAAAAAACACGTAGTCCACTTCTAATCCAAGCATTTCCTCTGCCTGATCTATGCGCAAGCAGGGCGGAATATGTTCAAGTCCTTCGTTGCACGACATGGACTCATAGGCATTAAAATCCGTGGTCCATTTTATGGGAAAGTGAAACTGACCCGACTCATAATTGACTAGGCTCAACTGTTCCATTTCTGTATTGACATAATCAGCGCAGTGGGTAAAAATCCAGTTGGATTTGGCGATTAGTTTTCCTTCATACAAGCCATTGTGGAAACAGTCTAAGCCCACCGACACCTTATGTTTTTCCATTTTATCGCAAACGCTCATCATTTCTGTCATGGCATTTGACGCTTGAATTTTATGAGGTAGCCGAATGATCAAGACGAGTGCAAACAAGACTAAAAAAGCAGCGCTCATTGCCATTTGAATCCACTTTGACCAAGCAATGGACACACAAAAAAGGATGAGAAATAAATGAGGAATAAATTGGATTCGAAAAGTCAGAATTCCTGCGCTAGAAAACGAGCCGGGTTGAAAAAAGTAGAACAATGTCGTAATTACAAACCCAAGCAAAAAAGTCCACTGAAGCTTCGTTTTGAGTGCTTTTTGGAATCGAAATAGGGCCATGATTAAAAAGACTCCAAGCATAATGGACACCGAAACAGTAACGACCATTTCTCTATCCAAATTATAATTCATCAGCGATGTAAGCGCGAGAAAATCTGCAATTAATGTTGTTGCCTGAACAGGGCTGTTGGTGGCCCCATCAACAGTTACATGAAGAAAATAACCCATCATGGCTAAGCTTGGAATGAGTGGAGCAAATAACACTACGGTTCGTTTCAACTGGTCCCAACTCGACCACCATTGATTCTGAAATAAAACCAATAGGCCGGCTACCATTAAAAACAAGAGGAAGGGAATGGGGTGGGTAAAATAGGAGAGCATTGAAAGCAACAACAATCCAAACCAACGATTTAAACTATAGCCGCTTTTGAGCTGTAAGAAGGCCGATAATAGCCAAGGTAAAATGGCGTACCCAAGCTGATAATTAAAGAAACCTGTTGTAAAAGTTTGTGGAAACACAAAGAGTGAAAAAAGAGCTATGAGCAGCCACGGATTTAACCCAGCCGATTTCGCAAGTCGATGTAAACCAAGAAAATAGGTGATGACATAAACCGAATAAAGGATCTTTTCGGAAACAGCTATGGAGAACACTTGCAATAACATGCTTAAAGCAATATGGCCTGTCCAATTCGGAAAGGGAAACCAAAACACCTTTAGCCAGTCTTGATAAGGCTTCCATTCACCAAACAGGTATTCTCCTAATAACATCGAATTGTAAGCGTGGCTTGGACCATCGGTTGTCACAAACCATTCCGAGCTCCATATATAGGCCACGGAAATGACTATGAATAGCAGAACAAAATGCTTGGATTGAAAGGCTTTGAACCGCTCAAGCCATGTTTCCAATCTATTGAACCTTGATGCTTTCTTCTCCATCAATAATTACTGGTTTCGACTCCCAAAGAACGATATATCTCTAATGCATTCATCTCCGATCCTTTTACCAAGAATGTGTTCGGAAAACCTTCGATTTCCGTCAAAGACGATACGGTTGGACTTGAGATTTCCGCATGCGCTAATCTTGTAGAATGCCATATAAACTGAGAAACCCGCATGGTGTCAATGGCACGCATATCCCATGTTTTGCGTTCATAACCCGGATCAATGACATATATATCGTCATAAATGCTGTTGCAGCCCGAAGAGTGAATGTGTCCAAATTGTTCGGCATTTGGCCCAATTAATAGAATTTCGGCATCAAACTTCTCGCTTAAGGCATGTAAGGCTTGACAGTCGTTGTAAAATTCATCAACTGGCGTAACGGAGACTACGTGATCGGCATTCGTTCTAACTTGATTTGCAATGACTTCATCGATTCCCCATATCGAAAACACAACCGATACAATTCCGATTCCTGCCAATACTTTAAGCCCCTTAATGGACCAATTAAACTGAGATATCAGAAACAACACCGTAATCGGTAATGCCAAAAACATGCGTTCATGACTAAAAAAAACACTGTCGCGACCATCATGAATTTTCAACACGCCAAAAGACAGAAAGACCATCACAAATAGTGTAATTGTGGAAGCTAAAACTGCATATTGCTTTTTAATCCAAGCATAAATCAAGATAGAGAGCAACAAAGGAAGATAGAGCCACCCTTGGTAATGAAATGCTGGATTAATCCAAGCGAAATGACGGTCTAGGTTCTTCCAACCATCCCATAATTGTTTCCAAGCGTAGTGAAAATCCCAAGCTTTATGGACTATAAGCTCAGGATGCATTTCAAAATAATGAGCCAATGCTAAATGAAATGAGCCGCCAACCGCATATCCCACAGCCATATACATCACAGCTGACACCGATAGCCTATTGTTCGGAAATGCCACAAATACACTTAAACATCCGCCTAGAATGGCCGCATTGTTATTAAACGACCAACCCAAAATGCAAAAGAAACCGACCAGTATATGACTCCACCATCGGTCTTTTCTTGCGAATAAAAAGGCGAGCGAAGTGATGAAAATGCCCGAAATAAAATCACGAGGCATAAAACTGATCATGTAATACTCAATGGGCATTAAGCATAAAAATGAAGCTGTTAAAATGAAGTACGTTGTTTTCGACTCTGCCAATCGAAGCGGCATGGAGTAGGCCATAAAAAAAAGAAGACACGTACTCATTGGAAGTGCAAGATCTGGCAACCAGAATGGAAATATCAACGCCACGAAAGCCTCCAGCATGGTTCCATATTCTTGGCCGAAAAAGCGAATCATGTGCACATTTCCTTTGGCAAATTCACTTCGACCATACCATTGGATCACTTGATCCATGTCCGTATATTGAAAATGAAACTTGAATAGAATCATCCCCACAAAAGCAGCGAGCAGGCTTCCGACAGCAAGTGCTAATCCGTTTTGTACAGTAAGTAATTCTTTGATTCGCATCTTAAATTCTAACGCAAATCAATGCATTTTCATGGCCAATTGTCGCCAATGGGAAGGCACAATTGAAATTAATTGCGTTGTATATTGCGAAACCATTAAACCAGCCCAACATGTCGACAACCGAAGAAAACAAAGACCTCGAACCGATTTTAGAAGGCAACAATGAAAATCCCGAAGCCGAACAAGAAGACCAAGGCATTAAAATCGATGATGCGAAATTTGAGAAATACATGGCAAATCTAAAGCTGGAACAAAACCTTCCAATGGCCCTTTCTGCCGGAATGATTAGTGCGGTGGTGATGGCTGTGATTTGGGCAGCAGTGACCGTAATCACCAATTATCAAATCGGTTATATGGCCATTGCCGTTGGACTCGCGGTAGGATTTGCGGTAAAATTTATGGGCAAAGGCTTTGATCAAGTCTTCGGTATAATTGGAGGTGCCTTTGCCTTCTTCGGCTGTCTTTTGGGTAACTTTTTATCCATCGTTGGTTTTATTGCCGATGCTGAAGGAATGGGTTATTTCGAGACCTACGCCTTGATCGATTGGAGCATGATACCCGATCTTATGATCGATACCTTTTCGGGAATGGACCTTCTGTTCTATGGAATTGCTATTTATGAAGGCTATCGTTTTTCCTTCCGGCAAATTACCGAAGAAGAGGTAATCAAACATGCAGCGGCTTAAGTTTTAGATTCGCGCACAAATCCTTATATAAATTCTATGTCTCAACGCGTCACCGAGTCTGCATCTAATTACGATTCTCTTGAAAAAATGAGCCTGAACGAACTGCTCACCAATATGAATCGAGAGGATAAATCGGTTCCTATAGCCATTGAGAAAGTTATTCCAGCGATAGAGGCACTGGCTAGTGCAGTTTATGAAAAACTAGCCAATGGAGGCCGATTGTTTTATATAGGTGCAGGCACGAGCGGCCGACTCGGAATAGTCGATGCGAGTGAGTGTCCGCCCACTTATGGCGTGCCTCACGGCATGGTCATCGGCATCATTGCAGGAGGCGACAGCGCTATTAGAAAAGCGGTAGAATTTGCCGAAGACGACCCCAATCAGGCTTGGAAAGACTTGCTTGAATTCGATATTTGCGAAAAGGACATCGTGGTAGGAATTGCTGCATCGGGAACAACACCGTACGTAATTGGTGGATTAAGAACGAGCCGAGCACATGGCATCGTAACTGGCTGTATAACTTGCAACCCAGACGCTCCAGTCTCCCATGTTTCCGAACATCCGATTGAAGTGATTGTAGGGCCTGAATTTGTAACCGGAAGCACGCGCATGAAGGCTGGAACTGCCCAAAAGTTGACCCTAAACATGATTACGACTTCGGTCATGGTTAAGCTCGGTCGGGTAAAAGGCAATAAAATGGTCGACATGCAGCTTAGCAATGACAAATTGGTTGACCGAGGTACAAAAATGGTGATGGCTGAAACGGGTTTACCATATGATGAAGCAAAAAAACTGCTTGAAAAGCACGGCAGTGTCAGGAAAGCAGTAGAAGCGTTGGGCTAATCAAACTTTTATTTGACTTGCCGCTTCGATAAGCTCAACACAGGTTCCAAAGAACCAATAAGTCAAATTTTTTCATCAAAACCTTCAACATTATTTGACTTTCATGCGTTTAAATCCGTCCTTCGGACGCTTCTTATGCATACCATAGAACCATACTGGAATTGGCGCAACCTCTACGTTGCAGAAGAGGACGAATTGTCGCCATTCTTCGGTCGTGAATACTCAGAGACGCACTATACGGATGCTGTTTACGACCACTACATCCACCCTCAATGGGATAACATAGAATCAAGTACTCTTTTCATAAAGCTTCTTTTTGCGGACTATGAAGATGGTTTTGCCATTATCGAACTGATGGGCGAATGGAACGACACTTTGTACAACGACATCATGATTTTAAAACGCGATGTCATTGACACCTTGATAAATAGTGGCATCAATAAGTTCATCCTAGTTGGAGAAAACGTGCTGAATTTCCATAGTTCAGACGACAGTTATTACGAAGAATGGTACGAAGACATTGAGGATGGTTGGATTGCTTGCGTGAATTTCAGGCATCATGTTGTGGCTGATTTTTGCGCCACAAGCATTGATAATTATTTTGTCTTTGGCGGCCAATTGGATGATTTTCCTTGGTCAACATTCCGTCCACTTCAGCTCTTTCAAAAAATCGAACAGTTGATCGAAAAGCGATTCGATCCAAATTACTTATTGGAAGAATCGCCTGAGTAAATTGCCTTTAGCATGGCAACAACGTGTTTATCAACCGGCCATTTAAAGTCATTTTCTGACAGCTCATCCAACTTCACCCAGCGGTGCACCTCCATTTGATTGCCCAGTTGATCTGGAAAGTCAAAGGGCTTGGTTTTTACTTCAAATTGAATCGGTAGTTGAAGCGCAACCTTAAAGTAAATGCTGATGAGCTGGTCTGTTTCCAAAAAAGCCGATTGTTGAAAATAGTCTGTGGTATAAAAATGATCCCCCACCTGAATGGGCTGGTTGAGTTCCTCCTTAAATTCACGTTCCAGGCATTCGCGAATGCCCTCGCCCCACTCCAATCCCCCTCCAGGAAATTTAGTGAATTGCAATCCTCGAATCATTTCGTCACTTACCAGCAGCTCGTTGCGATCATTGATCACAATGCCATAAACTCGAATATTAAAGCGTTTCTCTTTCATGGTTTGGTACATCGAAGCATTTCACGTTTTCCAGGTGGTCCTTGGAGACGCTCCACGTCAAAACCAGCTTGTTGCATATCCCTTCGAACCTGGCCTTTCGCGCAATAAGTCACCAAGTTACCTCCCGATTTCATTAACCTAAAAAGCTTCGTCCAAATCGCCAACGTCCAAAGTTCGGGTTGAGCATGTGGCGCAAAAGCATCGTAATAAACGAGATCAAACAAGGTTTCGCTTTTGAAGTTTTCCAAGCGCGTCTCCAGTTTTTCGAGCGAAAAGCCATTTTCAAGCTGAATCAGTTTATCCCATGCTGCATGGTGCATTTCGGTAAACTTTTCCGCTGCATTGCCTCCAATGCATTCTCCATAATTCAACGCCTCAATGAACTTTACATCTAAGGGAAAAGGCTCGAGGCCAATGTAATGAACGGCTTTATTACCGCGGTTTAAGCGAGTGAGCAGCGCATTCAAACCTGTTCCAAATCCAACTTCCAGTACCTTTAATTGCCCTGACATTTTGCTTTGATTCAAACCCATCTCAATGAAAACATGGCTACTCTCTTGAATGGCTCCTTTGTGGGAATGATAGTGCTCCTTGAGTTCTGGGATATGGATGGTGTGCGAACCATCATCGCTCAATACAAGTTCCAGCTTTAGTTTTCCGCTCTCCATCGCTCACATTCGCGCTTTAATTCTGGGAAAAATCCTTGAAAAATCCGATTAAGATCTGAAGATACTTCATCCAAAACATCGACCGATTCGGCCATATTCGATGAAAACTTTGTGCGGGAATCCATACCAAGTAACACTTTTCGAATTCCTTCTCTATGCTGATATTGCTCCAAAATATTGTTTGAGACCATGTATCGATAGAAGCGCTCAGAGCGGACAGGCATAACTCCATTGTGATCATCGATAACAGCATAACAGCGCTGAGCAAATTGATTCAAATACTCATTTGAATAGGTCTGCCAATTTGTAGCAAGTAAGTGATCGAAGAGCACATCCACAACTACTCCACTGAACTTTGATTGAGTGGGATAGAACATTGACTTGGCTTCAAGGACTAGCTCATGTGCGTCCGTAAACGAATCGATGAAACGATGAAATCGAATGCCGCGCTGGACGGGCTCCGCGAATTGAACCAGCTTTGATCCGCGCACACCATCACCGATGTAGTTCCCAAAAATCAAGTCCTTATCGGGCTGTGCGAGGTAAAAATGTGCGAGATAATTCACACGGGCAAAGTTATCTACCGTTGCTCCATGTAACTACCCTATCGTGTAAACTTATCCAAACGCTCGAAAGGGGCGATTAAATTTGAAGTCGATGGAAGCCTCGCGCAATTATTACAAAGCTCAGATTCTAGGTTGGTCGGTTTATATCATGATATCCACGGCTGTCTTCATTCTTTCGGGAACGGAATTGAATCTTTCCGTTTTTGGTGGAATCTATCTGGTCTTTGCCTTAGGCCTTATCGTCACGCATCTATATCGAATGGCCATTATTCAACTCGGCTGGTTGGATTTCGATTTATTTAAAATAGCACCGAGAGTTCTTGCCGCCTGCATATTACTGGCCATTGGATTCCACTGGATTTATCTCAACATTTTAAACCTCGCCTTCGGCTGGAACAAGGTCTTTCTATGGAACGACCAAAACCTCTTTGCATGGGCCATGCTCTTTTTCATTTGGAACTTGATTTACTTCGCCTACATTTTCTTTCAGCGATATCGAAAAGAGGAAATTAAGAACCTGAAGCTTGAAGCTGCCCGCAACGAATATGAATTGAGGAGACTCCGCGATCAAATGAATCCGCATTTCATCTTCAACGCTATGAATACCATTCGTGCACTTATCGATGAAGATCCAAACAAGGCAAAAGGAGCGGTAACCCAATTGAGCAATGTTTTGCGTAGCTCGCTTCAAACCGGAAAACATGAACTCATCCCACTCGAGCGAGAACTGCAGATCGTAAAGGACTACCTCGATATCGAACGGATGCGTTACGAAGAGCGACTTATCGTGGAGTTTGACATTGCTCCGGAAACACTTTCCTCGTCCATTCCGCCCTTGATGCTTCAAACCATCGTTGAAAATTGCATAAAGCACGGCATCGCTAAATTACCCAAGGGAGGTACCATTGTAATTCGATCTCTTTCGAATAGCGACTACACAGAAATTGAAGTATTGAATTCAGGGCAATATGTCGCTAATTCAGATTCAGATTCAACTCTTGGACTTGAAAACACGCGAAACCGACTTGATCTTTCCTTTGGAAAAAGAGCTTGGATGACCATTGGTAATCAAGATGACGAAACCGTTAAAACATTCATACACATACCTAAAACCACTACTCATGATACGAGCATTGATCATTGATGACGAGCGTCTGGCGCGACAAGAAATTAAAGGCCTGTTGAAAAACTTCCCCGAAATAGAAATCGTTGGCGAATCTGGCGTGGTGGACGAGGCCTTGGATATGATTGACAAGCTTTCTCCTGACTTGCTGTTTCTAGACATCCAAATGCCTGGAAAAACCGGTTTCGAGCTTTTGGAAGAGCTGGATGGTCGAGCACCTGAAGTAATCTTTGTTACGGCCTATGATGAGTTTGCCATGAAGGCATTTGAAGTCAATGCCCTCGATTATCTCATGAAGCCCGTTGAAGAGGATAGACTAGCAAATGCGCTAGAAAAAATCAAAAAACGGCTGAATAGCCGAAAAGAACCAACCGAAGTCGCATCAGATGGAAAGTTGGAAATCAATGACCAAGTCTTTTTAAAAGATGGAGAGAAATGTTGGTTCGTAGAACTAGAAAAAGTCCGGTTATTTGAAAGCGAGGGCAATTATGTTCGAGTTTATTTTGATGATCAACGCCCATTAATTTTAAAATCATTAAATGCGCTCACCGATCGATTAAGTGAAAAGTATTTCTTCCGAGCAAGCCGAAAACACATCCTAAACCTACGCTGGATCAACAAAGTAGAAACTTGGTTCAATGGAGGCCTACTTGTAATTCTTAAAGATGGAACAAAGATTGAAGTATCGCGAAGACAGTCGGTCAAGCTGAAGGAAATGATGGCGCTTTAATGAGTTATTAACAATCAAAACCCTTATTGAACCTTGCCCGTAGAACTGACAACCTCAACAAATCCACTGGCTACAACACTAACATGGAAACATTAAGCAAAAAGGGAAACGATTTAAATCCAGACGTGCTATTCGATCAAAACACGAGCACTTTGACCATGAAGGGAAAATCAATTCCACTTAATTCTCAGGCCTTTTTTGCCGACATTATTAATTGGCTGGAATCTTATAGCAATCACCCAAACCCGACCACGAATTTTTTGAAATTGACCTTCAATATTTAAATGGTCAATCGATACGAAGTCTGTTGGAAATCCTTTCAAAATTTCAAGCCTTATCGCTTGCAGGAAACAATGTAAACGTATCGTGGAGTGTGCCAAAAGACGCGGACGATATTGCTGATTTGAGCTCCAGCGTATTAAACCGCATGAATTTACCTTATCAAATACATTTAAACTAAGTCTAACATACCTTGAAGAATTTTATCTAGAATACTTATTGAGGCTTAGTATCTTCGCGGCCAACAAGCCAAAATACATGTCAAATTCAAAGCTCCTTCTCCCTCTATTTTTAAGTTTAATCATCTTCGGATGTGATGAAACTAAGACTTCCGAAAATGCTGAAGTTGCCGCTCCATCGGTGTCAACTGCAAGTATTGGTGACGGAAATTTAAAGATTGCATACGTCAACACCGACAGCTTATTTGAAAAATACGACCTACTCAATGACTTGGAAAATCAGTTCATCGAAGAGAAATTGGTCATGGAGAATAAGTTCAGAGTTGAGGTGGAACGTTTCGAAAAGGATTATAGAGATGCTGAAGCCGGTGCACCGGGTTTGACCGAAGAACAATTGCAAATTCTTGGGATGAAGCTGCAACAACGAAAGCAAGAGTTGATGGCCAAGGAGCAAAGTATGGAAGCGCAGCTTGCCACAAGCGAGGCTGATAAATACGATAAGTTTTACGATGAACTTCAAGCATTCTTAGGAGAATATGCGAAGGCCGAAGGTTTTCATATGATTTATGGCTATAACGGATTTGGAAATGTGCTCTACATGGACGCACAATTTGACATAACCAATACGGTTGTTGATTCTTTAAACCGCGCTTATAACAAGACTTTAGAAGTAGAAACTGCTGGTGAATAAATGTATATCGCCTTAAAATACAAGCAAACCAACATAATTGAATATGTGCTATATATGTGGCACATTGAAGAGTTGATCCGCTCTTTCAATTTTGAAATTGAGGAAATTAAAGGCAGACTGATCGATGGCTTCAATTTAGAAGATGGTCCTCGACAGGAATTAATTCGATGGTATGAAGGTCTAATTAGTCAAATGACGGAAGAGGGTATCCGCGATTCAGGTCATCTGCAAGAACTTCACGAAATCATGGCGGAGATTCAGTATTTACACCACAGCTTGATGACCATTTATCAAGATAAAGCCTATCAAGATCAGGTCGCTAAGGCAATTCCAAGCATCGACATTTTGAAAGAAAAGTCTGACGGTCGGCCTCGAACCGAGATTGAAATAGCAATGAATGGATTGTTCGGAGTGCTTGTGCTTAAGCTGAAAAAGAAACAAATTTCGGAATCGACTCAAGAGGCAATAGCAGCCATTTCAACGATGATGGCAAGCCTTGCGAAATATTATAAGCGCATGAAAGAAGGAACGCTTTCTTTCCCTAAAGTCATGGAAAACTAACATCAGTTTTCTCCTTCTAAAAAGCCGCCAATAGCAGTTTCAAATCTTTAAATGGCAGATTTAAATATTCGCCCAAATACTTATTCGTAAGGGTGCCATTGTATAAGAACACCCCGCTTTGGATTCCTGAGTGATTTCGAATCATGTTCTCAATTCCGCCTTCTTCGCTCACCTCCAAAACAATAGGCGCCATTACATTGCTCAGCGCATTGGATGCCGTTCGGCTGGCTCGAGAGGCAATGTTTGGTACACAATAGTGAATCACATCGTGCAACACATAAGTAGGCTTATCATGGGTGGTCATATGTGAGGTTTCAAAACAACCCCCTTGATCGATACTCACGTCAACGATAACTGAGGCTGGCTTCATTTGACGAACCATTTCTTCGGACACAAAACATGGTGTTCGACCGGAATTACTTCGAATCGCGCCAATGACAACATCAGCTCTCATAAGCGCTTTCGCTAATATTTTAGGCTGAATGGTAGAAGTTGAAACCCGCTGACCAATGCTATTTTGAAGCCTTCTAAGTTTCGTTATAGAGTTATCAAATACGCGAACATCCGCACCCAAACCTAAAGCCGCTCGGGTGGCGAACTCACCAACAGTACCCGCGCCTATAATGGCCACTTGCGTTGGGGCAACTCCAGTAATGCCACCGAGCATTATTCCTTGACCTTCTTTATTGCTTAAATATTCTGCTGCAATTAAAATAGACGTTGTGCCTGCGATCTCTCCCATACTCCGCACTATGGGTAGAATACCGTCTTCGTCCGCTATATAATCCCAAGCGATGGCAGTGACGCGCTTACTCATTAAGTTTTTAATGAAATCCTTTGGGTGGGCATTCAACTGCATGGCCGATATAAGAACCTGCTTCGGCTTTAAATACTCCATCTCGTCATTCGAAATGGGTTCCACCTTTAAAATGATATCTGCTTCGTAAACTTCTTTCGTGGTATAGGCAATATCCGCACCCGCTTCGCTGTACTCACGATCGCTAAAATTTGACGCCTCCCCAGCGCCTGTTTCAACCACCACCCGATGATCATTATTCACCAATAATTGAACGGCTTCAGGCACCAATGCCACGCGATTCTCTTGCAAAGAAATCTCTTTAGGAATGCCAATGTAGAGCCGCTTCTTTTTGCGATTGACTTCTTGCAGTTTTTCCTGCGGGAGCATCATTAATGCTTGTGACAGCTCGCGCTGTGCTTGTTTCGAAATACTCATAATTGATCTTTTATTTGAACCGAACGAGAGCCATCCGAGTTTGAACTGATGTGCACATGCAGTGCGTCATCAGGAATGAAATCGATGGCCATCTCGGGCCATTCGACAAAAGTTGTGTTTCCAGAATTCAGATAATCAACCCAACCGATATCGAGCAATTCTTCGCTTTTTTTAAGCCTATATAAATCAAAATGGAAAATGGTCTTCTTTTCGCCCGCATCATATTCGTTGACAATGGAAAACGAGGGACTCGAAGTTTCGCTCGTCACCCCCAATTCCTTGCATATATGCTTAATGAAAGTTGTTTTCCCTGCCCCTAATTCCCCATGAAAACAAACGATTTGATGCTTATCCAAAAGCGGAATAATCGCCTCTGAAACAAGAAAGGCAGATTCAGGGTTATTTACAGATAGGGTGATCAGCATCGGTTAGATTCCTCTAAGATACTGCAAATATCACCTAATACTTTTCTTTAAGGACGGAAATTACTTTGCTGCACAAACAATAAAAGGGATAATCATTTCTTCCAACGAAATCCCACCGTGCTGAAAAGTGTCTTTATAATAATTCACGTAGTAGCTGTAGTTGTTTGGATAGGCAAAAAACTCGTTCGATTTCGCGAAAATGTACCTACTACTCACGTTTGTTTTTGGCAAGAAAGCATCCTGAGGATTGATTACTTCGAAAACTTCCTTTTGGCTATAATTCAAGTTGCGGCCGGTTTTATACCTCAAATTGGTATTCGTATTTCTATCACCAACAACTTTAATCGGATGTTTAACGTGAACGGTTCCATGATCGGTTGTTATAATCATCTTACCCCCCATCGCTCGGATTTCCTTCATAATGTCGCGAAGCGGAGAATGTTCAAACCAGCTTAACGTCAAAGATCGATAGGCTGCCTCATCATCGGCCAACTCGCGTATTACTTCCATTTCAGTTCGGGCATGGCTTAGCATATCCACGAAGTTGTATACAATCACATTCAGATCGGTGTTGGCCAAGGAATGAATTCCGTCTAGGACCTTTTTTCCATAATTATGGTTCGTGATTTTAAAGTAGCTGTGCTTAATCTTTAGCCCAAGACGCTTCATTTGATGGACAAGCATGTCTTCTTCAAACATATTTTTTCCACCTTCATCTTCATCATTCAACCAAAGTTTGGGATGTTGTTTTTGGATTTCACTTGGAAGCAGACCCGCAAAAATTGCATTTCGCGCATATTGAGTTGCCGTTGGTAAAATACTCATGAAGGTTCGCTCCTCCTCTACCTTGAAGTCTTCCATGATCACACTTTGAATCACCTTCCATTGATCCAACCTCAGGTTGTCGATGACAACCATGAAGAGCGGTTTTCCCGCTTTTAATTCAGGCACCACCCAATTTTTAAAAATGGTATGCGCCATTTCAGGTTTGGAGTCAGATCTACCGTTTAGCCAATCCACATAGTTGTCTTCTATAAAGCGTGAAAACTGATTGTTTGCTTCATCCTTTTGCATGCTCAAAATTTCATGCATACTGGGATCACCTCCTTTTTGAAGCTCTAGGTCCCAAAAAACAATTTGCTTGTACAAATCCATCCATTCTTGCCAATCCAATGGATCATTCAACCGCATACCGATTTGCCGAAACTCCTGCTGATAGCTCGAAGAAGTTCGTTCACTCACCAAGCGCTTAGAGTCCAAGTTCTTCTTAAGGCTCAATAAAATCTGATTTGGATTCACTGGTTTAATCAAATAATCCGAAATTTTCGACCCAATGGCGTCTTCCATAATGGACTCCTCTTCATTCTTGGTAATCATAATAACCGGAATGGAAGGTTTTAGCGCTTTTATTCGGCTCAAGGCTTCTAAACCCGAAACGCCCGGCATGTTTTCATCCAAAAAGACAATGTCAAAATCATTCTGAGTTACTTCATCTATGGCCTCTCTACCTGAACTCACGGCCGTTACATGGTATCCTTTGTTTTCAAGGAATATTATGTGTGGCTTGAGTAAATCAATCTCATCATCGGCCCAAAGAATTCTAACTTGTTCGTTGCTCATATCTTGCATTTATCTTCGTGGTCAAACCTACATGAATTTCATAAGAGAAAAGGCTAATTACGTGATTGAAAAAGCCAAAGCGAAAACGCTGAAGACATTTAACGACCCAATCTATGGTTTTATTACCGTAGAGGATGAATTGATTTTCGAACTCCTTGAACACCCATACTTTCAACGACTCAGGAGGATAAGCCAACTTGGCCTTACAAACCTCGTTTATTCGGGTGCCAATCATAGTCGGTTTCAACACACCTTGGGAGCTATGAACTTAATGGGTAGCGCAATAGCTGTGCTCCGGAGCAAAGGAGTTAGTATAGCTCCATCAGAAGAGCAAGGTGCGAAAATCGCCATTCTCCTTCACGACATCGGCCACGGTCCATTCTCACATGCCTTGGAAAATACCATCGTAAAAGGCATCAACCATGAGCGCATTGGAATGATGATAATGGAAAAGTTGAAT
Source organism: uncultured Flavobacteriales bacterium (assembly GCA_943788145.1). Lineage (GTDB taxonomy): Bacteria > Bacteroidota > Bacteroidia > Flavobacteriales_G > Salibacteraceae > SHAN690. The sequence goes on from CALSPD010000028.1 coordinate 33,770, forward strand.
GAGGAGTTCAATGGCAAACTCGATTTGGCGATTTCCATCTACAAAGGAACATACGAGGTCAAGTTCTTACACCAATTGGTTAGCAGCCAACTAGATACTGACAGATTAGACTATTTGAAACGCGATAGCTTTTTTACAGGTGTATCTGAAGGAGTAATTGGTTCAGAACGATTAATTAAAATGATGACGGTTCATGAAGACGAATTAGTTATTGAAGCTAAAGGTGTTTATTCCTTAGAAAAATTCCTCTTGGCTCGGAGGCTCATGTATTGGCAAGTTTATTTACACAAGACCGTTTTGAGTGCTGAGTTTTTATTGATGAATATCCTACTTCGCGCAAGGCATGTATATTCAAACAACACTGATTTAGCCGGATCGGCAGCCTTAAATTATTTTCTGCAAGAAGATCGAGTCTTGGGTGAATCTAACCGAGAAGAATGGTTATCTCAGTTTGTGATGCTGGACGATTACGATGTGCTTTCCGCAATAAAACAATGGGCAACCTCGGAAAATAAAGTTCTGAATGAACTTTGCAATCGCCTAATAAACAGACGACTACTAAAAACAAAGCTTTTGAAGTCTCCGATGTCAGCTGATTCTTTACTCGAGCTTCAAAAAAAATTAAGTCACGAAAACGGATGGACAATTGAGGAATCGGCTTACTTAGTATTTCAAAAGTCACAGACCAATCGCGCTTACGATGCACAACATGAACGAATCAAGGTTCTGTATAAAGACGGCAGCATCCAAGATATTTCAGAAGCGGCAAGCATATTTCGATTCGCGTCACTTGAAACAGAAGAGACAAAACATTATTTATACTATCCTGCTGGTTTTCAAATTGATGTGAAATGTTGATAACTAGAAAACAGAGGTTTCTTAGCTGTTTAGGTTCATTCTATTTTTGAACCACTTGCGATGGTCTATGGTTTACCTTTGCAAACTTTACCACGATGGAATTTTCCGCTCAAATAATTGCCGAAATGTTGGGAGGAACCGTAGAAGGTTCTCCTGAAGCATCCGTGAGCGGTTTATCCAAAATTGAAGCTGGAGCTCCTGGAACCTTGTCCTTCCTCGCCAATCCGCTTTACACAGATTACATCTACAGCACAAAAGCCACGGTGGCTATCGTGTCTAAAGATTTCATAGCTGAAAAGAAATTACCTGAAACATTGACTCTAGTTCGAGTTCCAGATGCACGAATGGCATTTGGGAAATTATTAGAGATGTATTCTGACATGACAAAACCAGCAGCAGGCATCCACGCCAGCGCTGTAGTTGACCCAAGCGCAACAATAGATTCGAGTGCTTTTATTGGCCCTTTTGTAAATATTGAAGCAGCTGTTAAGGTTAGTGCCAATGCCCAAATTCACGCTCACTGTAACATTCAAAGTGGCGCTTACATAGGTAAAAACACCATTTTACATCCTCGGGTTCAACTAGGTAGTAGATGCTCCATCGGTTCGGACTGTGTCATACAACCTGGTGTTGTTATTGGCGGTGACGGGTTTGGATTTGCTCCAAATAAAGAAAATGAATACCAGAAGGTCATTCACGTAGGAAATGTGCTGATTGAAGATCACGTAGAGATAGGTTCCAATACGACCATCGATAGAGCTACGCTTGGCAGCACCATCATCCGCAAAGGAGTCAAATTGGACAATTTGATCCAAATCGCGCACAACGTTGAAATTGGAGAAAACACTGTAATTGCGGCCCAAACCGGAATCGCTGGCTCAACAAAAATTGGAAAAAACTGCATGATTGGCGGACAAGTTGGAATAGTAGGACACCTTATTATCGCTGACGAAGTAAAAATCGCTGCTCAATCGGGAATCGGGAATAGCATCGAAGAAATTGGAAAAATAGTTCAAGGTTCTCCTGCTCTACCCATTCGAGATTTCAAAAAGGCCTACGTTCACTTCCGCAAATTGGATCAGATTGTTGATGAAGTAACACGGCTTTCCACACAACAGAAACACGAACAAAATGGCTGAAAAGCAAAAAACACTACGATCTCCAATCACCTTAGAAGGTGTGGGACTTCATACTGGGAAACGCGCTACAATAACGGTGCGCCCGGCTGATGTGAATCATTGGTATGTTTTTAAACGAATCGACATTGAAGGTCAACCTTGCATTAAAGCGGACGCGGATAATGTCATTAGCACCCGAAGAGGAACGACACTTGGGAATGACAGAATGGAAGTACATACTACAGAACATGTACTTGCAGCACTTTATGGTATGGGCATCGACAACGCAATGATCGAACTAGATGGTCCCGAAATTCCAATTTTAGATGGTAGTTCTAAACTCTTTGTAGAAGCGATTGAAGTCGCAGGCATAGTTGAGCAAGAGGCAGAAAAAGACTTCTTCATTCTAAAAGAGAACATAACTTTTGAAGATCCAGAACGCGAAGTTGAAATGCTTGCTGTTCCATCTCCAGATTACCGAATAACGGTAATGGTGGACTATAGGTCTCCGTTGCTTGGAACTCAACATGCTAGCATGTACAAACTGGCCGAATTCAAGGATGAAATAAGCCGCTGTCGGACCTTCGTATTTCTTCGCGAATTGATGCAGCTAGTCAATGCCGGTCTGGTAAAAGGGGGTGATGTGGACAATGCCATCGTTATGGTCGACACGCTGGATTTCACAGACGAAGAAATAGAGCGCTTGGCAGCTGCGTTTAATAGAGAGCGAACTGAATTGCAATCTGTTGGAATAGGCATTTTGAACAACGTCAAACTTCACTTTCAGAATGAACCCGCAAGACATAAATTATTAGACATTGTTGGTGATCTAGCGCTAGTCGGTAAGCCCATTCAAGGCCATTTTCTTGCGGCAAGACCTGGACACACAACCAATGTTGCTTTCGCGAAAATTCTAAAAGACCTGATCAAAAAGGAGCAACGAAATGCACCAATGTTTGATCTGAATGCAGACGCGATTTTTGGTATAACCGAAATATCTGAGATGTTGCCGCATCGGTATCCATTTCTTTTAGTCGATAAGATTATCGAAATGGGTGAAGGTTATGTTGTTGGCGTTAAGAATGTCACGATGAACGAAGAATTTTTTCAAGGTCATTTTCCAGGAAATCCCGTGATGCCTGGGGTTCTTCAAGTTGAGGCTATGGCCCAGACAGGAGGAATCTTGACCATGAGTCAGATCGAAGATCCATGGAATTATGAGACGCTCTTTGTGAAAATTGATAAGGTAAAGTTCAAGCGAAAGGTAGTCCCCGGTGACACACTTGTATTCAAATTAACCTTACTCGGTCCTGTTCGAAGAGGACTCGTTAACATGAAAGGGGAAGCATACGTCAGAAACCAACTTGTATCAGAGGGTGAGCTAATGGCACAAATCATTAAAGTGAGAAATGAAGAACGAGTTAAGAGCGAACATTCATCCTAACGCCAAAATTGGCGCAAACGTCACCATAGAACCATTTAGCACGGTGTATGGCGATGTGGAAATTGGCGATGGAACTTGGATCGGCCCAAACGTGACGATCATGGACGGTGCAAGAATTGGGAAAAACTGTAAAATTTTCCCTGGTGCTGTCATTTCTGCTGTTCCTCAAGATCTTAAATACGATGGAGAAGAAACTACAGCTGAAGTTGGCGACAATACTACCATTAGAGAATGTGTAACCATCAATAAAGGAACTATTGACAGGATGACCACTCGAGTAGGAAGGAATTGCCTGCTCATGGCCTATGTGCATGTGGCACATGACTGCATCATTGGTGACAATGTCATTTTAGCAAATTGCGTGAATTTGGCCGGTCATATTACCATTGACGATCACGCTATTCTGGAAGGAATGGTAGCCGTGCAGCAATTCGTGCGAATTGGACAACATGCCTTTGTTGCTGGTGGATCGCTTGTTCGCAAGAATGTACCTCCCTATGTAAAAGCAGCTAGGGAACCTTTAGGATTTGTAGGTGTGAATACCGTTGGTTTAAAGAGACGTGGCTTTAGCGAAGATCAGATTCGTGATGTTGAAGATATTTATCGCTTGCTTTACGTTATGAATGAAACCACGGCAAAAGGAATAAAAGCCATTCAGGATAACATTAAGGCCTCAGATATTAAAACCGATATTATGTCATTCATTGACGGTTCGGAAAAAGGCATTATGCGAGGGAAAAACACCTAATGCGCGTTGAGCTCGCTCAAATAGGGAAAAAATTTGACCGTAACTGGATCTTTAGAAACATAAACGCCAGTTTTACTTCACCCGGCATTTACGGATTAGTCGGCTATAATGGAAGCGGCAAATCAACTTTACTGCAAATTATATCCGGGTTTGTAACGCCATCAGAAGGCGCTATATCATTTAAAGGCGGAAATTTAGCGGTTGAAGATGTTTTCAATCACGTTGCTTTTGCAGTACCCTACATGGAACTTCCTGGAGAGTTTACGATTACTGAGGCTATTCAGCTTCAAGAAAAGTTCAAACCTTTCAGACCGAATTGGAACGTAAACACTATTTTGAAAGACATTGATTTAAGCACACATGCAGATAAAACATTAAATCAATTAAGCTCGGGAATGCGGCAAAGGCTAAAGCTAGCGCTGGCAATCTGTTCCGAATCCTCCCTTCTTTTATTGGACGAACCTTGCGCTAATTTAGATGCAAGATGGACGGCTTGGTTTAATGAACGGCTCGCTACCGAATCAGGCGATCGATTGATTATTATTAGTTCAAACAGCCAAGAGGCTGAACTCAAACTAGTGAATCAAACAACGCTCAATGTTAGCGATCATCATTCCTAAGAACCGTAAGGAAGCCCCTCATTTCTGGGAAATAGTCCGAGGTAAGAATGTAGAAATAAACCCCTTCCGATTGTTCAATTGGCGTCCACTCATTCAAGTATGGCATGGATTCGTAAACCTTGCCACCCCATCTATTATAAATGGTTAATCTGGCATCCGGGAAATTCGTGATGTTGGAAATTATAAAAGCATCGTTGACACCATCTCCATTAGGCGTTACGAAATTTGGAATTAGGAGGCAGTGTTTTACGGTTATGTCAACGGTATCGAGAAAAGTATTTCCACATTTATCTATAGCCTTGAAAAAGTGCAGGTTGTTTTGATGGCTAATCAGTCGGTAACGTCCGTTTGAGAGTTCATTAAAATTTTCAGCCCCAATCGGATCATTCTGCCATTCCCACTCGTAACGATAATCCCCGGCTCCTCCATTTGCGATTAATTCTACCACATATTCCTCTCCAAAACATAGTGTTGTTCCTCCGGTCACAATCATTGACATTGGCTCCAATTTAGGAATGGTGATTAAAGCTGATGCTGTATCAACGTTCCCACAGGCATCAGTCACAGTTACAATAAAGTTCTGGGTAACATTCACTGGAACAACCACAACAGAGTCTGAATCGTTCGTTGACCAGTGATACGAAAATGGCCTCAACCCTCCTGTTACTATGGGTTGTAATTCGAATTCTGATCCACTGCACTCGCCTTCATCCGAAGCTAAATTAGCCACTAACTTCTCTGTAAGAACCGCATCTATAAAAGCCTGTTTACTTGTCATTCTGCCGCAAACATCTCGAGCCCAAATGGTTATCACTGTATCCTGATGAATAATATAAGTTTGGGTGTTTGATGCGCCAAAGCTAGGATTGGTTGCATCCCACGAGTATTGATATGGCCCAGCCGCGCCAAAAGCTTTACCCGTCAAGGTCAAACTGGACCCTACGCAATAAACCATTGAATCTGGAAAGGCGATGGAGAAATTATCGGCTGATTTGATGTCTAAAAAAGCAGTGTCAATGGAAGTTCTTCCGCAGGTATCAGTGATCGTAACATATACTTGCATTGGGCCATTTACGACTACAACACTGTGATCTATCGTATCTCCATTTGACCAAGCGTATGTGAAACCCGGATTTCCGAAATCTATGGTTGCTATAAGATCTAATGAATCCCCAACGCAATTCACTGCAGTGTCATTTTCGATACGAACTATGGGGTCATTTTCGTAATTCTTAAAAACAAACACCGTGTCAACATTAGAAAACAATCCGCAACTGTCCCAAACTTCAACGGCAAACGTATCGATACCGGGACCCGATGATATGGGCACCGTCAATACGGCCCCTGTATCACCCGTATTCCATACATATAAATAAGGTGGCGGCCCTCCACTTTGAACCTGCGAAAAGATGGTGATCGAATCAACCGGACAGCTAAAGTTCGTGTCATCAGAGGAAAGTAAATGCAAGTCAGGAACATCGTAAATATAGAGCGTTCCTTCGCTAATGAACGTGTCATTACATAAGGTCACGCTAATAGCCCGAATAGTGATGTACTCTATTCCTTCTACCAATCCATCAAAAACGGGTGTTATGACCACAGTTGTATCAAACACGCCAGGAAGTAGAATAATGGTGTCTGGAATCAAGTTAAAGTCAACGCCATTGGTGGCGGTTCCAACGAATTCGATATACGTTATGGAAGTATCTGTGGTGTCTCCTCGGGTGAATAAAATTTCCGCCTGACCACAACCTTCATTAATGGTTGAGTCGCCATTAACCGATGCAATATTCACTTCAATAAGGTTAGAAGTAAAACTACCTCCTTCTAAAAATACACCGCTGTTTAATATGCCATCACCCGCATCGGCAATAGCCAATTTAATGTGGTAGGTATCTCCACAACTGACCCAATGTTTCGCTTCCAGCGTGACAGTCATCCCGGTGAATTTCACATTCGTATCATTGGCAAAACCATTATTATTTACATAGTATTGCGTGTTGCACGGACAAGGCGTAGTGCAGGATGAGCCGCCTGGGACATCATTGATCGTATTGATCGAAACGGGAATATTAGTACCTGGAACGAGAGCTATATTCTCCCCGTTGTTCTCAAAATTTCCATTTATTCCTGGGCCGCTCAGAAAAAACCCAAAGACATCATTGAATGGAGAGCACACATATGTTGGATATTCTAAACTTCCAAAAACATAACTGAATCTGACGGTATCACCTTGAGGTACAAAATCAAATTCCAACACAGCTGCATTGTTCATCGTAAACCCGGGCAAAAGGGAATCTAAATCAATGTCTGATACCCCATCGGAAAAATTGGCGCCACCCGAAAAATTCTCTACAGAACCGCTATGAAGCATCACGCCATAAGGAATATCAACCAAAGTATTGGTCGAAGTAAATTCACCAATTTGCAAGGAATCTAGTCCTTCATTTCCGTTTGTGGTGTCACATCCGGTAAATGTGACATTAAAGGCAGTGACTCCCGTTCCTAATAAGACATTCTGGACATAATAATCAGCCCAATTGCCGGACTGTTGTGCACTGCTCATGGTAAGTTGAGCTTGCGTTTGAAAGGCAAGAAATAAAAGGAGTATAGAACTAATTAGTAATCGCATTTTTAATCTTAATGAAGACGTGTAACGACCATATTACGTTGTTTGGTTCTCCTTTACTTCTTTCGACATTTGAGCCACTTTATCTTTCAAATCTTCCTTGAATGCGATGATTTTATTCATTAAAACTTCATCGCCTGCACCAAGAATCTGCGCAGCAAGAATTCCCGCATTCTTTGCCCCATTTAAAGCAACTGTTGCTACTGGAACTCCCCCAGGCATCTGGAGTATGGATAAAACAGAATCCCATCCATCGATGGAATTTGACGATTTAACAGGAACACCAATTACCGGTAATGGCGTAATAGAGGCTATCATTCCAGGAAGGTGAGCAGCTCCGCCCGCTCCAGCTATGATTACACGAATGCCCCTTTTATGCGCTTCTTTCGCATAATCGATCATTTTCTCAGGAGTTCGATGAGCAGAAACGATGTCCATTTCAAATGGAATTTCAAATTCACTTAAAATTGCTGCTGCTGCTACCATAACGGGAAGATCACTTTTGCTTCCCATTACGATTCCGACTTGTACCGTTTTTGCCATGGCGCTAAATTACTTGAAAATCAATCGAAATTAAGCTGAGAAAACGAGCTACATCAACAAATTCTAGCTGATAACCCTAATGGCTTCCTTAATTCGCTGAGCTTTGGCCAAAGCATCGGTTGTTGTGTTATCTAAAACCGTAACATGGCCCATTTTTCGAAAACTCTTGGTTATGCGCTTACCATAAAGGTGTGGATAAACCCCATTTTCCGAAATGGCATCACTTAACCCCTCATAAATTACAGGCCCTTCAAAACCGCGTTCGCCAAGTAAATTGATCATAGCGGCAGCGCTTCTCAATACTGTACTGCCTAGGGGCCAATTAAGAATCGAACGTAAATGTTGATCATATTGACTCGTAAAACAAGCTTCAATGGTATGATGTCCACTATTGTGTGGGCGTGGCGCTATCTCATTTATGAGTACCTCGCCAGATTGAGTGACAAACATTTCAACAGCTAAAAGCCCTACAAAATCCAGTTTTCGAACAAGGTTTTCAGAGATTTCACGGGCCTTTGCTTCTAGGTCAACCGAAATTCGCGCTGGGGAAACCAAATAGTCAACCAAGTTGGCCTCTGGATTAAACACCAATTCAACCACTGGAAAGGATTTCACGTCACCATCTGGATTTCTTGCGACCAAGACGGCAATTTCAGTCGCGTCCGTAACCCACGACTCTAAAAGCGAAGGTGCGTCAAGCGCAGTCGAAACATCGGATTCATTTATTAAAGGGGTAACGCCCTTACCATCGTATCCTCCTATGCGCATTTTTTGCATAACAGGCAGCAAATGCAAATGATCCTTGATTTCTTCACGCGAATTAATGAGCGCGAAATCAGCGGTTGGTAAATGGTTATCTCGATAAAACTGCTTTTGAAGGCCCTTATCTCGTATCATTTCCAAAATCTCTGGTTGCGGATATACGTCAATGCCCTTGTCTCGAATACGCTTTAACCCTGAAATAGAAACATTCTCAATTTCAATGGTTACAACATCACATTCGATTCCGAGTTGATACACCGCCTCTTCATCATTTCGATCGGCACAAACAAATTTGTGTGCTATAGCACTACATGGAGCTTCGGGATCAGGGTCTAATACGTGAAATTCATGACCATAATTTAAGCCATTTTGAATGAACATTCGTCCCAATTGACCACCACCTATTATCCCGATTCTCATTACGCGAAGATATTGTGGAAGGGATTAGTTTCAAGCCCTTGTTCATAAAACCGAAAAAATCACCGTGGTCAATTCCTACATTTGCCAACCACAGAAAAAACCATGATTACCGTTAAAGATCGACAGTTTAAGTCTTATATCAATAGAGCTTCCATTCAAACTGAAGTTGACCGAATTGGTCGTGAACTTATGGTCAGCTATTCGGACAAATCGCCTTTTTTCTTAGGTGTCTTAAATGGCTCATTCATGTTCTTCTCGGACCTAATGAAAGAGTTTTCAGCGCCTTGCGAAATTGGTTTTGTCAAAGCCGCCTCCTATGCCGGAATGGAATCAACAGGTGTGGTAAAATTTCATGAAGCTGGAAAATTGCCATTAAAGAATCGAGATGTGATCATAATAGAAGACATTGTTGATACGGGTAATACGCTTGATGCATTAATTGATTTTTTAAAAAAATACGAACCCCGATCGGTTGCTATTTGTACCTTACTTTTTAAGAAGGAAGCATATAAGCAATCCCATCCGATCGATTATGTTTGTTTTGAAGTTGAGAATAAATTTCTTGTTGGCTATGGGCTTGACTATGATGGTTATGGCAGAAACATTCCAGAAGTATACATACTAAATGAATAAGATGTTGAATATTGTAATATTCGGTCCTCCGGGGGCGGGCAAAGGAACACAGAGTCTTAAGCTGAAGGAAAAATATGGCTTAATTCATATTTCAACTGGAGATGTATTTCGTGCACTTGACCCAGAATCTGAATTGGCTAAAATTGCAAAGAGTTATTCGGAGAAAGGAAACTTGGTTCCTGATGACATCACCATAAAAATCCTAGAAAGCGAGGTTTCAAAACATCCTAACGCATCGGGTGTGATATATGACGGGTTTCCACGCACAAGTGCCCAGGCAAAAGCGCTCGATGAGTTTCTGTTAAGAAAAAACTCTTCTATAACGGTGGCATTGGCTCTAGAAGTTGATGAAGACGAATTGCGCAACCGGCTTAAAAATCGGGCCCTTCAAAGCAACAGACCCGATGACGCAGATCCCGCCATTATTCAAAACCGAATAGACGTTTACCATAGACAAACCGCTCCAGTAGCTGAATTCTATAAATCATGCGGGAAATATGTCGGTGTAAAAGGAATTGGTACCATTGACGATATTTTTTCAAGGCTTTGCATGGCAATTGAGCAATTAACCGCTCAAAGCAGTAAAGAATAAAGCTCTATCTATCGTTGAATCATGGATTCAATGATTTTGGTTTCCACATGACTTTTGAAGGGTAAGTTTGCGGTAGAATTCGCCCTATGTCTAAAAATCGAAAATCACAGTCGTCTAATTTCGTTGATTACGTTAAAATTTATTGCGCCAGCGGCAATGGAGGGGCCGGTGCGGTTCACTTCAGAAGAGAGAAATTTGAGCCAACTGGTGGACCTGACGGTGGAGACGGAGGCCGAGGCGGCCATATAATATTGGAAGCAGAACCTCAGCTCTGGACTCTCCTTCATCTCAAGTATCGTAAACACATCAAGGCTGTAGGAGGAAAACCGGGTGGAAAGCAATGTTCGACCGGAAAAAGTGGCGATGATGTAATTGTTCCTGTACCACTTGGAACAGTTGTTCGTGATGCTGACTCGGGCGAAATCTTGTTTGAAATGACTGAATCTGGAGATCGCAAAACCATCGCGCCTGGCGGCCAAGGCGGATTGGGAAATTGGCATTTCAAGAATTCGACTATGCAAACGCCACGGTATGCACAACCGGGGATTCCTGGCATAGAAGCCTGGTTCATCCTTGAGCTCAAAGTGTTAGCAGATGTCGGTTTAGTCGGTTTTCCAAATGCCGGAAAATCAACACTGCTCAGCTCCATTACTGAGGCCAAGCCTGAAATTGCGGATTATGCCTTCACTACATTAACCCCTAATCTTGGAATTGTCCCTTATCGAGACCACCGGTCGTTTGTCATGGCCGATATTCCAGGAATCATAGAAGGCGCTAGTGAAGGAAAAGGTTTAGGCCATGTTTTTCTGCGTCATATCGAGCGGAATTCTGTTTTGTTATTTATGATTCCAGCGGATAGTCAAGATCACTACGGTGAATACCAGATTCTTAAGGAAGAACTGAAAAAATACAACCCAGAATTAATGCACAAGGATCAAGTGGTGGTTGTGTCTAAATCAGACATGCTCGATTCAGAATTGAAAAAAATGATAGGCGCAACCTTTCCAAAAGGACTTCCGAATTTATTTATTTCATCGGTCACTAACGAAGGGATTCAGGAACTTAAGGATGTGCTTTGGAACACAATTACAACTCCAATGCAGTCGGATAATGATTAGGCGATTCAGAATATACTTCACAGGATTTGGAATCGGCCTCATTATGGTCTATGTGATTTTCTCAAAGAATAAAGAAAGGAAGTACAACATTTGGACCCCTGAACAACGCATTTTGGAAGATATTCGAAACGATGAGGCGTTTCAAAGTAGTGAGCGACTGGCTTGCTTTGTAGCTTGTTTAAATTTAAGTGAAAAAGACTTGGAGATTCTATGGACTGAAGCTTCGACAGAGAGTTTAAACCCGGGTGGAAATCCTTATATCTATCTTATTGAATTGGAAAGAGAATCGACAGTGCTTCAAGCAGAAATAGAGTTTACCAAGGATGAAATTCGCACGCTAAAATACCTCAAATACGCGCAAAAAGACGCACCTTGCACATGCGATGACTGAAACCAAAAACATAATAAGCGGAGAAGAATGGAATTCCTTTTTGGAAGACAAGACCTTTTCCACTTATGTGGTTCTGACTGATGAAAACACCAGCGTTTATTGCCTCGAATCTTTCCTGATTCAATACCGACTACCTAGTTTTATTGAAATCCAAATTAAAAGTGGCGAGGCGAACAAAGGGCTGTCGCAAGTCGAATTTATTTGGAATCGAATGTTGCATAGCAATGTCGATCGGGATGCGTTGGTGATTTGCCTAGGCGGAGGAATCGTTTGTGATATTGGGGCATTCGCAGCCAGCACGTATAAGCGAGGTATCAACTTCATTCATGTTCCCACCACAAACTTGGCGATGACAGATGCCGCTATTGGTGGTAAGAATGGTGTCAATTATTTTGGCATTAAGAATCAGATAGGCACATTTCAATTACCCTTGGCCTTAGTAATTGCTCCATCCCTTTTGAAAACATTACCCGAAAGGGAGTTAAGAGCTGGTCATGCTGAAACATTAAAGCATGCTTTAATTTCTGGTCAACGTTTTTGGCAAGAATTAAAAGAAATCAAATCTTTTGTCGATTTGGATTTGATCCAAAAGTCTATGGCCGTCAAACAAAATCTTGTAGTGCAAGACTTTAAAGACAAAGGAATTCGGCAATCGTTAAATTTTGGACACACGGTCGGACACGGCATTGAATCGAGCGCACTTAAAACGAGTTATCCCCTACTTCATGGCGAAGCGATAGCCATTGGGATGATCGTAGAAGCCAAGCTTGCGATGAAATATTGCGGACTTTCAGCACCAGCTGTTCGCGAAATCGAACAATGCATTAAAGAAGCTATTCCCGTGTATATTCATCCCGATTTGAATGCAAATGACTGCCTTTACTGGATGAAACAGGATAAAAAGAATAAAAACGGTCAAATTGTTTGTTCCCTCATTTCTGAAATAGGTGTTCCGGTTATTGAGGTTGAAGTTACAGCATCTGATATTCTGGCTGCCATGATCGAGACTTTTGAATCGTGGGAAGCATGAGGTTCACACTGCGTTCAAAAACTAAAACCTTAAAGGGAAAAATTGAGCTTCCCGGATCGAAGAGTATTAGCAACCGTGTATTGATTATACGCGCCTTGGCCAAGACATATTTCGACATAGAGGGTTTAAGCGAGGCAGATGATACTGCGATTATGCAAAGTGCTCTTGAGCGAAACGATATGATAACGGATGTGGGTCCCGCTGGAACCGCCATGCGTTTCTTAACTGCTTACTATGCCTCGCAACCAGGAGAGAAAGTATTGACAGGGTCCGATCGAATGAAACAACGCCCAATTGGCACATTGGTGAACGCTTTGAGAGCACTAGGGGCTAGCATAACCTATTTAGATAAAGAAGGTTATCCTCCAATACAAATTGAAGGACGTAGGTTACAGAGCGGCTGTGTGAGCGTTGAAGGCAGTATAAGCAGCCAGTTTATCACTGCCCTAATGCTGATTGGGCCCACTTTGCCGCAAGGCATAGAGATCGACATAAAAGGGGATCCCTTGTCTCGGCCCTACATTTCTATGACGAAGTCCCTCATGGAATCCTGCGGTGCGCAAGTAACCTTCGAAGGACAGAGTATTTTTGTCAAACCTGGTCGGTATAGGTCTAAGACGTTCAGGATAGAAAAAGATTGGAGCGCCTCTGCGTTTTGGATGAGTTTGGCCGTATTGTCTCGAAAAACGAACTTCACTTTACTAGGATTAACGGAATCAAGCATACAAGGCGATCAAAGTGCCATTGATTTATTCCAGCTTTTTGGAATTGAATGCACCTTTAATTCGGAAGGATTAAACGTTTCAAAAACAACATTGAAGCAAAAAGCCAACGAGTGGAATTTCAGAGATCACCCCGATTTGGTGCAGCCTGCGGCCATTGCAGCCGCTGGGCTAGGTATAGACTTCACATTTCACGGTCTTGATAATCTTCGACTTAAGGAAAGCGATCGCATAGAAGACCTTCAAATTGAACTTGCTAAAATGGGTATAGAAACCATCGTTGATGGACATAGCCTAACGGTTAAGGCTGGCAAGGCTGCTTCAGAATGCGACATCTTTGATGCTCATGGCGATCATCGCTTGGTTATGTCATTGGCCGCATTAAGCATGAATTATCCGGAATTAGTGATCCGAGATCCCATGGTGGTAGCCAAGTCTTATCCTAATTTTTGGAAGGAGTTCGAAAAGTTTGTAGACGTTCGACCCGGACGATAAAAAAAGGCGGCAATCCTAAGGATTGCCGCCTTTCAACTTTTATTTCAAATGCTATTTACTGAATAACAATCGAATGAATCGCGCGATGAGATTTACTCTGTAGTTTAACAATATAGCTTCCTTTCGCTATAGACGTTAGATCCAATTCGAACGGCTTGTTTTCAAGCAACTGTTGAGTAGAACCCGAGTAAACAACAGCACCAGTAATATCAAACAATTCAATTTGAACTTCCTCTTCAATTGTTATGCTTGGCACGATGAACACCTTGTCCTTCGCTGGATTCGGATAAACATTCAAGTCGATTGTGCTCATTATTTCATTGATCCCAACACACGTATGTACACTCACATTAACCGTGTCGTACGTTGAACAACCCGAATCATTCGTCACCTTCACCCAGTATTCACCAGCGTAAGCCACAACAATGGACTGAGCCGTACTGTTCGAAGACCATAAGTAGGTTGCACCCGGGTTTCCAGCATTAATGCTCACTGGCCAATCTGTACAGATATCTAAATCTTCTCCTAAATCAACTTCAGGCGATAAATACAATGGATAAAGCACCACGCTGTCCATAACCTGACATCCAACCACATCGGTTATGGTTAGTACATAAATCCCGTTGGTCAGATTTCCTTGATAGGTAGAAGTTCCGCCTGTAGACCATTGGTATGTAAATGGAGGAATTCCGCCCGAGGTGCTTACAGTTAGACTACCGCCTAGGTCACCATCACATTCAACTGGAACCACAGTATAAGTCCCAACAATAGCATCGGGCTCAGTAATATTTGCTGTATCCAAGAATTCACAACCATTTGAATCCGTTACGGTAACAATGGCTTGCCCGCCAGGTAGCGCCATGGCGCTGTCAACCGTTTCACCGTTGTTCCATGCATAGGTGAATGGAGGTGTTCCGCCAACTAGGTGGCACTTGGCCGAACCGTCTGTTCCACCATTGCATAACACTCCGTTATTGATAATAATACTTGTCGAAATTGGAGCCGGTTGTCCAACATGGATGGTCTTGATGGTTTGGCATCCGCCAGAATCAAGGACAGTTACGGTATAATTTCCAGCCGTTAATCCAGTGATCATTGTTGACGTGTCCGAAGTATTCCATTCATAGCTGTATGGTGGCGTTCCGCCTGAAACATTTACTCCGGCAATTCCATCATCGTATCCATAACAGCTCACTGTTGTATCAAAAGGTATGACATCAACTCCGCAATAGCCGCAATAGCCGATAAAGTCAATTATTATGCGCTGTAGATTGGTGTCGGAAAGAACAGTAGAGCTACTATAATTTCCAGCATTATGAAAGCCTAAAACACAGCCTGCACCAAATTCTCGAACGGCAACAGCTGGGTTCGTTCCATCCGTCATCAACGTAACCGATGGATCATTTGAAAAAGAGCGCAATGAACCAACATTATAACCACAAGTAGTAAGGCTAAACGAAGCAGGAACGTTCGCTAAAACAGGGTGATTAGATTGGGACGAAACTTCTGTCAACGTCAATGTCGAAGTAGAACCACTCGTGCGTTGAAAGAGAATCAGATCCTCCATTGCTTGCATTTGGCTGTTTTGATCATATTGATACGCATCCCATTCGAATTGAACATAAACCCCTCCATCATTCTCGACAAAATCCATTAATGCCAACTGACCTGCTGATGTAATTTCGGTGCTATATGAAGTGCCATTCAATCGAATCACCACATCAAAGTTTGTCAGTGCGGGATTTGTGTTATTCCATGCCGATTCATTGGCTGTGCTTATCGTAGCCGTATAACCAGCATTGGTAAGCGCATCCTTGAGCGCAACGGTATTTGTATTGGTTGGAGAATCGTCATAAATAATTAGGACATTCTGAGCATGAACTTGCGCAGAATATGAGAGAATAATCCCACAGATCAATAGTACTTGGGATAGCTTTCGAGTAAAATCGGTCATATTTTATAATGTTTGGTTAGGTCTCGAAATTAGCAAAGATTCTAATCACAATCATATGATTCTTGAAATATAGAATCAAATTAATCCTATCTGTTAAAGCACCAACGCAGTAATTAACCTTTCTTTTTACTTGGCTTTGACTTAAGCGATAAAACATAGTCTATACTCATCTGAAAATAGGGTTTTAGCTCATCAGTTCGTTCCAACAAGGACTGTGGGACGATAGCGTAGCCATTCATAATGCTACCGTATTGTATTGAAACTGTAGTCTCATGTTGCTCGATAAATTCTGCTTGATCTGTCTTAGAGAAGCGAATACTCAATCTATTTTCCTTATCGAGAAACGAAAACATGTGCCCATTAAGTGATGTATACGGATTGGCTTTTCCATTGCGTTGAATTTCTGGAAATTCCGCTACCAACTTTTCATATAATTCAAGATTTGTCATTTTCCTTGTCTAAATCTGGTCGCTTCAATCAGTCTTTCGGCATTGTCGCCAGCCACTTGCCAAGTCAAACAGCGGACACTCCCTCCCATCGCGCATACGCCAGATGCGTCCACTTCTATCACCAATTTATCTGTGCTATTGCGAATCATATCTACAGCGGCTGAATCATGTGACATGCCAAATGTGGGAACGTAAACGTTGTTGAATGTGACGGTCGAGTTCAAATGAACTCCGCACGCTGACTCAAACCCAATCCATTCCGTAACTTCATTGGTATCATACTTCACCGGCACTTCGATGATGTTTACGCCAGGAAACGACCAGTTTAGCTCATCTACCACTTTAGATCGAAAGCCGGGATCACTGCTGTAATCATTGACCAATAGCACATTATTTTCAACCCACATGACCATGCCATCCGCGTGTGCTAAAATGGGTTCATCTGAAGGTATAATAGCCACTTCACTGGCGCCAAGAAGTTTTTTAAGCTCCTCTTTTGCCGTGTAAACTTCTAAGTTATTATCCAACAAAAAGCGTTGCGTTGTAATTGCCCTTCCAGCATAATTATCTACAATATTTCCACCATCGATAACAAAATCTGTTATTGACCTCTCTACCTCATAACGGTCTGCAAATCGATCAAAACTCGCCTGAACTTCCTTGCTGTCGGTTTCGGTCATACTAGCATATGAATATTTAAACTGAACGGGGGCAATCGGGTTCACGGTTGTAAAGTCGCGCATCCAAATGTCATATATGTTGGCAGTTAAAAGAATATCACCCGGAACACGCCCTTCATAATGTTTTCGAGTTTTCTTATCCACGATGATGATGACATTATCATTTCCAATGATAGAAAGCGCATAGTTGATTTGAAACTCAACGATGTCTGCAAAGGCTGACTCGTAGTATTTGTCATCTACCGAAGGTGCAGATAACACAAGGAGCATCCGGCTATCCGAAACCTCATTTGAATAATCTTCTGGCATGACAATATCCTTTTTGCATGACAGAATCATAAATGCAATGACGAAAAAAAAACACGAGTTGCTTCATATGTGAATTGATCAAAACAAACTTAAGTGATAACGTGAAGCGAATAAACAAAGCTTGGCTCAGATTATTACAACTTCATTCAAATTCATAAATGATTAAGGCATATGCCTCATTCCCAGAACCTAGCCGATCATGGAATTTTGTGTCAACACTAAAAATTATCGCCATGAAAAACATTTATCTACTCTTTTTCGCTCTAACTATTGGAACAGTCCATCAAGCACAGGGTGATTTCACTTGGGCAATTTTTGATAACTACACAGCTCAGCATGACAATTATTGTTTTGATTTAGCCATGGACTCTGAGAATAATTTAATCTCGGTGGGTCGCTCTTCGAAATCAAGTGGCACAGATAATCAAGCCGTTGTTTACAAGCATGACAGTGATGGGAATGAAGTATGGAAAACCACCTTCAATTACACTCAATATTTAAGCGATGCTCAAGTAAAAATAGCATCAAACAATGACATCGTTTTAACCCTAAACTTTCGCGGTGACTTAACCATAGGAACCACTGTGTTAAGTGGTTATGATGACATTGCCTTAATCAAAATCGATAAAGACGGTGCCGTTTTATGGTCGGCTCATGACGGAAGAACAGCGGGTGGTGAATCGACATTCGCGATCACTATAGACGACAACGACAATATTTACTATGCTGGAGGTCACGTACCGTTTAAAACTTATGTCGGCACGGATTCAATCACTGGCGGTGGACAAACTTTTATCGCTTGTTACAACAGCGATGGTGTTTATCAATGGGTGCGATTATGTTCCAAGGGCCTAAGAAGCCTCGACCATTCCAGCACGCATCTATTCGCTTATGGCTCACCTGGTGCTGGATTGAACAACTTTGGAGATTCAACCGTTTCGGGCCTCACGGATGCCTTTTTGGCCAAATTCGATTTCAATGGAAATCTTGTATCGATCACAGGCGAAGACGAAGTAGTCCCCAAATCACTCCTCGTTTTAGATGATCGTGTTTTGACTACTGGAATATTTACCACCACAGCAACTATTGCCGGTAGCACAGTCACACCGGCTAATAGCGTTGATAGTTATATCGGCTATTATGACTTCGATCTTGCAGGTCAAAAATACTTTCAGGTGACGGCAACAGATTACACAAATGGTGTAATGCTGGCGGAGAGCGCTAAAGGTCATTATTGTCTTCTAGGCAATCATGCCGGTGATGTTTCATTTGCTGGTTCTACAGTCGTTGGTTCGGGCTTTTCACACAACGTTTACGTACTTGAATTTGATGAAAATGACACGGAAATTGAAGCTTACGGAATATTTGGCGTTGCCGCTTCGACAGCCACCGAAATAGAAGAAGCGAGTATTGCGGCCGGAACAAACAACGATTTTTATGTCAATGGATATTTGAAAGGTAGAGGCACTTTTGGCACGTTGGATGTAAACCCTGGCGGAAACAAAATTCACATGTGGCTCGCTCAAATTGGAACGGCAGGCGCCCTTGGTTCAAAAGAAATCAAGGCCACTTACCTAAATTCCATTTCCGTATTTCCAAACCCGTTTAGCGATGTGCTTAATGTCTATTTTGATAAACCGCTAAACGGTGATTTAATTCTAATAGATATGAATGGCCGCACTGTTTTAAGAAGAGAATTGAACGCGGACCACTGCCAAATTAGTGTAAGCCACCTAGCTAAGGGGATTTACTCACTAAGCGTCAAATCTAAATCTGGACAAAGATTCGTTGAGCAAGTTGTTATCATGTAGATGTGATTTTGAAAGGCTCAACAGAGAAGGCGCGACCATGTCGCGTCTTTTTTTTGTTACATCCAACCAAGCGAACGGGCCTTATCTATTGCAGCTAACTTGCTATTCACTTGCAGTTTAGTGTATATGTTTTGAATGTGATTGCGAACCGTTTTAGGCGATATAAACAAGCTTTCACTCACTTCATTATAGTTTTTTCCTTCTGCCAATCGAGTCAAGACTTGCATTTCGCGTTCAGAGATTCCAAAATCTGACTTTGCCACTTCCTGCGATTTATTCTGATGTCGAAGGATATTCAATGTTTTTAACGCAATTGACGGACTCATTGGTGCACCGCCTTCCATGATATCTTGAATGGCATCGACAATTTGCCTTGGGTGTTCTTCTTTCAATAAGTAACCATTTGCACCAGCAAGAATGGCCTCCATTATTTTATTACTGATTCCCCCGCAAATTACCACAACGTAAATAGATTACATTCTGATATGGTTGATTCGTGCTTCTAAATAAACGAAAGCCCGATGAACATCTTAGAATTCACCAAACAATTTCCCACAGAAACAAGCTGTAAAGAACATTTTCGTGCTCAGCGCGAAACCGAAGGTGTTAAGTGTAAACACTGCTCGAGTGAGCGCCATTATTGGCTTCGGGCCAAATGGCAATGGCAGTGCATTGAATGTGGCTTCCGCACCACATTGAAAAGTGGTAGTATTATGGAAGGCTCGAAAGTCAGCGTGCGCACCTGGTATCTAGCCATGGCCTTTATGACCTTCAGTAAAAAGAGTATCTCAGCATCGGAATTACAACGTCAGTTAGATCATCCAAAATACGATACAGTATGGCGTCTGATGCATAAAATTCGCCATGCGATGGGAAAGCGCGATGCCCTCTACCAGTTGGATGGTGCAGTGGAATTTGATGAAGGTTACTTTGAAAAGGCCACTTCAAAACATGTGAAGATCAAGCGAGGAAGGGGAAGTCAACGACAGGCTCAGGTGGCCGTAATGGCAGAGTCTACCCCGTTGGAAGACATAGAAACTGGTGTACGTTCGAGACAGTGCCGGTACTTCAAAATGAAGGTTATTGAAGACCACAACTCAGATACTCTCACTGAGTTGGTGAAAGAGAACTTTAATCAGAAAAACATCGTCTTCTCAGATAAAAGCACCAGTTATGTAGACATTGCAAAGCACGTGGAGATGCACATTACACAGAAATCGGATGCAAACACTACCAAAACAACATTGCAATGGGTACATATTGCTATAAGCAACGCTAAACGCACTTTACTGGGTATATTCCACAAGATAAAAGGGAAGTACTTGCAAAACTATCTAAATGAGTTTTGTTACAAACTCAACCGTAGACGTTTCGGTGAAAGGATTTTCGATAGACTTACTCTGGCGGTTGCTAAATCTTACTGGTAAGTTCTGGGGGAATCAGTTTTTATTATCATCGTCAAATACAGTTAACATCAGCACTTTTATGGATGGATAATTGGCCTTTAGATTTGCCGTAGCTTCAATCCCATTCATCACAGGCATCTCTATATCCATAAGAATTACTTGAGGTTGGAGGGCCGTACATTTATTTACAAGATCGAGTCCGTTTGACGCGCTGAATATTACTTCAACCTCGGAAAAATAACCCAAGCTAGCTTTAAGGCTTTCTCTTAAATCCTGATTATCTTCTGCAATGGCAACTTTAACCTTCATTTTCATCGATTTTGTCGCTACTTCTTAGTGGCGTAATTTGGTAAAGGCGATTTAAGTTGTAGGCCAATTCGAATCGTTGTCCCAATACCTAGTTTAGAAACAATACTAAAAAACGCCTGCATTTCAGAAGCTCTATCCTTTATATTTCTCAGTCCGTTATGTTCATTCT
>CALSPD010000029.1 GCA_943788145.1 uncultured Flavobacteriales bacterium
TTATTACTATCAGCACTTAGCATGGCTGCCGCAATAAGCGGTATGAATGCTCATTCCATTATTGAAGTCGACTTTCAAGCTGGAATTCCTTCTGGATGGACTCAAACTACATTAGCGACTGACGGTGGATGGAATGCAGGAAATGCAACGTCACTATCAAGTTCATATTTTGCGATTACAGAGCATGGAAACTTTATTGGAACTAACGATGACGGATGCAATTGTGACAAATCTGCGGATGTATTGGTTTCTGAAACCATAGATCTGTCGTCATACTCAGGAGAGTCTGTAAGACTTCGATTCGATTTATTCTTCTTCGAGGGAACGTACCAAGGTGCGACTGAAAGTTTTGAAGTGAAGGCTTCTACGAATGGAGGTTCAACTTGGACAAGCATTTATACAGCGGCAGGGGCTGCAGATTGGCAAAATGCCATTTTGGTTGATGCATCAGCTTACGCTGGTAACGCCAATGTGAATTGCTTTCGTATATAATGACGGAGCTGGTTGGACGTATGGAGCTGGATTAGATAACGTTGTTGTTGAAATTCCAAATGATCATGACATTAAACTTGTTTCAGTTAAAGTTCCACCTTATTCTGCAACAGATGTTCCTCAAACTGTAACAGGCGTAATTTCAAACCTTGGTGCGAGTGCCGAGAATTCGATTACCGTTTCTTGGACGGATGGAACAACCACGAAGACTGCTACTTTATCAGGTACACTAAACCCAGGTGAATCTATGAGTTTCACTCACCCTGATGGAATTGCTCTAGCAAGTGGAGCAAGTATTTCAGTCGATGTTACTGCAATGGTTACTGGAGATGCTGATGTAAGCAACAACACGCTTTCTGATTATTCAGTAGACGGAGTTGCATTTTGGCCAACGAAGGCTGTAGTAGGTGAAGAAGCAACAGGTACATGGTGCGGATGGTGCCCACGAGGTATGGTTGGGATGGAATACATGGAAGAGACTTATGAAGATGAATGGATCGGTATAGCAGTTCACAATAGTGACCCAATGGAAAACGCAGATTACGATACATGGATGGGCGGTCAAATAAGCGGATACCCTAGCGGACTTGTTGATAGAGAGGGAGATATTGATCCTGCGGCTGCAACATTAGAAGCTAATTTCCTTGCTGCAATTGAGAAGTTTGGATATGCACGCATAGAAGTAATGCCGTTAATTGATGCAAACGATGAGGTTGAGATTCGAGTTCGAACCAAATTTGCGGTTGATATGGATCAAGACATGAGCTTGGCAATTATGATCGTGGAAGATGATTTGACAGGTACTTCAGCCGATTGGAATCAAACAAACTATTACAGTTTTCAATCTCAAAACTTACCGCTAGTTGGAGCGGGTTTTGATTGGCAAGCTGAAGGCGGTTCTGTTTCTGGTGTAACATATAATGATGTGGCTCGTGAGGCGCTTTTAGGTGTTGAAGGTGATAATAATATCATCCCAAGTTCTGTAAGTGAGAATGACGTTGTAAGCTATACGATGGATAAATTCACTTGGAATGGTGATTATGACAAGGATAACTCAACCATTGTTGTTATGCTTATTGACGATAATTCAGGAGAAATAATCAACGCAGTAGAATCTCACCTTAAGAACTTGATTATTGTTGAGCAAAATGGAGTGACGTATTATGTGATTGATGGTGATACTTACCAATTGTTTGCTGGAACCGACTTGGTGCCAACAGGCTTAGCTTCAGTTCCTGCAGTTGAAGATTTGATGGTTTATCCAAACCCAGCTTCTAACAATGTGAAAATTGTAGGTACTGGAATCACTAGTGAGTCACAAATCAATGTGTATGACATGACTGGAAGATTAGTTTTGAATCAATCACAATTAGGAATTCAATCTACGAACATGGGTTCTGGTGTCGAAATCAATGTATCTAACCTTCCAAATGGAGTGTATAATTTGGTAGTTGATACCGACATAAGGACCATGAAGCAGACGATTTCTGTGATGCACTAGTCACGATTTTCGATAAAAGAAAAATGAGCCTCGATCTTTGTATCGGGGCTTTTTTATGCCCAATGTGGTTCAATACGTAACTAGGGATTCAATTTGATTCTGTTTGATGAATGGAATTATGGTCTTGACGGCTTATATTGGTCCAAAATTTATAAAAATGAAAAAACTATTACTCAGCGCAATTGCCGTTACAGCAGCTCTGACATCGCTTCAAGCACAGTTCTATGTGATCGAAGAGACAGGGCCAGTTAGCGGGTATGCTTGGGATGGGACAGGAACAACCATCATGGCTTCGCCTAACAACGATGTGTATTCATCCATCCAAACACTTCCATTCTCTTGGACATATTACGGTCAAACGGTAACTCAATATATCGCCAGTGATAACGGATATATAACGTTTGAAACAGGAGCAACTACAAGCTATAGCGCAAACACTGCAATCCCATCAACTGCAGGACCAAACAATGCTATTTATGCTGCTTGGGATGATTTAAACCTAATCGGAGCAGGGACACCAGATGTTATAAAGTCTTGGACTTATGGCACTATGCCAAACAGGACACATGTTATTCAATGGCATAGTGTTAATCAAAACGCGGTCACGAACTCATATTTGTACGCGGCTATCTTAATTCATGAATCTGGCGATTTTGACATCGTTATTCCATGGGCTCAAGGAACTTCAGGAAGCTTCACAATTGGATGTGAAGATGCAACAGGCGCTGACGGAATTGAAATCGATGGCAGTCCTAATTATGCTCTTCCCAGCAGTGGGTCAGATCCAGTTGATGATTTAGTTTTTCACTTCTTATCTGGAACACAACCAGCAGTTGATCCTAAGCTTAGCTCAGCTATTATACCAGGATTTGCGTCTCCAAGCGGTTCTAGAAACATTACAGGAAAAGTTCAAAACCTTGGGGCAAACACTTTAAGTTCCTTTGATATTACTTGGACAGATGGATCAATTACTAAAACATATACCGTAAACAATTCGTTAGCAAGCGGTGCTTCTTACGAGTTTGAGCACCCTGATCAAGTTACTGTAGCGGCTGGCGCGACTTCTAACATTGAAGTAAGTGTCGTTGCGGCTAATGATGCGAATTCTGCTAATAATACCATCTCCGGAGATGTAGACGGTTTTGTTTTTGTTCCACATAAAGTGGTAGTAGGAGAAGAAGCAACAGGAACATGGTGCGGATGGTGCCCAAGAGGTATGGTAGGAATGGAGTACATGGAAGAAACCTACGAAGATGATTGGATTGGTATTGCTGTTCATAACAATGATCCCATGGAGAACGCTACATATGACGCCTGGATGGGTGGTAAGATTTCTGGTTACCCTAGTGGATTAGTAGATCGTAAAGCTGATATTGATCCTTCCTCGGCTAGTCTTGAAGCGGCATTTAACGTAGATATCAATGAGTTTGGCGTAGCAAACATTGAAGTATTGCCTTTAATTGATGAAAATGACGAAGTAGAGATTAGAGTTCGATTTCATTTTGCAACAGATTGGTCAGATGATGTCCGAGTTGCTGTAATTATCGCTGAAGATGGACTAACAGGAACGTCTAACGATTGGAGACAAACCAATTATTACAGTTACCAATCTCAAAACCTTCCTTTAGAAGGAGCAGGTTTTAACTGGCAAGCTGAGCCATCTTATGTAACTGGAGTTACTTATAATGATGTAGGACGTGAGCTATTGACTGATGTTGATGGAGATAATGACATAATAGAAGCACCTTTCTCTGAAAATCAAGTATTGAATATCACTCTTGATAAATTCACATGGAATAGTGACTATGACATGGACAATTCGACCATTATAGTCATGCTTATTGATGATTCCTCTGATGAAATAATCAATGCCGGTGAGTCTCATTTAAAAGATCTTGAAATCGTTGAACAAAATGGAGTTACTTATTACATTATTGACGGTGATACATTCCAACTTTGGGATGGAACTGATTTAGTTCCAACTGGAATGGCAAACGTTAAGCCGGTTGATTTGAATGTTAAGGTTTATCCAAACCCATCAAATGGGTTGATCAATGTTGAACTTTCGGAGGCTGCTGAGGTTGTATTGCTCGATATGGCCGGAAGAGTTGTTGCGCGTTCTAATATATTCGGAACAACAAATATTGTCCAATTCAATGGACAAATTCTTGATGCAGGAGTTTACAATGTTGTAATCAAAACAGAATCTGTAACTCAAACAGAGCGAGTTACAATAATCAAATAGATTTTAGCCTTGATTTGAAAGCCCCATCTGAAACGATGGGGCTTTTTTTTTGCACAACTTGTTATAATCTTAAGTCACTGGTTGTCAATTATTCAAATAACCTTATTACATTGGTGCAAAATATTAAACTATGAAAAAAGCATTACTTCTATCATTAATTATTGGAAGCGCAGGTGCTGGAGCTTTTGCTCAGGTAGATGCTAAACTCGTCTCGGTAGAAATCCCTTTCTACGTAAGCCCTGAAGGCTCAGCGAAAATTACTGGTGTTGTGAAAAACAACGGTTCCAGCGCCTTGTCCAATTTTGATATAAATTGGACAGATGGTTTTAATACATTTAGCTATGAAGTAACTTCTAGCATTGCGAGCGGTGCGAATTATAACTTCACGTTACCCGATGAAATTACAACCGTACCAGCAGGTTTTTCTGCCAATATAGAGGTAACTGTAGTTGCCGATGGAGATGCAGATGCCACCAATAATTCGCTATCAGAGACAGTGGAAGGAATTCCTTTTGTACCTGAAAAAGTTGTTGTTGGTGAGGAAGCCACAGGTACTTGGTGTGGATGGTGTCCTCGTGGAGCTGTTTGGATGGAGTACATGGAAGAGAATTATCCGGAACAATGGATCGGAATTGCCGTGCACAACAATGATCCAATGGAAAATGCAGATTATGACAGCTGGATTGGCGGTGAAATCAGCGGATATCCAAGCGGTTTGGTTGATCGGAAGTCTGACATTGATCCTTCAAATTTTGAGGCTAACTTTTTGACAAGTGTTGATGATTTCGGAGTTGCACGTATAAAGGTTGAGCCATTTATTAACGATCAAGACGAAGTATGGATTCGAGTTCGAACACAATTTGCAAAAGCATCAGATAAATCAATGCGTATTGCAGTTGCACTTGTCGAGGATAATGTCACAGGAACAACCTCAGGTTACAATCAGGCCAATTATTACAGCTATCAATCTCAAAACTTACCATTAGTTGGGGCAGGGCACAATTGGCAACAAGAGCCTGTTTATGTTCCTGCTGCTGACATGGTTTATAACGATGTTGCGCGTGAGCTTTATACCAACGCTAGTGGTGAGTCTGGCAGTATTCCTAGCTCGGTTGCCGCTGAAGAAGTGGTCATTTTTGAAATTGATCCTTTCACTTGGAATAGCGATTACAAGAAAGAAGATTCACGCATCGTAGCCATGTTGTTGAACAATTCAAATGGAAACGTAATAAATGCCACAGAATCACACTTAATCGCTTATGAAGAAGTTGAAGTGGGTGGAACAACGTACTATGTAATCGATGGTGATACTTATTTGATGAGTCCTGAAGGTCAAATTGTTCCTGTTGGAATCGCAAGCGCACCAGCAAAAGATCTAAATGTTCAATTGTATCCAAATCCTGCTACGGATATGCTAAACATCAAAGGGTTAAATGGAATTTGCAACGTTGTTGTTTACGATATGAAAGGCTCAGTTGTTCTTAAATCATCTGTAGTTGACAACAGGCTAAACATCGAGTCGCTTCAGGCGGGAGTTTATGCCATTGAAATTGAGAACAAAGGATTGATTTCAGTGGAGAAATTTACAATACTGAAGTAGCAGTTTTTATTAGCTTAAAAACCTCGAGCGTCAAGTTCGGGGTTTTTTTATGCCTCAAAAATTTCACCATTAATGTATACAGAATCAATCACAGGACCACCAAAATGATAAGGAATTAGCGCCAATGATTCAATTGGATTGGTTACTATGAAATTTGCTCTTTTTCCTATCGTGATCGATCCAAGTTCATTATTCAATTCAAGGGCGGCAGCTCCATTTAAGGTTGAAGCATTTATTGCCTCATTTGGCGTCATATTCATTTTGAGACAGGCTAGCGAAAGCACAAAATTCATATTGCCAGAAGGCGTTGATCCAGGATTAAAATCAGTTGCCAGAACAAGTGGAAGCCCAGCATCAATTATGGTCCGAGCCGGAGTGTAGGGTAGGCTCAAGAAAAAGGAGCAAGATGGAAGCGCAACGGCTAACGTGTTACCTAAGCTCAATGCCTGCAAATCTTGATTATTAAACTCTTCAAGATGATCAACGCTCAGCGCATTTCTTTCAACACAGGCTTGAACACCGCCCAGAATGTTAAATTGATTTACATGTACCTTTCCTCTCATTCCGTGTAAATTTCCGGCATCTAAAATGGCCTTACAATGGTCTAAATTGAAATAACCTTTTTCACAAAAAAGATCGATGTAATCTGCTAGTTCCTCTTCAACAACTTTAGGAAGAATGTCTCTGATCACATGTTCCACATAAGCATCAACGCGACCTTTATAGGCCTCGGGTAGGGCGTGAGCACCTAGAAAAGTTGCCTTTATCGGAATAGGTGAAGTTTGCTTTAGTCTTTTAATTACTCGAAGCATTTTCAGCTCAGCCTCTAATGATAATCCATATCCACTTTTGATTTCTATGCCACCAGTGCCCAATTGTATGAGTTTGTTTAAACGAAGTTTTGCATCTTCATATAGGTTGTCTTCTGACATGTTGGTAAGCTGTCGAGCGGAGTTAAGTATTCCTCCACCTCGATTCGCAATTTCCTCATAACTCAAGCCATTGATTCTATCCTCAAACTCCTTTTCACGCCAAGCTGCAAATACTAAATGCGTGTGACTATCTACATAGGTAGGGAGGATGCTACGGCCTTCGACATCAATGATTTCATAGTTCTTGAAATCTTCTTTTTTCAATTCAGATTCGGGACCAAAATCTTCAATTCGCCCATTCTTTACCGATAGCCAAGCATTGTTGATATTTGGAAGAATATTCATAGCTGAACCGGATACAATTTTTTCGTCTTGTGAACGTATTTGAGCTAAATTTCGGATTCCAACAAACAATTTCATAGGATCAAATTATGAGACGCAATATTACTTTTTTGTGGCTAGGGTTTTTGGTTCTATTGCTTTTTCAAGTGCAATCTGAAGGGTATGCTCAGTCTTCTGCAACCATTACTTCTGACAGCTCGTCTGTTCAAACACAATTAAAACCCCAATGGACGATAGGTCTTAATGTCACCACTTTAGGTGTTTTTTTTCTAGGTGGTTATGCAGGGCAAAACGGTCATTTCGGACTAAATATAAAGCGTATTTCAGGGCCAAAGGCAATTCGCTTTTCAGCGTCCGTATTTCCTCAAGTGTTTGCGGATTATTATAATCTTTCCAATAGTATTCCAATCGAAATTCAAGGCCAAAATGTCGTTTATAGAAATCAAAACATTAATGGAACCATTGTAAGAGCGGGAATTGGGTTTGAACGGGGTTGGAAATCAGGCAAAAGGGGGCGGAGAAATGTAGGGTGCGATTTGAGTGTAAATATGCTTCGAGGGTATGTTCAGAGTTACGAGATAATAAGAAACCTTGAATCACGCGAAATCATTGAATGGCCTTTAACGATTGAAACGAAGTCATATACGTCAATTGGTCCTGGGATTTCTCCCTTCGTTGGATATGAATTTCATGCCTGGAAACGTCTAGGTTTCAACTTAGAGTTAAAAGCGGATTTAACTGCATTTTTTGGAGACCCTATTGGATTTGATCAAAATGGAAATATGGTTCGTCATCGCATCTTTTATGACATGCGTATGTTTCCCCTTGCTGAGTTCAGAATGCACTATCGATTATGGAAATGAAAGATTTAGGAAAATGTGTTTTGCCATTACTTATTGTTTCAGCGATCGGTATAGCTTTTAAATCTCAAGCTCAGCTACACGATGAACTCATTATAATGGAGGAAGGTGGTTCGATTGAGCAAATTCCTTCCACAACGATTGATTCGAGCAATTTTTGGATGTTGAAAATGGACATTTCATCGCCAATCGCACAGCTCGCTGGAAGTCAGAATACTGCCGATTTCCATTATGGAATACAGCTGAAACATGTTCGAGTAGCGAATGGGTTTAGGTTTACAACCGAGTTCTATCCGGATATTGACGCAGGTTTTTTTTCTCATTCAACGCGAGAAGTGGCAGTTGTGAACGATAATATCCAGTATATAGATATATACACCCGAACGAATGTGCTTCGATTTGGTTTTGGTTATGAACGAAGATTTAAAAAGGACTGGGGAGTTTCATACATTGGAATGGATTATAACTGGCAACGAAGTGTAAGTAGTTTACTCACTAATAGTTATCAATTGAATGTCGCATTAAATGAAATTGATAGCATACAGCCTGCTCATCATGCAAGAACGCGCGGATTCGGAATGGGTTTATCGCCCCTCGTTGGATGTGAAATTCCAATTGCAGGAGGATTCGGAATTTCCGTTGAAATTAAAGCGGATGTCGCCTTGAGCATAAATGAAGGATATGCTATTGATGATGAAGGAATAATTACAAAAACGGGAGCCGGATATTATTTCAGAACCTTTCCTTTGCTCAACTGTAGGTTACATTATCAGTTTTAAGTATGACGGGCAACACATTTGGAAAGCTTTTTTGTTTAACAACGTATGGCGAGTCACATGGCGCGGCAATAGGCGGTGTAATAGAAGGCTGCCCTGCTGGATTGAATCTGAATCTTGCCCAGATTCAATCAGAGCTGCATCGTAGAATGCCAGGGCAATCCAGCATTTCTACCCAGCGTAAAGAAAAAGACGAGGTAGAATTTCTTAGTGGGATATTTGAAAATATTACCCTCGGCACACCAATAGGCTTCATCATTCGAAACAAGGATGCGAAGGCAAAAGATTATGATCACTTAAAACATGCATATCGGCCGTCACATGCCGATAATACCTATGATGTCAAATATGGACAACGTGATCATAGGGGCGGTGGTCGGTCATCAGCCCGCGAAACTGCTTGTAGAGTAGTTGGTGGGGCCATTGCTCGGCAGTTGCTCGAAAAAGCCGGAGTCGAAGTTACAGCCTATGTTTCTCGAATTGGTGCTGTTGAGTTAACTCAATCTTATCAATCGCTCAACTTCAAACAAATTGAAGAAAATATGGTGCGATGTCCAGACTTGATGATCGCGAAGAAAATGATTGCCCATATTGAGGATGTTAGATCTCAGGGCGATTCTGTGGGCGGCATAGTGACCTGTGTTATTAAAAACACGCCCAAGGGGCTAGGAGAGCCAGTTTTCGACAAACTTCACGCTGATTTAGCCAAGGCCATGCTAAGTATTAACGCGGTAAAGGGATTCGAATATGGAAGTGGTTTTAAGGCCGCGTCAATGACAGGTTCTACCCACAATGATACATTCAACAGCGACTTATCAACACGAACGAATCATTCGGGCGGCATTCAGGGTGGAATCTCGAATGGAGAGGACATATATTTTAATGTGGCATTCAAGCCAGTTGCCACCATCATGAAACATCAGGATTCGGTTAACAACAGGGGTGAATCAATTGTCTTAAAAGGAAAAGGCCGTCATGACCCCTGCGTTGTTCCTCGAGCAGTGCCCATTGTTGAGGCGATGGCTTTATTAACAATGGTCGATCATTTATTGCGCAACAGAACATCTAAACTAAACTGAATTGGGTTTTATTTTCGGTCGTAGAAATGAGTGTGATTAAATCTTTCTTTTTTATTGTGTTCGGATTACTTCTGCTCTCTTCAGTTTCCGCTCAAACAGTGACCTCGAAGAGTTTTGAAGTAGAGATAAATCCGGATTGCTTGGGGTCTGAAGACGCCAAGACTATGAAGTATTTAGAAGTGGCGCGCGATCGAAAAAAGAATGATAAAGACAAGCGCGTTGATGCATTGAGAAAAGCATTGGAAGAAGATCCAACGTGCGCAGAAGCGCATTACTACCTTGGGCTTGAATTACTGCGAACAGCAATTTCTAAGAGCGCATCCTTAAAACCAGCTGTTTTTGAACTTACTGAGGTCGTAAGGCAGTGTCCCGATTTTCATTTTGAACCATATTATTATCTAGCGACCATAGCTCTAGGCAACGCAGAATATGTAGAGGCCGCCAAGTATTATGAGAAATACCTTGAATTATCGTCTAGCTCGCAGGAGCGATTAAATGAAGAGCGAGAAGCGACCATTCAATTGGACTATCAATTCGCTAAATTCTTTGCTGATGCTTACAATAATCCCGTACCATTTAATCCTGAAAAAGTAGAAGGAGTCACCACGGACGAAGATGAATTTTTACCCCTGATTTCAACCGATAACCAAAGTATGTTGCTGACGAGACGTTATACTGTTCAATCTGAAGTACGCACATCGGTTATAGCAGAAAAGGAAATGTATTTGGAGAAATTTGTGCAAGCAAAACGCTTACCTTCTGGTTTTGAATCGGGTGAACCGTTGCCAAGTCCCTTCAATGAAAACCAAGCTTATCATTACGGAGGTGCATCGCTTAGTCTGGATAATAAGCATATCTATGTAACTATTTGTGTTCCAGCGCCTGGTGGTTATACAAATTGTGATATTTATACAGCCGATTTGGAGTATAAAACCGACAAAGAAACCGGCCTCCTTGGATACCATTGGTCACCGTTGGAAAACATGGGGGCGAAAATTAATACCAAAGACGGATGGGAGTCTCAACCGAGTATATCAGCGGACGGTAAGACCTTGTATTTCTGTAGTGCTCGCGAAAACAGTAGGGGGATTGATATATATTATTCAGAAAAGGACGAATTCGGGACTTGGGGCGAGGCTAAAAACATCGGTCCTCCAATTAATACTGATTTCAACGATAAAACTCCCTATATGCATAGTGATTCGCGCACATTATACTTTGCTTCCGATGGTGCTGGTAACGATAACGCCCATTTGGGCTTTGGAGGCTATGATGTTTTTTATACGCGACAAAACGAAGATGGGACTTGGAGTAAGCCCAAAAATTTGGGTCACCCGATAAACACGGCTGGAGATGAGCAGGCGTTTGTCGTAAGTACTGATGGAAAGCGGGTTTATTATTCTGCAAAAGATCCGAAATTGAGCCAATCTATTGATATCTGGAGTTTTGAATTGTATAAGGAAGCTCGACCTGATAATGTTGTTTTTGTTAAAGGGAAACTAACGGATGAACAGGGCGAACCTGCACGAAACGCCACCATTGAGCTGAAAACCATGCAATCGAAGGGAATTACAAAGGTGGATGTTGACACAGATGACGGGGCATACGCTGCGGTGATTGTTGTTCGGGATAATGAAGATGTAGTGCTCAATGTCAAGGCTGATGGAATGGCGTTTCAATCTAAGCTTATCGAAGCAGAACTGGATAAGAATGTGCCAAAGCAAAGCAGAACAGATGAGGCAAGCGAAGAGGTGAGTACGTTGAAAGAAATTGACCTAAAAGTTGAGGAGGTTAGGGAAGGGGGCGTGTATAAAATTGAGGATATTTATTACAATTCAAATTCCGCGCAGATTACTGAAAAGTCAAAATACATTCTAGGTGAGTTTGCTTTGTATCTAAATGATAATAAGTCGATTAAGTTGGCAATTCATGGGCATACAGATAACGTTGGGAAGTCGGAGGCGAACTTGGCATTAAGTACAGATCGAGCCTTCTCCGTAAAGCAATTTCTGGAATCTTTAGGTGTTGCGCCTGAGCGGATTCAATACAAAGGTTTTGGAGAAACCGTTCCTTTTGCTAGCAATGAAACAGCCGAAGGACGCGCATTAAATCGAAGGACAGAATTTTTGATTCTAAGTAAGTAAGGGACGGTCCAAGTTCGATAGCAAATTTGATTTGGTTTTACCCGCAAGGTGAGCCTTTTCTAAAATCTCTAATTACCTAAGTGACGGTAATTATGGAGACCTGTGATCGCACTTTTAAGTTAATAAGTGGTGAAGAATATTCATGAAATAAAAATGGCCCTTGACGGGCCATTTAATCTTTCTGTGCGGAGAGTGAGGGATTCGAACCCCCGGAGGTATTACCCTCAATAGTTTTCAAGACTACCGCAATCGACCACTCTGCCAACTCTCCGCTGCAAAAGTAAAAATGTTGTGATACGGTAAATCAAAAAATCATCTTCGATTGAAAATAATCGGAAACCCTCATGATTATTGAGTTGTAGAACCGTGGTCTATTTAAAAATGGAGACTTCTGATAGGCCTTGATTGGTTTTTACTGCTCGGAACATGCTTGAAGTGTTGAAAGGCATCGAAACATTTCCTTGTCTATCCATAGCGATTAATCCACCTTTACCACCCAAGTTTTCTAATTCTTGGTGAATGACGTAGGAAGCGGCCTTATCCAAATCCCACCTTCTGTGAATCATTAAAGCGGAGACCTCATGGGCAACAGCTAAGCGGATAAAATACTCACCATGTCCGGTACAAGATACCGCACAAGACTGATTATTTGCATAAGTGCCCGCTCCAATTATTGGCGAATCTCCGATTCGATTGTTCTTTTTGTTGGCCATACCACCGCTACTTGTTCCTGCTGCTAGATCTCCATTTTGATCAAGCGCAACAGCGCCCACTGTTCCAAATTTTAAATCGTTGATACCATTCTTTCTTTTATCAATCGGCAAGGTCGGTTCAACCTCTGATTTGTCTTCTGATTTCAACAATTTTATACGTTCCAAATTTTGCTCGGTTATAAAATAGGCAGGTTTTTCCATGGCTAGACCTGATTTTTTTGCAAACTCATCAGCCCCTTTTCCACTGAGGATTACATGAGGACTCTTGGTCATTACTATTTGAGCCGCTGTGATAGGATTCTTTGTTAATTGCACACCAGCAACCGCACCAGCATTCAGTGTTTTTCCCAACATTATAGATGCATCCATTTCAGCGATTTCCTCGTTACAAAGGACACTTCCTTTTCCAGCATTAAATAGTGGGCTGTCTTCCAAAGTTTTAATAGCAGCAACGATTGCCTCCTCCGATGTACCTCCTTCTAAAAGAATGGTATAGCCAATACTTAGAGCGTCATTTAGTTTCTTTTCGTAAGCCTCTATTTCGGCTTCGGAAAGATTCGCTTGGTTCATATAACCAGCGCCCCCATGAATCACAATTCCAATCGGCTTTTCCTGTCCAATTAGACTTGTAATGGTAAGTGTCATAGCGAGTAGTAGGAGCAGTCGTTTCATGTTATTAAGAGTCAGTAGTTTAAAAAGTTCAATAGAGGGTCAATGTTTCCAATACAAATCTCTATTTTTGCGCCCCGATTTTACAAAGACAAAGATCATGGCAAAGAAAGGCAATAGAGTTCAAGTTATTATGGAGTGCACCGAGCACAAGGAAAGCGGTCAGCCAGGAACGTCTCGTTATATTACAACGAAGAACAGGAAAAATACACCTGAAAGAATGGAATTGAAAAAATACAATCCCATCTTAAGAAGGATAACTGTTCACAAAGAAATTAAGTAGTTAACTCGAAAAGAATTAAGTCATGGCAAAGAAAACAGTAGCTGGACTCCGTAAACAAGGAGCAAAAGATTTCACGAAAGTGATTAAAATGGTAAAATCTGAAAAAAGCGGAGCCTATAGCTTTCGCGAAGAAGTAATGCCTAAGGATGCGGTTGACGCCTTCTTAAGCGCAAAGTAATTTCCGAATTAAAGATATTTGAAAGCTTTCCGTTTTAAAAGGAAGGCTTTCTTTGTTTATATCAACACCTATTAATGGCATTATTTGGTCTTTTTAAATCTAAAAAGGAATCCTTAGACAAAGGGTTAGAAAAGACGCGTGAAAGCGTTTTCTCCAAAATCTCGCGTGTTGTTGTTGGAAAGTCCAAAGTGGACGATCAAGTTTTAGATGATTTGGAGGAAGTCTTGGTTACCTCAGATGTGGGAGTTGACACGACTTTGAAAATTATAAAGCGAATCGAGGAACGCGTGTCCAAGGACAAGTATGTAAATGCGGAAGAACTGAACACCATTCTAAAGGAAGAAATCATCGCTCTTTTAGAGGAGAACAAAGCGGGTGAAGTCAAAAACTTCGAAGAGGATCTGAATAAGAAGCCTTATGTAATGATGGTGGTTGGAGTAAATGGAGTTGGGAAAACAACGACCATTGGAAAACTCGCCAATCAATTTAAAGGAGCTGGGAAAAAAGTTGTTGTTGGGGCTGCCGACACCTTCCGAGCTGCCGCAATCGATCAGCTTGTCGTTTGGGGCGAACGCGCTGGGGTTCCAGTGATTAGTCAGCAAATGGGATCTGATCCGGCATCCGTAGCCTTTGATACATTACAATCGGCCGTAAATCAAAACGCAGATGTGGTCATTATTGATACCGCTGGTCGGCTTCATAATAAGATTGGGTTGATGAGCGAGCTGAGTAAGATCAAGCGCGTAATGCAAAAAGTAGTTCCAGATGCACCACATGAAATTCTTCTTGTGCTAGACGCAAGTACAGGACAAAATGCCTTCGAACAAGCCAAACAGTTTATTGCAGCCACTGAAGTCAATGCCCTGGCGCTAACGAAATTAGATGGAACGGCAAAGGGTGGGGTAGTGATTGGAATCAGTGACCAGTTTAAAATTCCGGTAAAGTACATTGGCGTTGGAGAGAAAATTGACGATCTACAACTCTTCAATCGACAGATGTTTGTCGAGTCATTGTTTCAGTCGAAATCTATCAAATAAATGCGAACCAAAGGCAAACGTTCCGAAAAAATCAACGTGGTAACGTTGGGTTGTTCAAAGAACATTTTCGATTCTGAAATCCTTATGGCTCAATTAAAAGCCAACGATTTCAGTGTAGAACACGAGAGTGAAAATGAAGACTTTGATACAGTCATCATTAATACTTGTGGATTCATTGACAATGCCAAAGAAGAATCGATCAATACTATACTTCAATTCAGTGAAGCAAAGTCCAAGGGCTGGGTCAATAAGGTGATAGTAACAGGCTGTTTAAGCGAGCGTTATCGAGAAGAATTGGAGCTTGAGATTCCAGACGTTGACGCTTGGTTTGGGACGCGCGAATTACCACGTTTGCTTAAGGTTTTAAAAGCAGATTATAAAGCAGAATTGGTTGGTGAGCGTTTCTTAACAACGCCTACTCATTATGCTTATTTAAAGATTAGCGAAGGATGCGATCGGCCATGCGCTTTTTGTGCCATTCCGCTAATGCGGGGAAAACATATTAGCACGCCTATCGAAGAATTAGAGAAGCAAGCAAAATCTTTAGCAGCTCAGGGAACAAAGGAATTGATTCTGATTGCCCAAGACTCTACTTATTATGGCCTCGATATCTATGGAAAACGAAATCTAGCTGAATTGCTAAAGCGGCTTTCTCAAGTAGAAGGAATTGAATGGATACGAGTTCATTACGCATACCCTGCCGGATTCCCAATGGATGCCATTGAAGAAATGGCCAACAACCCGAAGATTTGCAATTATTTAGACATGCCTCTTCAACATATTAATGATGAGGTGTTGAAGCGAATGCGAAGAGGAACAAATCGAGGAAAAACAGATCGAATTCTCGCGGAAATGAGAATTGTCAACCCAGGGATGTCCATTCGGACCACCTTAATTTCTGGTTTTCCTGGTGAGACCATCGATCAACATAATGAACTTGTTGATTGGGTGCGTAGTTCAAGATTTGATCGTTTGGGTGTTTTCACTTATAGCCACGAAGAAAACACGCATGCACATCAATACGAGGATGATGTGTCGGAGGAAGAAAAGCAACGCAGGGTTGCTGAAATTATGGCGGTTCAGGAGGAGATTAGCCTTCAATTGAATGAGAAAAGGGTCGGAACCATTCAAAAGGTACTTATTGATCGAAAGGAATCCGGTTTTTATGTGGGCCGGACGCAGTTTGACTCGCCTGAGGTTGATAATGAAGTTTTGGTCAAAACAGAAAATGGCTACTTGAGGATAGGTGATTTCGTAGATGTAACTATTACCGGATGCTCGCCATTTGATTTGGAAGGTGAAGTTCTTTCATAGATAAAGGGCCTTACTTCTTGAACTATTGCTTCATTTGTGCGTTATCCAAACAAGTTGAATCTCAAACAAAAAATAAAACCGAATCTTCCAACTTTGGTTCAAGACTACTTGAATCAGAACGAGTCATTAAGCTCCTTTTATGATTTTGCTCCCTCTTTAAAGGGATTGAAAGAAGCATATTCCAAACGGTCTAAATTCCCGGTTAATCGCGAAGTATTGGTAGAAACGCTTTTGGAACAAGCAGGTCAAAGCGGATTTGCGACAGAAATTACCAATTCTCAAATTCTGCGCTTGCGAAATCCAAAAGTGATGACAGTAACCACTGGTCATCAACTCTGCGTATATGGAGGGCCTATGTTCTTTATGTACAAGATTCTTTCTGTTATTGGATTGTCGAGGAAATTAGAGGCGGAAGGGATGGAAGTTGTGCCAGTCTATTGGATGGCTTCTGAGGATCATGATTTTGATGAGATCAACCACGTCCATTTAAAAGGAGAAAAAATAACCTGGAATACAAATCAGTCTGGTGCTGTTGGCTCAATTTCGATCATCGACCTTGATGAATTCAAACATCACCTGAAACATCAATTTTCAAATGATTATCGATATGATGATACCTTGAATCAACTGGATATCATTTTTAATTCTTCTAAAACGCTTTCCCAAGCCATTCAAGATTTTGTCTATTGGGTTTTTGCACAGGAAGGAATTGTTGTGATTGATCCTAATGTTCGAGGATTAAAGGAAGAGTTTAAGCGAGTTGCCCGATCTGAATTAACCGATCAAATTTCTTCGATTCAGCTCACTAAAAGCAATGAGTCGTTACAAGAGAAGGGATATCCAGTTCAAGTTAATGGTAGGTCCATCAATCTGTTTTGGTTGGATGATAATTATCGGGAACGAATCGAATGGAATGGAGCAACATTTGAAACCCCAGACAAGAAAAATCAATGGGAATTAGGAGAGCTTTTGAGACTCGTGGATAATGCGCCAGAGCATTTTAGTCCAAATGTCATTCTTCGACCTGTTTACCAAGAAATGATCTTACCAAATCTTGCATATATCGGTGGGCCTGGAGAAACGAGTTATTGGCTTCAACTGAAGTCAGTTTTTAAAGCCTTTGGCGTCTTTATGCCTGTCGTTCTCATGCGTGACATGTTTTTATTGGTTAATGATACATTAGATAAAAAGATCGAAAAGTTGGGAATTGAATACAGCGATCTCTTGAAGAATCAAGATTGGTTGTTTACGGAATTGGTAAAACGAAAAGGAAGCAATGAGTTCATTATCGAAGAAATTCGTGAACCAATTTCAAAGGCGTTGCAACATGCTATTGACCAAATCGATGAAGTTGACGTTACGTTGAGTCAAAGCGCAAAAACGGAAACAGTCCGAATCTTAAAGCGACTCAATGTCTTGCAGTCCAAACTATTGCGATCCGATAAACGAAAAAGCGAAGAACTTCAGCAAAGATTGCAGTCGCTGTTTTCAGAAGTTTATCAAAATGGCACTCCTCAAGAGCGATTGGATAATTGGCTCAATCACTTTCAAAACCCAAAGCAGATTATTGAATTTTTGGAATGGATTGACCCCTTAGCCTCGGATAGATTGAAGGTCGTTTCCCACAAGGCATAGGCAATAGATAAAATATTATAGAATTTATGTGTAGGTACACATTTCTATATACTTTTGCACCTCTAAAATGAAAACTATGAAAAAAACACAATTATTTTTAGCGTTTATCGCTGCAGGTGCTTTGATGACATCTTGTGCTGGCGAAACTGCTCACGAAGGAGAAGAAACAACAACTGAGACAAGCGAAGAAGTTGCAGTTTCTAGCGATGGCGAATGGGTTATCGATACAGAAAAGTCAACCATAACTTGGGAAGGTGGAACAGCAGGAGCGCAAGTCTATGCTCACACTGGGACTTTGAAAATTAAAGAAGGAAAAATCACTTCTGCAGATAATATGGTGACAGGAGGTTTAATTATTGTTGATATGTCTTCCATTAACCCTACCGATGAGAACTACTCAGAAGAGCATCCTGCAAGCGATTTAGTTGGTCATTTATCAAGTCCAGACTTTTTCGATGTTGCTAACAATCCTACTGCAACTTTCGCAATTAAAGAAGCTCACGGAAATGACATACATGGAACAATGACCATTCGTGGCACGTCAAACGAAGAGCACATTCAGTTCGATATGATCAACTTCACACCCGAAGGCGAAATGACAGGTGAAGGAATGATGGAATTCAATCGTCAGAACTATGGTGTTGCATGGAAGCATTATTTGAAGGATGTGATCCTTGCAGATGGCATTCAATTGCGTTTTAACATCGTGGCTAAAAAAGCTTAAGAAAGAGATTTCCGTTTGGAATCAATTTGGAGGCGCCCTAGGGCGCTTTTTTTTTTGTTTCATATTTACGCAAGCGTTGATAACTGACGAGCTTCGTTAATAAACCATTGGCAACACATTAGGTGATTGACACACAAAATTTACATTTGCGCATGCAGGAAATGATTCTGATTTTAGACTTCGGATCTCAGTATACACAGCTGATTGCCAGAAGAGTAAGAGAGCTTAATGTGTATTGTGAAATTCATCCATTCAATGATTTTCCTAAAATAAAAGATCATGTTAAGGGTGTAATTCTCAGTGGAAGTCCTTTTTCGGTTCGTCAAGCAGATCATCCCATTCCAGATTTGTCCAAAATTAAGGGTGAATTACCGCTACTGGCCGTTTGTTATGGAGCGCAATACTTGGCGCAGAATTATGGTGGCGAGGTCCAGAAATCGTCAAAACGTGAATATGGACGAGCCAATTTGAACTATGTTGATCACGCTCAACCTTTATTAAAAAGTGTAGCTGAGAATTCACAAGTTTGGATGTCTCATGGTGATACTATCATGCAATTGCCGAAAGACACGTCCATTATTTGCAGTACGGATGATGTGAAGATTGCGGGTTATCGATTCAATAACGAAGACAGCTATGCCATTCAGTTCCATCCTGAAGTTTTTCACACGACAGACGGGAAGACATTACTTCGAAACTTTGTCGTAGGAATTTGTAATTGTGTCCAAAGTTGGACCCCAAAGTCGTACGTAGAAACATCGATCGCTTCGTTAAAGGCCCAATTAGGAAACGACAAAGTTGTGCTTGGTTTGAGTGGAGGCGTGGATAGCTCTGTGGCAGCAATGCTCTTGCATAGGGCGATAGGCGCAAACCTTTACTGCATTTTCGTTGATAATGGCCTTCTGAGAAAAAATGAATTTGAAAGTGTTTTACACCAATATGAAGATTTAGGACTAAATGTAAAAGGTGTTGACTCCAAGAATAGGTTCTACGATGAACTTAAAGGGGAATCAGATCCTGAAGGTAAGCGTAAAATCATTGGCCGTGTTTTCGTTGAGGTATTTGATGATGAAGCGCACCGAATTAAAGATGTAAAGTGGTTAGGACAAGGGACAATCTATCCCGATATTATTGAGTCAAAAAGTGTAAAAGGTCCATCAGCTACTATTAAGTCCCATCACAATGTGGGTGGTTTACCTGACTATATGAAATTGAAAATTGTGGAACCTTTAAGCTCGCTTTTTAAAGACGAAGTGAGGGAAGTTGGTAACACACTTGGTTTGCCTCAATCCATTTTGAATAGGCACCCATTTCCTGGACCTGGATTAGGGATAAGAATTCTTGGTGACATCACTCCTGAGAAAGTAAGAGTGCTTCAAGAGGTAGATTTCATTTATATTGAGGGATTGAAAGAAGCTGGATTATACGATCAAATTTGGCAAGCGGGTTCAATTCTATTACCCGTTCGATCTGTGGGTGTAATGGGTGATGAAAGAACATATGAGAATGCCGTGGCGTTGCGAGCAGTCACCTCAACGGACGGAATGACGGCAGATTGGTTTCATTTCCCTCATGAATTTTTAGCTAAGATTTCAAATCGAATTATTAATAATGTCAAAGGTGTGAATCGAGTCGTATATGATATCAGCTCGAAGCCACCAGCAACAATAGAATGGGAGTAGTAAAACGCATAATTTTCTTTTTTCTACTTCTCTTCGTTCCTGTTTGGGGAATTTCACAAGAAACTCCAGAGGTTCATAAAATAGATGGGAAGAAGTACTATCTGCATATTGTGGAACAGGGCAACACCCTGTATGGAATTTCACGCAAGTATGATGTTAGTTTGGCGGAGATCGAAAAAGAAAACAAGGAATTGCTAGTCGATGGTTTAAAGGTGAACCAAACACTAAAAATACCTGTCAACAGCTCGAATCGTAAGGAGTTGCCAGGTGTTGAACAAGATAGAAATGTGCTTATTCATAGCGTGCAGCCCGGGCAAACGTTATATTCGATATCTCAACAATACAACACGAGTTTAGAGGCTCTATTGGAAGCAAATCCAGATGTTGCAGAGTTTGGATTAAGGGCAGATAGTCAGATTCGAATTCCAATTAAAGAAATTGAAGCTGAACTACAACATGTTCGGGCAGCCAAGCCGGATTCACTAAAAGGACATAAGGTTTTACCAGGAGAAACCTTATACAGCATTAGCAGAATGTACAATGTGAAAGTTGAGGATCTGGTAAAAGCAAATGACGGGCTTCAAATGGGTCTGACAGGAGGGATGATGGTGAGAATTCCCGGTACGAGCACTACTGAAGAAGCAGTAAATACAGCATCCGAAAAATCAACATCCTTGATTCAAAAAGACTCTTCGGCAGTCTATCACATTGGTCTTTTACTGCCTATGAATCCGAGTTTTCCGTATTCAGCAAATGCTCGAAGTTTTAAAATAAGTCCAAGTGCCCGTGTTGCTTTAAGTTTTTATCGGGGTTTTACTTATGCGTTAGATTCTTTGGATACGACCTATCCGTTGGATATTGTGCTTGACGTTTTCAGTGCGAATGGCGATTCAGGAGAGTTAGATTTAGTTTTTAATAATCCAAACTTTGATTCTTTGGACATTTTGGTTGGACCGTTTTATTCTCAGCAATTTGAGCGATCCGCAGATAAAATGCTAACGAAAGGTGTGATTACGATTTGTCCAATAAATAAACCAAGCAAGATTCTATTTCATCGCCCAAATGCGATCAAAACTGTGCCCAGCGAATCAATGCAACTTAATACCCTTGCTTCCTATGCAGCCAACAATTTAAAAGATTCTAATTTGGTTCTAGTCAATAGCAATAAGTTTCAGGACACACAAAACATCGAATTTTTTAAAGATAGGTACTCTACCTATTTAGGGCTACCAGACACGGTTTTGGATGAAGGGATCAAGGAGGTGAAGCTTTGGGATATCAATCGAGAAACGCTAGGAATGAGGTTCAAAGACACCGGGGAATATGTGTTAATCGTGCCTTCAAAAGATCAAGTTTTTGTTACGAAGTTGTTGTCGGGCCTTTATGATTATGTCATTGCGGGAAAGGGAAAGTATGCGTTCAAGGTAATTGGAATGGCTGAATGGCGAAATTGGGAAGAAGGTCTGAATCTCAGACATCTTCATACGCTGAAAGTGACCATTCCAGTTCCCGAATATGTTGACATGAAAGACACTTTAGTCACAAGATTTTACACCAATTATACTAGACGATTTGGGTTTGAACCCGATTTATCGACTATTCAAGGTTTCGATTTGAGCGCTTACTTAATGAAACAGCTGTATGAAAATCCATCGCTATGGTTTGCTCAAGAGGATTTAAGTCCATTTCAAGGCGTAGTCTCCGATTTTGATTTTAAACGTGTGATGGAAGACAGTGGAATGGAAAATGAATTCGTTCAATTCTATCAATATCAAGATTATCAACTTAAACCAACATTCAATTGGTCCTCTCAAAGGAAGAAATAGCGCGACAGCTAAGAGTTTTACAGCAGTCTATTTGCACGTCTATTGAAGGTGAGGATGGCCGAGGGGAATTCGTTTTAGATCAATGGGAGCGACCGGGAGGTGGAGGAGGAGACACGCGCGTGATCGAAAATGGAAAAGTGATCGAAAAAGGAGGAGTAAATTTTTCGGCAGTTCATGGTGAGCTACCTGAAAATATAGCAAAGTCGCTAAAGGTTACAGCCAAAGAGTTTTTCGCAACCGGTGTTTCAATTGTAATGCACCCATTTAGCCCTCATGTGCCAATTATACATATGAACGTCCGTTATTTTGAATTGGATGAGGATAATTGGTGGTTTGGTGGGGGAATTGATTTAACTCCACACTACATCAATGAAGCCGAAGCAGATTGGTTTCATAACCAATTGAAAACTGCGTG
The DNA here is from genome assembly GCA_943788145.1 of uncultured Flavobacteriales bacterium. Taxonomy (GTDB): domain Bacteria; phylum Bacteroidota; class Bacteroidia; order Flavobacteriales_G; family Salibacteraceae; genus SHAN690. The sequence goes on from CALSPD010000029.1 coordinate 22,388, forward strand.
TGACTTAACGGACACGAGCTTTTACCAGCGGTTTGCCGATTGGGCGAATAATTACTTTTTCATTAAACACCGAAAGGAATCAAGGGGAGTGAGCGGTATTTTCTTCGATCGATTAACGGACCAATCGGAACATAAAACGAAGGAAGAATTATTCGCTTTCGTTTTAAATATTGGTCGATCATTCGCTCCAATTTACACGAAGCTAATGCATTCGAATAAAGAAAAGTCATGGACTGAAGTGGAAAAGGCTTGGCAAATGCACCGCAGAAGTAGGTATGTGGAGTTTAACTTGGTTTATGATAAAGGGACAAAATTTGGCTTGGATACAGATGGACGAATTGATTCCATTCTGATGAGTTTACCTCCTGAAACTGGCTGGAAATACACTCAAAATTGGCCTGAAAATGGCCCAGAAATGCGAACGGAGCATCTGCTAAGAACAAGGTACGTTCCTTAACTATTCCATATCTTCCAGCTTTCTTCAGCCTGAATTCTGAGCATGTGCATACCATTCAATGTCCTGGCCTGTGTAAGGCTGCATCGCTTTAAAAACGCTGTTTCCAACGGATTGTAAATCAGGTCCATGATATAATGTTGGCTACCTATCGCTTCATATGGAATATCGAGAGATTCTTGAACCTGCGGAAACATTCCAACGGGCGTGGTATTAACAATTAAGTGCGCCTCATGAACGAGGTTGGGGTGAAGCGTTTCGAAATTGAGTTCTAGGTTTCTTGAAACTATGCGAAATGGTATGTTCAATTTAGAAAGAACAAACTGTACTGCTTTTGAGCTGCCTCCATTTCCTAAAACAAGGGCTTGTTTTGGATGGGTTTCCAGAAAAGTGAGCAGGGATTGCTCAAAAGCAATTGCATCCGTATTATATCCGATTAACTCGTTGTCAGCGCATCTAACACAATTCACAGCTCCTATTGCTGATGCTTCAGGGACAATTCTATCTAACAATGGAAAGATTGATTCCTTGAACGGAATGGTGACATTGAATCCGGAAAGCTTTTGATTTTGAAGTAGCGCACCTAGCGCTTCAATTCTATCCAGTTCAAAAAGTTCGTAAGTGGAAAGAATAGCTTCACGTTCAAATTTATTTTTGAAGTAGCGTGCAGAATAAGAATGCGAAAGGGGATTGCCTATTAAGCCAAATTTTCTCAAGCTTCATTTAGTTTGTTAGCAAGTGTTTCAGAAAGAAACACAGTAAAAAAACCCGCAACCATCATTAGTATACAGCCTAATATTTGAGGGTCACTTCCATAAAGGAAATTATCGGTTAGTGATGAAAAGGTGTTGGGTAAAACACTTTTACTAAACACAACTACAATGGAACCATCTTCTTTTTCCATTGTCTGTAAAACTTCTTGCCAAGGCCAAATTTTATTCAACGAACCTATCAAGAAACCAGAAAGAGCCGCTAATGTTAAGTCACGATAATGCTTGAAAGTCCAAGAAATCACCCTTGAAAAAATAACCATACCGACAAACATGCCACCACCAAAGGCAGCAAGAATAAGTAGTTTGTCGAATTCAAAGGTTTTTATAGCTGTCTTTACCGTTGGAATAATGTAAGTGTACATTCCCATTAAAAGTAAAATGAAACTACCCGAAATACCGGGCAATAAGAGCGCACTTACAGCAATTGCGCCACATATAAATACATACCAAAGTGCTGGGTTTCCGGTAGCCGGAACTGCCACGGTAATAAAATAGGCGATGGCGGCTCCAAGGGTAGCCATGAAAACGATTTGTCCATTCCATGCTTCAATCTGTTTGCCCACAAACCACGCACTCACAATGATCAAACCGAAGAAGAACGACCATACTAAAAGCGGAAAAGTTTCAAGTAAAAATGTGATGAGAAAAACACCAGTTACAATCCCTATTACCATTCCAGAGATTAAAGCAATTAAAAAATTGCCGTCTAATGCTTTCCAAGCACCTTTAAGTCCGTCTTTGCGAAACGCAGTAATTAAATCAGGGCCAATAGCCTTAATAACGTTGATTAATCGCTCGTAAATTCCTGTAATAAAGGCGATTGTTCCACCTGACACTCCAGGTACGACTTCGGCCATGCCCATAGCCATGCCCTTTGCCGCTATTATAAGCTGGGATTTCATGCCTAGTATTTTGGAACAGTAGGGTCAATTTCGGTTGACCAAGCTAATATGCCACCAGTTAGATTGATCACGTTATTGTATCCTCTAACTTCTAATGCTTGGACCATGGCGCTTGAACGACCTCCAGATTTGCAATGGATTATCACATCTTTGTCTCTGGAGATTTTATCAAGGTTCATCATTATTTCACCCATAGGTATGTGTTGCGCTCCTATGTTACAGTATTCATATTCATTTGACTCTCGAATATCAATTACCTGAATCGGATCATTGGAATCTATTCGTTTCTTCAATTCACTTACACTAATTTCCTTCATATCTTATAGTTAATCTATTCAAGCCGAGCGCTTGGCAGTCGTTTATTTCATCGATTCAATTAAAAATTGAATCTCCTCCAATTCCATTGCTTGGGGATAGAATAGGATAAATTCTTCAATCAATTTAGGTTCCTGCATCAAAGTTTGCACTAAAAGCTCGAAGCCCATGTCTTCTTCTCGATCTCCATAGTGTATTATGGATCGATAAACTTGAAGGAGTTTATTCTCAGCGTGAATTGCCTGACCTCGATCTACAACGCTTTTAGCAAGTTCTTGGTCTTTAAGGGTTAAACACAGCTGGGCGTAGTCCTCCCAAACGTCTTCCAATAAATAGCCCATTTCAATGGCCTTCTCAAATGAATTAACCGCATCATAAGGAAGGTCATATTTCATTTCTAGACCCGCGAGAAAACACCAATAATCACCATTTTTATTATCAATTTCAACGGCACGCTTAGCGTATTCAAGAGCTTCGAGTTCTCTTTCTAACATGTCAAGAGAGCTACTGGCTCCAATCCATCCTTCGGCCATTGCAGCATCTTTCTTTATGGCCTTTTCAAAGTACAGCAAGGCGTTTTTATAATCTTCTAGATTATCGTAACAGTCGCCAATGTAGAAATAGATAAGAGAGTCTAGAATTTCAAATGACAAGGCGCGTTTATAAAGTTCGATAGCCTCACTATACCTTTCTAATTTAACTAGAACCATTGCCTTATTGAAGTATGCAGCGTGAAAATCCTCATCAATAATAAGTACATAATCTAATGCTACAAGAGCTTTTTCAAATTGGCCAAGGGCTTGGTAGCTGGCGCCTAAATTGAACCAAGCATGCGCATTATATGGGGAATGATCAATAATTTTATTAAAGGTTAGCACCGCATCGTCATAATTTCTTGAAAGCTCAAAACAATAAGCAAGCTCATAAAGTGCGTCTTCGCTGTCATAATTGAGTGTCAGCGACTTTTTCAGGAATTCGATTGCCCTTGGATAGTCCTCCATATTTTGGTATTCAATGGCCAGATTTAAATAGATTAAATCATGTTCATCTCTAGCAAATTCCAGTGCCTTGAATAATGAATCGATGGCATTTTTATAGTTCCCACCTTGACTAAGCACTGTGGCTTTCGCTAAATAGTAATCGGGGTTGAAGCTTTCTAAAAGCTCAATTTCTGAAAGTAATTCTAGCGCCTCTTCATGTTTACCAGTTATGGAGAGTAGCTCGGCCTCTTTAATAGCAAGTTGTTTGTTTCCAGGGTATTGCGTTCCCGCAATACCAATCACTCTAAAGGCTAACTCAACTCTTTGATTGATAATGTAATGCTCAAGAAGTTCTTCCAGCTCATCTACTTCATAGTAAAGTGATCCACCATCTTCCACCATTTTTTCAAACCTGATGACAAGCTGATCGATGTTGCTCTCCGAGAAATCGTCTTCATAATTTTCCATAAAGAGGTGGGTTTAAACAAATTTAGATGTTGACAGACCCAATTCAATTTACTCAAGCAAGCGTTTTCAACAAGCTTCTTAACATTAGTGCAAAGTTGCCAATAAAAAGGGACTTAAAGGTTAAATTACCCAGGATTGAATAAACTAGAAAAGGGTGTCTTCCGCCAAGGACTATATCTTTGGCGTCCATTTAAAAATTCATGACTTTAATATCTTCTATATCAGGAACAAGAGGGACAATTGGAGGGAAACCAGGGGAAAACTTGACTCCATTAGATGCCGTGAAATTTGCAGCGGCCTTTGCTCAATTTATTAAGAATTCGAGCTCGATAGAGAGCCCAATAATTGTCATTGGCCGTGACGCTCGACCTTCTGGAGGTTGGTTGTCTCAAATCGTTTCATCAACACTTCAGGCAAGTGGAGTAAATGTTATTGATCTCGGATTGAGCACGACACCAACTGTGGAGATTGCTGTTCCTGGATTGAAAGCACAAGGAGGAATCATTTTAACTGCAAGTCACAATCCAATCCAATGGAATGCATTGAAATTACTTAACGCTAAAGGCGAGTTTATTTCTGGCGAGGATGGGGAAGCGCTTTTGTCAGCAATCAAGGATGAACAATTTGAGTTTGTTGACGTGTTGAAGACAGGACGTTATCAGGAAGATAATTCTTGGATAGAGAAGCACATTAATTTGGTTTTAAAACATGAATTAGTAAATGCTGAACTGATTAGGAAGGCGAATTTTAAAATTGCCGTTGATCCGGTAAACTCTACTGGAGGGATATCCATTCCTCCTTTATTGAAAGCCTTGGGGGTACAGCAAATAGAGCTAATCAATGGTGAGCCAACTGGGATTTTCGCTCATAACCCTGAGCCTTTAAAGGAAAACCTAACAGAAATATCTAAGGTCGTAAAAGAGAAAAGATGCGATCTTGGAATTGTAGTCGACCCAGACGTGGATCGATTGGCGTTGATTTCAGAAAATGGTGAAATGTTTGGCGAAGAGTATACGCTAGTGGCCATTGCAGATTATTATATGAATGCAAAACCAGGCGCCACAGTTTCAAATTTATCTTCGTCACGAGCACTAAAGGATGTGACGGAAAAAGGTGGACAATCCTACCATGCTAGCGCTGTGGGTGAGGTGAATGTGGTGAAATTGATGAAGGAAGTTGGAGCTGTTATTGGTGGTGAAGGCAATGGTGGAATTATTGTTCCTGATCTACATTATGGTCGAGACTCGCTGATTGGTATCGCTTTGTTCTTGACGCATTTGGCAATGGTTAAAAAGAAAATGTCTGAACTGAGAGCTTCCTATCCTCACTACGAAATGGCTAAAAATAAGGTAGAATTGAAACCAGGAATGAATCCAGACGACCTTATTGAAAAACTCAAAATGAAGTTTTCGGAATATAATCTCAATACAGTGGATGGACTTAAAATCGACTTTGAATCGGAGTGGGTGCATCTGAGAAAATCAAACACGGAACCAATTATTCGAATTTATACGGAGAGTAGGACGAGCGATTCGGCCATGGCTTTGGCAATTCGATTTGAAAATGAACTTAAGGCTTTAATCTAAGAAAGCGATGAAGGTATACTTTGATAGTGCGGCTACGACCATGCTCGATCCACAAGTGATTGATGAAATGATTCAATATATGGGTGATGAATACGGAAATCCAAGCTCTACACATGCTTTTGGTCGGAAAACAAGAGTTGCGATAGACTTAGCAAGGAAGAGAGTCGCAGCACATATCAATGCCGAACCGAGTGAAATTGTTTTTACAAGCGGAGGAACGGAAGCCGATAACATGGCCATCCTTTGTAGTATAAATGATTTAGGGATTAAACATGCCATTACTTCAGCTATAGAACACCATGCAGTTTTATATCCGCTTGAGCAGCTGGCTCGGGAAGGGAGAATAAAACTTTCAATTGTCCGTGTGCTTTCGAATGGACATATTGATCTCGATCATTTGAGACAGCTTCTTGAAACAAACGAACGATCGTTTGTTTCCTTGATGCATGCGAATAATGAAATTGGCAATCTATTACCCTTGAATGAAGTCGCAGCTTTATGCGAAGAATTCAATGCTGTCCTGCATTCAGATACAGTTCAAACGATTGCGCATTATAAGCTGGATGTCAGGTCTTTAAATGTGCATTTCATCACCTGTGCTGCGCACAAATTTCATGGTCCAAAAGGTGTTGGATTCTTGTATGTAAGTAACAAGATCAAAGTAAATCCATTAATTCGAGGAGGCGCACAAGAGCGGAGCATGCGGGCGGGAACTGAGAATGTTTATGGCATTATGGGCTTAGCTAAAGCCTTGGATTTGGCTTACGCCAATATCGATCAAGATGTGAGCTACATTCGGGATTTGAAATTTTATATGATTAAGAAGTTGCGCGAAACCTTTTCTGAAGTTCAATTCAATGGTGATGCAGAAGGGGAATCGCTTTATACGGTGCTCAATGTTTGTCTGCCAGAAACGGACAAAAAGGAAATGCTTCTATTTAATCTAGATATCGAAGGTGTGGCTGTTTCCGGAGGGAGTGCCTGCAGTTCGGGAAGCAACATTGGTTCGCATGTCTTAACAGCGATTGGTTCAAACCCAAATCGTCCATCGATTAGGTTTTCTTTTAGTCGAAATAATAATAAAGAGGAAATTGACTACGCAGTGAGCAAGCTCAAATCCATTTATGAGCTTCCTTTAATTACAAAATGAGTGAAGGATTAAAGATTACGTTTTTAGGTACAGGAACTTCAATGGGAGTGCCTGTCATAGGTTGCGATTGCCTTACGTGTTCAAGCAATGATCCACACGATAAACGACTAAGAACAAGTATTTTAATCGAGCAAGGAGAAATCAAAGTGGTTGTGGATTGTGGACCTGATTTTCGAGCTCAAATGCTTGCGGCTAAAGTGCGATCATTATCAGCCATAGTGTTCACGCACGAACATAAAGACCATACAGCTGGTTTAGACGATGTACGCGCCTATAACTTTATTCAAAACAAACCAGTTCAGATTTGGGCCTCGAAGGGAGTAGAAAATGCTTTGAGGCATGATTATCATTACGCCTTTGCTGAAAAACGTTATCCTGGAGTGCCAGAAATAGTTTTTAATCGAATCGGATCGGACGAGTTTAGTATTGGCGGGCTAACAATTACACCATTACCAGTTATGCACCATAAACTGCAAGTTTACGGATTCAAAATAGGTGGTTTTGTTTATATCACTGACGCTAATTCAATTCCTAAGTCAACTTGGTCGCAAATTAAGAATGCCGATGTTCTTGTATTGAATGCTTTAAGAAAGACCGAACATATCAGTCACTTCACCTTAGAAGAGGCGCTGGGAATCGGATTAGAAACAGGAGCTAAAAAGCTGTATTTGACACACTTAAGCCATCAAATGGGTCGACATGAAGATGTTGAGCAAGAGCTTCCAGAGTTTGCGCATTTAGCTTTTGACGGGTTGGAGCTTTATTTAGACTAGATAAGTACCACTTTTCCCTTCATTTCTTTGTTGAGGACGGGTGAGTTAGTTGATTTTGAGGCTAATGAATCTTCGTCATAATTCCAAACTGAATTAGGATCAAATAAGGTGAATTCGAATGGAGCACCAATTTCTAATTGTGGTAAGTCTATTCCAAATCGCTTTCTAGGATTAAGGCTCATTGTTTTCGCTACAATCTCCCAAGAAATTTCGGAACTCAATTCACTGTTAATTAGGCTTAGTGCGGTTTCAAGCATGGTCATACCGAATGCGGCATGATCGAATTCACGGTCTTTATTTTCAATATTTTCAGGTGTGTGGTCAGTTACGATCATGTCTATCGTTCCGTTATTGACGGCTTCGATAAGCGACTTTCGAGTTTTTTCATCTCGAAGATGAGGGAGCGTTTTAAAATTGGAATCAAATCCAGCAAGTTCTTGCTCAGTAAACAAGAGGTTGGGCAAGGCTACCGCGGCAGTTATATCTAGTTTATTATCCTTCGCCTTTTTGATCAATTCAATCGATCCTTTTGTGCTCACCGTGCTCACATGCATGGAAGAATTAGTGTATTCAAGCAGATATATGTCCCGATTCAACATAATTTCTTCTGCCAATTCAGGGGTCGATTTAATCCCTAAAGTGGTATTGTCAGGGCTTTCGTTGACCATTCCACCAGGATTAATGCGTTCATCATTTGGAAAGGAACAAACGATGCCTTGGAAATTTTTCACGTAATCAAGTGCCCTTTTCATCATATTGACATCCGAAACAGCATGCTTTCCATCTGTGAAAGCAATCGCGCCATGTTGCTTTAAATCAAACATTTCACTTAACTCGATTCCCTGTGCTGATTTGGTTATACTTCCGTAACAGAGAATTCGCAAGGAAAGTTGATCCGCTTGGTTAAGGACAAACCTTAGTTGCGCTTTATTATCAATTACAGGATATGTGTTGGGAAGCATGGCAATACAATGAAAACCACCCTTTTTGCCCGCTTTAGCTGCTGAAACTAGCGTTTCTCTATGCTCATTCCCCGGCTCGGGTATTGTGCATTGAGCATCCATTAAACCGGGTAAACATAGGAGGCCATTTATTGAAATGACATCGATATCAGATGATTCCACCTTTAATGCAACTCCTACTTTTTCGATTAAACCGTTTCGCACCAGAATATCGACCGTTTTACCATTAAATGGATGATTAGGGTAGTGGATGATTACCTGTTTTATAAGTTTAGTTTTCATCTAAAGAGTTTTAATAAAACGGATTCAATTAATAGAAAAAACAATCCGAAAAGGAGTAAAAATGGCCATAGTTTATAACCATCGTTGCGAATATTAATTGCAGCACCAAGGGCTTCTCCGGTCTCATCGATGAGACGAAAGTTGTAACCCGAATTTGTAAAATAACTATCTATGGTTTTTTTAGCTTTATTCTGAATGATGCTTTCTTTTCTATTGTAGTTAAAGGCCAGCATTTTTAAAGGAATGTTCATCGTTTTTAACTCATAAAACCCTGGAGCCTTTATTAAATCGTGTAGCGTCAACCCATCATAGATAATTCCTGGAATGAAAGTCGTACTATCCTCAATTGATGATATTTCATATGATTCAGCTAGCTTGTTGGGTATTTCAATCTTCGAATCACCGACTAAGTATGAAAGGCGATGGGAGAGACCAGATTCCATGCATATATTTAAAACGGTAGGAACGAATAGGGCGTGCTTTTGAAAGTTGGTATAGCTCTCAGAAAGTTCGGTGGAAATGAAAAAAACACGAGCGTTGTGTATTGGAATGGCGCATACCAATGGATCATTATTGAACAATTGGATCAAAGGTTGGATGTCGTTACCTTTTAACTTCCAATGGCCGTGAACATTGGGATAGTTTAAATTTTTCGGCTGCGTCTCAAAAACATCCTTAAAAATGGCGTCATTAGTCTCTAGAAAATTCGCTTCTACACTTGAAGTATCCCAGCTTTCGAGCGAAACATTAAACTCAGATTGAATAAGTTCTCGGCTGCTTTTGGAGATGTCTTTGGGTATGGAAATCAGAACATTCACTCCATTTTTAGTCAAAGCGGAAATGGAAGACATTAGTCCAGAGTTTAGATTTTCCAATTGATTGAAAATCAACAGATTTAATTGGTTTAATGAATCTTGTCGGATACTATTCTCTCCAACTTTGTGATAGGCGAATGTTTCGGCATCAAAAACCTTTTCAAAAGGTGATTTTATGTTGCTTCCCGATATTTCTAATACTTGATAAGACTTATCAACTTCGAAGGTGAAATAATAATTATTGTCAAAGTCGATGGGGTCGATCTTAAGAGAAATGTTACCCTGAATGATTGATGATTCGGATGGGATAAAAGCGAATCCTGTATCAAGAGTCGAATTAGCTTCTAGCTCCAAAATTGAACTTGAAAGAATGGACCCGTTAATTTCTAAGTTGACTTCAACGTTATTTTGAAAAGACACTCCATAGTTTGTAATTCTATAATTAAGAATTACTTCCTTCCCGGCCGTGACTATTGGTTCATTTATCCATACGCTATCTATTCCAACATTTACATCCGCCACACTAGTGTACGGCAGTACATTAATTTCAAGCAAGGAGTCCTGTTTCCAAGTGGTTGAATCAATATTGTTTCGAAAATCAGATAAAAGATAAATTACACTAGATCCAATTTCTTCAACGGCTTTCGAGTCAATATGAAACTGAATTACTCGATTAATAGTTTGAAAATTTGGCGAATAATTAATGGCATCCAGTCTAGAAACAAAAGTCTCTTTATCAACAAATTTTCTTTGTTCCGAACTTAGGTCATTGGTAATGAGTTGAAATTTAACTTCAGAACTATAGGAATCTACGATTTCAAATGCGTCCCTTAAAGCGAGTTTAAAAAGTGATGTCGACTCCCCCTGGCTTTGCATGCTCAAGGAATTGTCAATATATACACTAACATACTTAACGTTACCATCTAAGGTTTTAGCATCTTCATTTTCTATGCGAGGATCTGTAAACGCAAGAACAAGAAAAGCGAGAAATGCCAACCTTGAGAAAAGGACCAGAAAATGTTTGAGTTGGTTTTTTTATTTGAGATTTCGTTTGTATCTCTTTCAGCAAGCTGATGTCAGAGAAGTATAGTTTTTTGAATCTACGAAACTGGAAAAGGTGAATGATGATAGGAATAGCCAGTATTCCGAGTGCCCAGAGAAAGGATGGCGAGGAGAAAGTCATCAAAGGTCAAAGGTAACAGTTGCCTGCAATCCTATGCTATTTTGATAGATGAATTTGAAGAATAAAGAATGGTGGGTCAGATCGGTGGACAAGGATTTCGTGATCGATTTCATGACCGCTGATTTTTCGCAATTGCATTAGACCTTTTCCTTTACTGGATTCGGCACCTTCAGCATGTGTCGCTAAGTATTTCGTTAATTCGTCTGTTGTTAGAACATTGATCGCGCTAACTATTTTGTCTAATGTTTCAGTTTTATCGCTTTGAACGTAATTACCAGAAAACATGCAATACCTTTTATCATTTTTTTGAAGCATAAAAACACCAGGCTTACCGGGGTAATTGTATCTGTTGTAAGCATGTTTTGCAACATTCCGCAACAACTCAGTCATAACCAATCCAAGACCTCCTCCTTCAGGATCATCGCTGATGGTAGTGTCGATCTGGTTCGATAAATGATTTACGTTGTCCTCGTGAAGTAATCCTTTAAATAAGATTTGAGCTTCACAAGCAATCATCTCATCGTGCAATGCAACCGCACGATCTAAATATCCCTGAGGGTCCTGTGCGTCATAAACCTCTGGATCAATGGCAATACACAAATTCAAATAATAGAAGTAGCCATCATTTACGGGGACGAAGTGATAAGACAGCTTTCCTGAGGATTTTCGAGCCATATCAACAAGGCCAAGTCCAGCACCACCTTTTGAAGAAAATCCAGAAGAACTTAATATTTCGAGATAGTATTCTTTCAGTTCTGATTGTTCTTTGTTGCTTATAGTTCCCAATCGCTCTTCTAACATATCCTTGATGTCAGCTGCTACCCAATTGCCATAAGTGATACTATACGCTTCTGGATGACGGTTTATGATAAACAAGCCCCCTTCATAGGAGTGTCCGTCATGCGTATAGTGTTGATGTCGTGTGATGTTTTGTAAACCTTCTACCATCAGGTAGTATACCTTTTTGGAAATCTTTGAACTATCAAGGTCGTGAAGATTACCTTCGGTCAGGAAAAGGATGTTGTCAGTGATAGATGAATTGAAATTTCCGCGACATGCGAAAAGAAACCGATCGGTATCAATTGACTCACCCGTTTCATGGATTAAGCTGTAGGCAAGTTTGGTTTTATTCTCTATCATTCCGTATCCCGCAAAAGTTTGAATAATCTTTAAATAATCAACATTTTAATTCATCAATATCTGAATTATGCGATCAGAATATTTTAAACTTCTTCAATGGTCGGAAAGTAATAAGAAAAACTTGACCAAACGAATCGACCGATTGAAAAGATTAAAAACGTTGGATCAGACCATTAATTCTGCCCACGAAAAAGCGTTTAATGAAATAGATTGTTTGGAGTGCGCAAATTGTTGCAAGACTACTGGGCCATTGGTGACAAACAGCGATATATCTCGGATATCCAGTAAATTAAGGGTTTCTGAAAGAGAGTTTGTTTCTACTTATTTACGAACAGATGAAGATGGGGATCATGTGTTTAAAGGAATGCCATGTCCATTCCTAAGCGAGAACAATTATTGCGCTATTTATGAATATCGACCTCGTGCGTGCAGGCAATTTCCACATACGAATCAAAATGGACAGGCTGAAATCACTCATTTAACTCGAAAAAACGGCAGAATTTGCCCTGCAGTTGCTCGGATTTATCAAATAATCTCCGACTTAGATTGAATATTTGGAATTGGAAAATTCATCCATTTGGCAAAAATCAGGGCTCCGATTAGATAGGCAACAATATCCAAGTAATCACGCGTAAATCTGGTATCGACTGTCGGTAAATAACCTTCGAAATAGACACTAACTGCGGCTGTGATAAGGATGATGTCAAATGCACTTAATGTGAAGTTTCTGAATGGTTTAAAAACACGCTGGAGTATCAATTGACTTGATTTTAGAATAATAGGTAGCGCTAGAATGTCTTCAAAGTAAGCATGAAAGAAAATGATGTTAGGATTGAATGACTCGAACAATTTATAACATGAGAAGAGTAGGAGTAAGAAGCAATAAAGCCATATATGTTGCATCGATTTCAATGGGCCAGGGAGGTTGAAAGGTATATGAAGAAGCCTACGATAGCATAAAGTAAGAGCTGAACAATCTGGATTGGGCGTTTGACTATTTTCAACCAAAGTGGATCAGATATATTTATTCGCCAAATGGGAATATGAAGATCATCTACCTCCTGTCGCTTTTTGATTTCCGCCCTTCTTTCTTTTAAAAGCTCAAAGCCGCAAGTAGGACACGTTTCAATTTCGGCATCCATCCAACTTTGGCATTTTGGGCATCGCCTTAGGTGCATATTTGGCCTTCCTTCACTTGTCTCTGTCATGTGATTATAGTAGCTCGTTTGCCAAATTAGCTAACTCAGAGCGTTCTCCTTTGGTTAACGTAATATGAGCAAACAATGAATTGCCTTTTAATCGGTCTATGATATAACTGAGACCGTTTGATTGTTCGTCAAGATATGGTGTGTCTATCTGCCTTATGTCGCCTGTAAAAATGATTTTAGTGTTGGCGCCAGCCCGAGTGATAATGGTTTTCACCTCATGTGGAGTTAGGTTCTGAGCCTCGTCTACAATAAAATATACATTACTTAGACTGCGCCCACGGATAAAGGCCAGCGGAGTGATTTCAATTTTCTTCTCCTTCAGCATGACCAGTATTTGCTTGTAACGCTTCTCATTTTCAGAGAATTGACTTTTAATGAATTCTAAATTGTCCCAAAGTGGTTGCATGTATGGATCGATTTTTCGCTCGGCTGTTCCAGGGAGGAAGCCGATATCTCGATTACTCAAAGGAACAATTGGCCTAGCTAGTATTATTTGCAGATACTCCTTTTTTTGTTCAAGAGCTGCCGCTAAAGCCAATAACGTTTTTCCAGTACCTGCCACTCCCTGCAATGTGACGAGCTTAATAGCGGGATTCATCAAAGCGTGCATGGCAAAAGTTTGTTCCGCATTTCGAGGCTTAACTCCATAAGTATAGAGCTTTTTCAACTCGCTCTATCATGGCATTTAAAGGGTTGTAATATGCCAGAGAGGATGTTTTGCCATTCTTTAAGATATAATAGTGATTGTCAATGACTTTCTTTAGAATAGATATATCTTCAGTTAAACCGTGAGTATAGAGTTTTCTAATATATTCACTATCAATATCCTCTAACGTTATGTTGCCTTTATACAGCTCGTCAACATCATTTATTTTGCCTGTTTCATAATCTTCCGCATGAAGATTTAATGCTTTGGCTTTTAGCCGGAGATTAATGTCTTTGGTGACGAGAATTACTTTGGCATCTTTTTCCGTGTCATTCAGGTGTAACACCGTATTCAATATGCGATGATCGGCTTTATTGTCGGCATAAATTTTTTCAGCATCTACGGCTAATTTACCGTTGTTAAGAATGATTTTAAACTTGCCCCTTTTTACGCCTTCTAAGGGTATCCAATCTTGGAGCATGAAGTCGGCACTTAATTTATCGATGAGTCGAATAAATTCGCGCGCCTCGTAGTTTTTACTGTTTTTTCCGCGTTTAAAATTATCAAGCTCTTCGAGAACAGTGATTGGTAAACAGATATCGTGCTCATCAAAATTGTTAATTGCCTGATGATCATGCAAGATGACTGAAGTATCTAAGACAAAAATTTTTCTCGACTCTTTCTTGATTCTTGGCATCGGATGTGTTTTGATTACATCGAATTTAACGCAAGTAATAGGTGGTAAATCGACCTGAACTGAGAATTAATGAACGCTATTTGTTGAAAGCTGAAAATTGATCAATGCACGATTTCCCTCTCAGCCCATTATTTGACTCAAGATTCCTGGTTCAATAGCTCGTTGCTCGATTAATCTTATTGAATGCATCGATAAATTCTTGGGATGATTTTTCCCAGCTAAAGTTTGCCTTTACATAGTTTTTACCGTTGGTGGCAATACTGGCAAGGGCTTGGTCTTGCTCAAGAATCCTACTGATGGAATCTGAAAATTGCTCTTTGTCGTCTGCAATGATTACTTCATTATTTGGTTTAGCCTTCAGCGCATTATTCGCAAGCGAAGTGGTTATGCATGGAATTTCAGAGGCCATGGCCTCAAGTAACTTGTTTTGTAGACCCGTATTTACGAGCATTGGGGCAACAAACACCCTAGATTGCCTATAAATCCGCGAAATATCATCAACCCACCCTGTGATAGATACGCGTTCCGATTTCAATCCGATTACTTGTGCTGATGGATCGGCTCCGGCAAGACATACAGTAGCATTCGGATGCTTTTTCCAAACAATGGGCATGATTTCGCTAATTAGAAACTTAGCACTTTCCACATTTGGTCGGTACGACATGTTACCAGTAAAAAGTATGTCATGTTTCTTTGTTTCCAATGATTTTATTTTCTCTAAAAAGATGGGGTCAATTCCATTCGAGATGATTTGGAGATCTTCTATGAAATCCATTTGTTTTCGATCTTGATCCGATATGATGAATCGCTTTTGGAACATTCCTTGAACGCCATTCTCATAGGCTTTCAGCCTTTTATATTCTATTTTCATCATGAACGATAATGGCCATGGAGAGCGCTCTGCCATTCGCTTCATTCCCGTTGAAAAGGCATCCATATAGTCGATCGACTTATGGATAACATTGTATTTCCTAACGTATTCGGAAGTTCTAACCAGTTGGCAAAAAATATGATCAGGAATGTTGTTGTCAATAAATATGTCGAAAGCCTTTTGAGCCTTCCGAGAATGGAAATAGTTGACTTGAAACGGCTTCTTTCGAAATATGCTTAAAAACATCCTGACCGCGATTTCCACCTTATTAAAGCGATAAATGAAAACTTGAGAACATATTTCATTGAGCTTTGACTCGGCTTGTGGATCAATGCCGCGATCCGTAAGGCAAAAAAGGGTTACTTCATTATCTTTTGACCACTCTCGGATTAAATGGTAGGCTCGAAGCTTGTCACCTTTTTCTAAGGGCCAAGGAACCCGGCTCAAAACGACAAGAATTTTCATTTAATGGCCGGAGTTTGCTCCTTCGACTTTCGTTTGAAGAAGTCAAGAATACTTCTGATCGCCTTGGTGTATGTTTCCATATCCAAAAGTTTGCTGTCAGTACTCGCTTGATAGGTTAAATAAAAGCCAATTGGGAGTAAGACGTAAGTTGCAATCCACATACCCAATGCTGCATCCATTTCATTTTGCTTTGCAAGCTTTTCAAAGGTTATAGAGGTTATATGATAAACCAAAAAGAATAGTACGGATATTACCACAGGTAGTCCTAAACCACCTTTTCGGATGATTGCCCCTAAAGGTGCCCCAATGAAAAACAGAATAATACAAGCTATAGATAACGTGAATTTTCTGTGCCATTCGATTAGATGTCGATTAATGTTACGAGAGGCACCCTCCAATATCTCAGCTTTCGATGCCAATGTAGTCTTGTTTTGTCTCAAGTTTGAAACAGCCGTTTCGAGAAAGGCCATTTTATGTTGCTTATTAAAGGATTCATAAGCAAGTATTAAGTTGCTATCTGAAATAATGCTTTGATCTACAGTATCTAAGTATTCAGCTTTAATTGTTCGGTTATAAATGTTCGCGTCTAACTCTTCTTTTTTATTGGCATATCGGATCAGATGAGAATCAATTGCCTCGTCCAACTGACTTAAATTCAACATCTGATAGTTGTCTTTGAAGATATCCTTATCACTTCGCTCCATCTGAAAACCGCTTAGGTCGAAGCGCATTATTTCCGAACCAAATTCGGATAACATATGTGGTTTATCGTCCCCTTCAAGCTCTTCGTAACTCGTACCGTTGTTTAGCTCAAATATGAGGTATCTTTCATCGCTACTCATATCCATTCTTCCCGACTCGGCTCGAATAACATGCGCATTTCCTTTATCTGAGGAATGATCATAAATAAGGACATCGTGCATGCCTCGACCATCCTCATCCTTTTTATCCACACGAATAACATAGTTTTCAATTCCAGCATAAAAGATGCCTTCGGTGATATCGAAGGTTGGTTTTTTATGTCGGATATCATAGAGTAGGGAGGCAAACTCCAAATTAGCCTTTGGCCAGACGTAGTTGGTAAACATAAACGCAGAGGCACTGGTGAGTAGGGTGACAATTAATAAGGGGAACATTATTCGAATAAGTCCCATTCCACTCGATTTCATGGCGACCAATTCGTAATGTTCACCAAAACTTCCAAAGGTCATAATGGATGCCAGCAATATCGCAAGCGGAAGTGCCATCGGCACAAGGTTGGCGGATGCGTAAAAAAGCAGTTCACCAACGAGATACCATTCTAGCCCTTTTCCAACAAGTTCATCGATGTATTTCCAAAGAAATTGCATCACAAATATGAACAGCGTAATGAAAAACGTCAGGATAAATGGTCCCAAATAGGACTTAATAATAAGAAGATGCAGCTTTTTCAAATGTGGCAACTTGAGACCTCAAATGTAAGGCCAATTGGCCTGCTCGACTAGGAGCCTAATATGTGTAGAAGTTCCCCTATCTGAGATTCCCAAAGCCTCGTTTGTGCTTCAATCTCATCTTTTTCGGCAAAATCGGTGATAAAAAGGCCAACATCGCCTGTTAATTGATCTGTTTTAATTAGGAATTCAAAATAATAGTCAGTGCCCTCATCCTCAACAAATTGATACCGGATGAACTGCTCCTGTTTCTTAGCCAAGATCACAGCCTCCTCTACAGACCCATCCCATTCAAACTTTGCTTGATCACGCTTTATAGTAACATCATCTGCAAACCAATCGGATAGCCCACTACTAGTAGATAAACATTGGTAAAGAATCTTAACGGAAGATTTGACAGTAAATTCCAGTTCAAATTTTTGCTTTTCAGCCATGTCTGTTATCGATTAATAAACTCAACTCGAGTGATCGCAATATAATCTTTTGAGCTATAATGACTAATACAATTTATCAACCATTGATAAAAAGACGTTTGGTTCGGTCTAAGCTACCGGACAAGATGTTCGGTCTTTCAATAATTAAAGTTTTACTCGTCTATTAATTTCTCAAGTTTTCAGTTTTTTAGAAGATTGAAGCAGAATTGAGAATTATAAAGAGCGAAGAACTAGAAAAGTCCCCCCCGTCCGCCAGCTGGCTGATAAGAATCCTGCCACAAGTTGAATGATATTAAAAAAAAAGCCCCGATAAAGGGGCTATTCCTAGTAGCGAAGGGGTCCCGATAGCTATCGGGGGAACCCCCGTCCGCCAGAAGGCGGATAAGAATCTTGCGCACAGGTTGAATGATATAAAAAAAAAAGCCCCGATAAAGGGGCTATTTCTAGTAGCGAAGGGGGGAATCGAACCCCCGACCTCAGGGTTATGAATCCTGCGCTCTAACCGTCTGAGCTACCTCGCCAATTAGCGGGTGCAAATATAATTTTAGCATCAATTAAAACCAGTCAAAATAAAAAAGCCCTAATCAATTTGATCAAGGCTTTCTAATTTATTAGTGAGTTCTATAGGTGAATAACCTCATCATAAGCCGCAGCGGCAGCTTCCATAATGGCTTCACTCATAGTTGGGTGTGGGTGCACTGTTTTGATCAACTCGTGACCTGTTGTCTCAAGTTTTCGAACGGCGACCAACTCAGCAACCAATTCAGTCACGTTGGCTAACCGATCATATGGCCTCCAAGAGTTCACCGTACTTCGCGTCAAAAATTAGTTTGACAAAACCATCTGAGTGACCTGAGGCTTTCGCCTTTCCAGATGCGCTGAAAGGGAATTTTCCGACTTTCAATTCGTATCCAGCCTCTTTTGCTGCTTTTTCTGTCATACCAACGCTTGCAACTTCTGGTGAGCAATACGTGCATCCTGGGATGTTTCCGTAATCTAAGTGCGTCAGGAGATTGACCTGCAATTTTTTCAACACAAATAATTCCTTCAGCTGATGCTACGTGCGCTAGTGCTTGACCTGGCACACAGTCGCCAATAGCGAATACACCGGGATGTTGGTCTCATAGTATTCGTTTACCATGATCTTTCCTCGATCGGTGGCAACTCCAACATCCTCTAAGTCCTATGTTCTTCAATGTTCGCAACAATTCCTACTGCCGAAAGAACTACATCACATTCAATAGTTGCCTTCTGCCTTTTTTGTCTTTGTAATTAACCGTGCAACCTTTCGCGGAAGTTTTTACCTCAGTAACCTCGGTGCCGGTCATAACACTCATTCCAGACTTCTTGAAGCTTCGTGCCAAGTTGCTTGCTTACTTCTTCGTCTTCAACTGGAACAATGTTGTCTAAGTATTCGATAAGCGTAACCTCTGTGCCCAGTGTCTGATAGAAATATGCAAACTCAGAACCGATGGCGCCGGATCCCATAACAACCATTTTCTTTGGTTGGGTTGGAAGGGTCATTGCTTCGCGATATCCAATAATCTTTTTACCGTCTTGCTTAATGTGAGGAAGCTCTCTGGATCGAGCACCCGTTGCAACGATGATGCTTTTCGCAGTCACCTCTTTTGACTTGCCTTTGTCATCGGTCACCTCAAGTTTACCTGCAGCCTTCAGCTTGCCTGTACCAATGATCACTTCGATTTTATTCTTTTTCATGAGAAACTCTACGCCCTTACTCATGCTTCCAGCAACATCTCGACTTCTGCCAACAATGGCACTTGAAATCCGCTTTATGATCTGAAACGGTAATGCCGTAGTCTCCAGCATGATTAAATAATCAAACACTTGAGCGCTTTTAGCAAGTGCTTTTGTTGGAATACATCCCCAGTTTAAGCAAATTCCGCCAAGCGATTCGCGCTCAACGATTGCTGTTTTCAAGCCAAGTTGCGAGGCTCTAATGGCTGCTACGTATCCGCCAGGTCCGCTTCCTAATACTATTAGATCAAAATCCATGGATTGTTTTTTTTTCGTTTTTCTGTTGGTCGCGAATTTAGATTAATCCAGATAAATTATCGGGACAAATTGGTTTGGATTTCAGGTTGACCATTTATCAAGAAAATCATACTGTAATAGTTCTCGATTTTCCACCGCTCATACTTTTCGGGAATTCTGAGCATTCTGACTTATTATTGAATAACCAAAACCTATTTATCATGATGAAATTTGACATTCTACATCAAGAACATTATTCAAGAGGTGAGCTTTTACTACGCTCAATTTTAGGATTTTTCTACATTCTTATTCCGCATGGCTTTCTATTAGGATTTCTTGGAATAGCGGCAGGTGTCTTGCATTTTCTCACTTTTTGGGTTGTATTATTTACTGGTCGTTATCCAGAGTCGTGGTTTGAGTTTCAAGTCAAATATCAGCGGTGGAATCTTCGAGTAAGCGCTCGAATCTTAAACATGGCTGATGGTTATCCTGCTTTTGGATTAGATGCTGAGGATGATAAAACCACGCTCGAAATTTCATATCCAACTGAAATATCGCGAGGGCTCGTTTTGGTTCGGGCTTTTTTTGGGTTTGTCTATGTTTTGATACCACATGGTCTAATTTTAGGCGTATTGGGAATTGGCGTCTTGTTCGTAAACTTCATTGCGTTTTGGGCTGTATTGTTCACGGCTAAATTCCCAAGGTCTATGTTTAATTTTCAGCTTTCTTATTTAAGATGGTCACAACGAGTTTCAAATTATCTCATGTATTTAACGGACCAATACCCACCATTTCATGGTGAGCCAGATTCTGAAGATGCTGGCGAAAACATACTAGATGCTGACGTTCATTAAATGCTTAAGTGCTAGGAACCATGTATGGACCACATCCACAACCGGATGAAATTCCGCTGAGAGAGCGGGAAGACGCCATGGGTGCCTATCTGATGATGTTCGCTGCGGTGGCGGTGGCGCTGCCACTACCTGTGATTAATTTAATTGCGGCTATTGTCTACTATTTTGTAAATCGAAGAAAGAGCGATTTCATTCATTTTCATTCACTGCAAAGCTTGCTTTCTCAATTCCCGACAACCTTGTTGAACTGGGGTTTGCTCTACTGGTCATTGCAAATTTGGTTGTTCGGAAATTGCACAATTTGCATAGAGTTTTGGGCGTATATCGGACTGGTTGTATTTGCCAATATAGTCTACTTTGTTTTTAGTTTAATCGCTGCAATTAAGGCTTATAGAGGGGAGATGTATTACTTTTTCGGAATTGGAAGCTATTGCTATCGCGTTGTATTTAAGAGGCATTAAGCGCATGGATAATCTCCATAACCCAATTTCATCAATCGTTTCTCGTTTTATCCTACTATTGACAGATGATTCAAATCACCAGTTTCACAAATGCGCGCTTTAAATATTTCCGTTCGTTGGCGAAATCACGAACGAGAAAGCGTGAAGGTGTATTTATCATGGAAGGACGTCCAGAGTTGGACCTTGCGATTAAGTCAGGATTAAGTCCATTGTCCGTATTGTATTGTGAATCATACTTAGGCCTCAAAGAAATCGAAGCGATAGTTAATGTCAGTGAAGTCGAGCTTATACATCTTTCGAAAGCACTTTTTGACGAACTGGCTTACCAAACCATTCCGGGTAATTTTTTAATGGCTTTTCGCTCTTGGAACACTTCGATAGAAAGCATTTCCAAACAAGATGTCACTGTAATTATTGAGGCCGTTGAAAAGCCAGGAAACCTTGGTGCAATTTTAAGAACTTGTGATGCTGTGGGTATCAAAAATGTATTGGTAACCGAAACTGAGGTTGATTTATTCAATCCAAATGTGATTCGTAACAGTAGGGGAGCAGTATTTACTGTGAACGCTGTTTTTTGTACAAATGAGCAGGCACTAGACCTTGTTAAAACGCAAGGAGCAGAGGTATATGCAGCCGTACTTTCGGGCAAGGCAGTCGACTACAAAATCGTAGCAAACGAAGCCAATAAGGCCATTGTTTTTGGGGCTGAATCTCGAGGGTTGTCTTCGTTTTGGTTTGAAAACGCCAATCACCACATTATCATTCCTATGCGAGGCGTTGTAGATTCCTTAAATGTTTCTGTAAGCGTAGCTGTTATCTTGTACGAAGCCACGCGAAATGACGATTAGAGGTGCCTATATCCGAGCTTGGTAGGTGTAAAGTTGGTGATATCTACCTTCTTTAGTTATCAATTCATCATGTGTTCCTCGCTCAGCAATTTGCCCATCTTCAACAACCAAAATCTGATTGGCTTGCCTAATGGTGCTCAGTCGATGCGCTATGACAAATGTTGTTCTCCCTTTCATTAATTTTGATAAGCTATCTTGTATAAATGACTCACTTTCAGTGTCTAAATTAGAAGTAGCTTCATCTAAGATTAACACCTTTGGATCGGCCAGAATAGCGCGGGCGATTGCAATTCGTTGACGTTGACCGCCAGATAGTTTCACACCGCGTTCGCCAATTACCGTATCCAATCCAAGTTCAAATCGATCGCAAAATTCACTTACATAAGCTGCATCCACTGCTTGTTTAAGTTGTTCTTCACTGGCCTGCGGTCTAGGGAAGAGTATATTCTCACGAATGGTTCCTTCAAAGAGAAAATCGTCTTGAAGCACAACGCCTAGGCGACTTCGAAAACTTCCCAATGTAACTTTGGATAAATCTTTACCATCTAGATAAATGGTTCCTGTATTTGGATTTAAAAAAGTGGCTGCAAGGCCTGCTATTGTTGTCTTTCCCGACCCTGACGTTCCCACCAATGCTGTTACAGATCCAGCTTTTGCTTCAAAGCTGATGTTATGTAACACTTCTTTTTCTTCTTCATATGCGAAACTCACATTATCGAATCTAATGTCACCTTGAATTTCGGCCAATGATATTGTGCGAATGGACGAGTCCTCCTCGGGTTCCATATTCATGATTTCCTCGGTTCGATCTAAACCTGCGAAAGCCTCCGTCAACTGGCTGCCAATGTTGCTCATTTGAACCAAAGGCGCGATCATGAATCCTAGATATAGGGTGAAGGATAAAAAGTCGCCCGTGGTGATTTCTTGTTCAATCATCATGCTTCCACCGATTCCCATGATACCAGCAGATGCTAGGCCCAAGAGCAAGGTAGCCAAACTCGTAATTAGGCTGGTTGATGTTAGACTCTTTTTGACATTCAAAAACAAACGCTCAACTCCTTCTTCAAAGGTTTTTACTTCTTGAGGTTCAGCATGGAATCCTTTTATGACACGAACGCCATTGAGGGTTTCGACCAAGCGTCCTGTGACTTCCGCATTTATCTTACCTCTTTCTCTAAAAATAGGTCTGATATAGGCAAAAGCTTTGAGCGAAATGCCTGCAAAAACAACTACAGGGAGCAGAACAAAGAGTGTCATTTTTGGGCTTATTTGGATCAATAAAAAAAGCGACACAACCGATGTCAGCAGTCCGCCAATAAGTTGAACAAGTCCCGTTCCGACTATATTTCGTACGCCTTCAACGTCTGTCATGATGCGAGAGACGAGCTCACCACTCTTGTGATTATCAAAGAATCGAATAGGCAATTGCAGGATTTTCTGCTGGACTTGAGCACGAAGTATAGATATGAGTCGTTGCGCTTCAACACTTAGTATGTTGGTTAATAGAAATGAAGTAACCGATTGAACGAGTAGGGCGGCACCTACGACCAATAATAGCATTTTGAGCATCTGATAATCCTTGCCAACTATGACATCATCCATCAAGTATTTACTCGCGCCTGGTAAAACCAAACCCGCCAAGCGACTTATGACGATCAGGACCAGCCCGAATGAAATAACCCTCCTTCTGGGCCAGACAATGGTCTTAAAAACATGCGCGATCGAGATTTTATTCTTTGGCTTTGATTTGGATTTAGGCTCCATTCTTTTGAAATTTATTTAAGACATGCGTGAAGGCAGAAACCATACCTAGAACCAGAACATGACAAATGGGCTGAAATGAGTTTGGCACCTTAAATCGCAATTTTTTGCAATCTAATTTTTACCAATTTACTTGTTGGAGTGTTGGATTTGTCCGCAACGGAATCGATAGGGACCAAAACATTTGTTTCAGGAAAGTAGGTGACCGTACATTGACTTGGCACATCATAAGGAATTACTAAAAACCTGGGAGCGATACGTTTTACACCATTATGCTCGTTTATTAAATCGACTACATCGCCTTTTGATAATCCTTCGTTTTGTATGTCCTGGAGATTCATGAGAATAACTCTGCGTTCGTTAAAAACACCTCGATAGCGGTCATTAAGTCCGTAAATGGTCGTATTGAATTGATCATGCGTTCGAACGGTAGTCATAATGAACTCGCCTTTTTCCAGTGCATTATCGGGTACTGGGTTAACACTGAATTTGGCCCGACCGCCTAAAACGTCAAAGTCACCTTCACGGGCATTATTAGGAAGGTAGAATCCGTTTGGTTCACGAACCCGCTCATTGTAATGTTCGAAACCGGGGATTACCATCTCAATCTTATCACGAATCGCATCATAATTGTCTTTCAATTTATCCCAATCGATGTTGGGATTAGGATGCAGGGTTGCTTTGGCGATTCCTGCGATAATAGCTGGTTCGCTCATGAGGGTTCTTGCTAAGGGTTTCAACCGTCCTTCGCTTGTATGAACGATTCCCATAGAGTTCTCAACCGTTACAAACTGTTTTCCTGATTTTTGAATATCGATATCTGAACGCCCCAGACTGGGGAGGATAATCGCCCGCTTTCCCGTTACTAAATGCGATCGATTCAATTTGGTGCTCACATGAACTGTGAGGCTGCAATTCCTTAGCGCCTGAGCCGTGAATGTGGTGTCAGGTGTAGCGGAAAGGAAATTACCGCCCATTCCAATAAATACTTTGCCTTTTTCCTCGTGCATTTTCTTGATGCAATCTACTACATCGAGCCCATGATTCCTTGGTGCTTTGAAGTCAAAAACTTCTTCTAGTTTATCAAGAAAGGCTGCTTTTGGCTTCTCCCATATACCCATTGTTCGATCGCCCTGAACATTGCTGTGGCCGCGCACTGGGCAGGTTCCAGCACCAGGTTTGCCGATGCTTCCTTTAGCTAAAAGGAGATTTACAACTTCTTGGATGTTGCCAACGCCATTTTTATGTTGGGTTAAGCCCATGGCCCAACATGCGATAATTTTTGAAGTTGACGCCAGCATTTCAGCCGCTTCATGGATTTGATCGGTCGAGATACCACAAGCCTTGCTAAGTTTAGCTAGGTCGTATGCTTCGATTGACGAAATAAACGCTTCAAAGCCCTCGGTTTTTGTATGAATGAAATCAGCGTCAAATACCTTACCTGGATTTTCCCTTTCCTTTGCGCAGAGTAGCTTTAATATCGCTTTCAATAGTGCTACGTCTCCATTAATTTTTACTTGGAGGAAAAGATCCGTTAGGGCAGTTCCTTCGCCCAAAACATCACCTATACTTTGCGGGTCTTTGAAGCGAATCAACCCGGTTTCGGGAAGGGGATTGATGGTTATGATTTTAGCTCCATTTTGTTTGGCTTTTTTCAGTGCATTGAGCATTCGAGGATGATTTGTGCCTGGGTTTTGACCGATCACTAGGATGACTTCGGCCTCATCAAAATCCTCTAAAGTCACGGAACCTTTTCCTATCCCAACGGTCTCGCTAAGCGCGACTCCACTGCTTTCGTGGCACATATTGCTGCAATCAGGTAAATTGTTCGTACCAAACATTCGTACAAATAACTGATACATGAAGGCAGCTTCATTGCTCGTGCGCCCAGAGGTGTAGAATATGGCATCGTCCGGACAGGGGAGTTGATTAAGCTCTTTGCCTATGATTTTAAATGCTTCTTCCCATGAGATAGGGCTGTAGTGTTCAGCGCCCTCTTCAAGTAACATGGGTTCGATAATTCGACCGCGCTTTCCGATCCAAAAGTCACTTTGAGCCGCTAATTGAGATAGACTATTTTTTTGAAAGAAATCTGGATCAAGGCGTTTTGTAGTAGCTTCTTCAGCAATTGCCTTTGCGCCATTCTCACAGTATTCGCCCAACTTTGATCGGTGATCTGAAGGGTCTGGCCATGCACAACCAGGACAGTCGATTCCTCCCTTTTGATTCAGTTCAAACATGACTTTTGTTGCGCGCACAGGATCCATTTCATCCATAAGGTGGCGAACCGCACTGAAAACAGCTGGAAGCCCAGCTGCCGTGTGTTTTGGACTCGTTAACTTTACCCCAGTAAAAGATTCTGGGGTCAACTCATTATGATTTTCCTTCCTTTTGGTCATACTAACAATTGCTTAGCGGGTTAGGAAAATTGTCCGATTCATCTTCGTCCTCTCGCGCAGTTAAACAGGCAAAATCTTTCTCTATCAGCAATTTCAACGTTTGACCGTGCTCCAGGTTAAATTCGCTTGAAACCCCGACTTCAGAAGGGGATAACCATTTTTTACCTGTCGAAAAAGGAACACTAACCTTTATCACATCGGCCGTATAATCAATATCGAAGGTTTCGGTCTTATTCCATATTAAGAAATACTTCAAGGAATTGCCATTCGGAAAAGAAATGCTCGATTCTACGACTCCAACTTCTTGAAATTTATTGACTTCTGATTGGGTTAGTCGGAGTCGAAGAGAATTATCTTTTATTCGAATTTTCATAAAATGCGTTCGCTGTGTGTGTAGACATTAAAAGATTGAGCTTTTGTAAAGCCAATCAAAGTTATTCCAAATTTACTCGCAGTCTCAATAGCTAAGCTGGAAGGCGCGCCCACAGAAACCACAAATGGAATTGTTGCTGCAATTGATTTTTGAATCAGTTCGAAACAACTGCGTCCGCTTAACATGACGATATGGTCTTGGAGCGGGATGATTTTTTTGAAAAAAGCAGCACCAATAACTTTGTCCAAGGCATTATGCCTTCCGATGTCTTCTCGGAGGAAAATTAAGTCGCCCTTTTTGTTGAAAATAGCCGCTGCGTGTAATCCTCCGGTATGTTCAAAGACTCCTTGGGCTTCACGCATTTTAGCATTCAAGCTTGAAATGATGGCAGAATCTACTTTGACCTCAGAATGAACGGGAGTAAAACACATCTGCTCTAAACTTTCAATGCTGGCCTTACCGCAGATTCCACAACTACTATTCGTGTAAAAATGCCGTTGAAAGCGCCCCCAATCAAGGCTGATTTCAGGCTTAATTTCTGCTCGGACTATATTTTCACTTCGCTCCCCTTTTTTATCGGTGCAGTGCTCCAAGTGAAAAATATCGTCCATGTTCTGAATGATACCTTCTGTAAACAAAAAGCCAAGAACCAGCTCCAAGTCATGACCCGGAGTGCGCATTGTGATGGACAAACTGCGTTGCTCTCTTTGCTTCTCAGGTCCAAATCCAAGACGAATTTCCAGCGGCTCTTCAACTGTAACGACATCGATTACTTCAACACATCCCTTATCACCAAAGCGTTTTATTGAGACTGGAATTGCTGAAGCTTTTGTCATCGCACAAATGTGTTGAATTCAAACAGAACTTAACTTCGCATCATGAATTTATTAAAAGAGCTCTGGGGAAAGTATGGTGGTTTCTTCCTTGATATTTGGCAGTACCTGCTCATCATTGTCATTGTTTTCATTGGCCTTTTAATCGTTCTTTAATCGATGCGAAATCGGCTGCTGTATTAACATTCACGAATACTTCATCGTCAAATTCAACAACATTCACATTTTCTCGATTCAATAGTTTTGTTAGAGAATATGACCCACTTTCTATTGCGAGGTTTATTTCAGATAGTGCCGATCGATTCCAAATAGAAAGTAAGGGTTCGATTTGTTTTTTTGATTTCGACTTTGCACAAGTTGCTATTCCGTTTTTATCATGTTCGCGAATTAACCGGTCGATGACAGCGATATTAATCAGAGGCATATCGCAGGCCAGAAAAACTATCGAATCAGACCCAAATTCGCTAAAAGCGCTCGCAATTCCGCCAATCGGACCAATTTCTTCAAAGTGGTCAACAATATAGGACTCGTTCAAAAACTCCGCAGTTTGATGGGGATTAATCGAAAAGTGAATGTTTGAAAACCAAGGAGTCATTCGATTTTTCAGAGCCATCCAGGCCTTCCCTTTTCCATAGTTTAACGAATGCTTGTCTTGCCCCATGCGCTTGCTTTGGCCACCTGTCATAATAACGAGCGGAGGTCGATCTGTTTCGAATATGCTTTGGTCGATAGTCACCGGTCGATTTAGTTGATATTTCAGCTTAACTTCTTCCAATAGAAAATCTCGGACGACTAGGATTAAAACATGTGTTTTTGATTGATGTAAGTTCGTTAGAATTCGCTCAATCGAAGACGAAAGGCCTTGATCTCTTAGTTCTAGTTTACCTATTTCATCGATGATGAAAACATCTGCTTCTTTATCGCCAGCTTTAGAAATGATTTCATCGGCTCGATTGAAGGCAATTTGAGAAAACTTATATTTCCCAATCTCCACCGTATCAGCGGGTGAGAGTGGATTTGATTTAAAGGATTCGAAAGTCGGTAGCTCAATAAACACCTTTTCTGCGTAGATACTCGGGTTTATTATCCCTGCACAACGAAGTCTGCTTGAATTTAGCTTACACCAATTCAATAATGCTGTTGACTTTCCAGTATGAATCGGCCCTGATAGAATTAAAATTTCAGGATTCATATAGTCCATATGAAATAAGAAGTAGGAGGAAATTATTAATTCGAAAACCCTTCATTGAAGATGATGTTTTCCATGCGCTTTTTGCAAAATGCGCCAACTTAGGAATGTTTTGCTTTATCATCTCAAGTTGTGTCAAGTCGATTTTATTTTTTTTCACAACCGTTGCAACAAACCAGTGAAACAGGGGTTGAAGAATAAAAACCCAGCTCGCAACGATGGTGATGGTTCGAATCAACTGATTGATGGAAGCTTCCTCTGAAATGAATGCATATTCGAGAATAAAAGCCACGATTAGTAAGAGTATATAAATCGCGATTAGATGCCAGGCCTTTTTCTTAGTTTCATGCTTGTCGCCATGTTCAATTTGAATGTTACCAATGATCTCCTGAATCTCGATGGATCGATTTTGCAAGTTTTTTGGAAAGTTACCTGCAATAATGCCGATAATTATTCCTCCGATTGCGTACACACAAACAAAGCCGATCGCAATTGCCATTGCCGATGAAAAGGAGGGAAGCCAGTTTAAATTCATGAGCTTTTCGGCTGTTGAAACAACAAATTCGTCAATGGCTTGAAAAAATGATGTACCAAAAACAATGACCAGCACTAGGATTTTTTGCACTGCAGATGAAACCGTAGCAATTAATCCCGTGAAGAGGGAAGCAATTTTATGATTGGGAATCACACCAAAGAAAAGGCTGCCCAATAAGGCTTGAACGGAAACCGCGACATACGCACCAATTGGTGAATGTGGGCTAACAAGCGCCTTAATCAGTAACACGAAAACCGCAGATTTTAAAATTGTTTGAGCGACAGATCCAGCTGTTTTCAAATAATTACCTTGACTTAAAGCTCGAGCTTGGAACGCGATTAATGCTATAAAAACTATAGACAAACCGCCAACAACGAGTCCAGTAAATGGTGAGTGTAGGGCATGTAAAATGCCTCCCAAACCAGATTCAGATATTGCCCAAAGCATAGTAATCCGTTCGATACTCAAATTTTGCTTCATAGCTGAGCCAAAGTAAATGCTTATAGCTTCATTTTTGCGCAATGACGCAGAACACGAAAGTCGAATTACACGAAAAGATGGTTTCGAGACTTAAGAGCCGGATCGAGCAATTGCTATTCGATTTAGAAGAAAAGAGGCAGGATATAAATGATCAGAGCAAAAACTCAGCGGGTGATAAGCATGAAGTTGGCAGAGCCATGGCTTATATAGAAATTGAAAAACTAACCCAACAACTGGAACTCAATAAAAAAATGCTTTTTGAGCTAGGTGAAGTCGATCAAAAAGCCTCTGCTCTAATTGCAAAAGGCAGTTTAATCGAAACGAATAGAGGTCGGTTCTTTGCTTCAATTGCTTATGGTAAGATTGAGCATCAGGGCGATACTTATTTCGCAGCGTCAACATCCAGTCCGCTCATCTCAAGTATGCTGGGCAAGCGAGTAGGAGACCTGGTAAGTTTTAATGGAGTTGACTATAAAATTGAGGCCATCTGGTAATCAATGCACAGAATCGAGTTGAATATCAAAGATCAGCACTGAATTGGCCGGAATGTCACCAGCTTTTTGACTGCCATAACCAAGTTCCGAAGGAATAAGAAGCTTTCCGCTGCCGCCTTCTGAAAAATAGGGAAGACCAATCTGCCAGCCTTGGATCACTGCATTTAATGGAAATGTAACTGGACTACCGTCCGTCTGATCAAAAACCTTGTCATTGCTGAGATAGCCCTTGTATTGAACAGTTACTTCACTGTCTAAGGTCGGGAAAACACCATTTCCTTCTTCTTCAACAACGATATAAAGGCCGTTTTCCTTTTCCTGAGCATCTAATTGATAGCTCGCTATATAATCCGTAATTATTTGAGCATCAAGCTCTGATTGATCCTTTTTACAGGATGAAAAAAGCGTAAACAAAAAAAAGGAGGAGAGCATTAAGGTGCGCATCATTTACTATTTAACGCGAAGGTGGGGAAAAAGTCATTGTCCATCGAGAAAATCAGGCTGTTCAAATGGAAACTTTCTAATTAGCTCCATTGTGTGATTTGCAAGTTATTAACGATACCTTCGCGGCCGCAAAAATAAGGCCCAGTGCAATCAATTAGAAACATCGCCATCATCGCTCACGTTGACCATGGCAAAACGACATTAGTAGATAAAATCATCCATTTCGCTAAGATTCTGGACGATAGAAAAGAGATGGGCGAGCTCATCCTAGACAGTAATGATTTAGAGCGGGAACGCGGTATTACTATTCTATCAAAGAATGTTGCCGTAATGTATAAAGGTGTGAAAATCAACATCATTGATACTCCTGGTCACGCGGACTTTGGGGGAGAAGTCGAGCGAGTTCTTAAGATGGCCGATGGCGTTATTCTCCTTGTTGACGCCTTCGAAGGACCCATGCCTCAGACTCGATTTGTATTAGGAAAAGCCATTGAGCTTAACTTGAAACCGATTGTGGTTGTCAATAAAGTGGACAAGGAAAACTGTCGACCAGATGAAGTACATGAACAAGTCTTTGATTTGATGTTCAATTTGGATGCGAGTGAGGATCAATTAAACTTCCCGACACTTTACGGATCGAGTAAGCATAATTGGATGAGCTCGGATTGGAAGCGTAAAACGGAAAACATTAGTGAATTACTCGATACAATCATTGAAGTGATTCCTCCAGCGGTTTATCACGAAGGGTCGGCACAAGCGCACGTAACCTCCCTCGATTTTAGCAGTTTCAAAGGAAGAATTGCCATTGGAAAAGTTTATAGAGGAAACATTGAGTCGGGTAAAGATTACTTTCTGATCAAGAAGGATGGGGTAATGAAGAAGAACCGCATCAAGGAACTATACGTTTTTGAGGGATTAGGTCGGATTGAAGTGAAAACTGTTCGAGCAGGTGACTTATGCGCCATTGTCGGTTTAGATGATTTTGAGATAGGCGATACGCTTGCGGATATGAATGATCCAGTGGCCCTTCCACGTATAAAGGTGGATGAGCCAACTATGAGTATGCTGTTTACAATTAACAATTCGCCATTCTTTGGTAAAGAAGGGAAATTTGTTACCTCAAGACATTTGCGTGAACGATTGTTTAAAGAGACAGAGAAAAACCTTGCACTTCGAGTTGAAGAAGCTGATACGGAAGATAAATTCAACGTTTATGGTCGCGGAATTCTTCATTTGAGCATTTTAATTGAAACGATGCGCAGAGAAGGGTATGAGCTGCAAGTGGGTAAGCCGAAAGTAATTATCAAAGAAATTGATGGAATGAAGCACGAGCCAATTGAAACACTGGTTATTGATGTTCCTGAAGAATATAGCGGTAAGGCCATCGAGTTGGTTACTCAACGTAAGGGCGATCTACTTATAATGGAAAGCAAAGGAGACATTCAGCATTTAGAATTTGAAATTCCTTCTCGTGGATTGATCGGACTTAGAAATAAGATTTTAACTGCAACAGCGGGTGAAGCTGTGATGTCGCACCGATTTAATGAATACCGTGCTCACAAGGGCGAAATGACTAAAGTTGAAAAAGGCGCACTAATTAGTAGTGAAACTGGACAAGCATTGACTTTTGCTTTAGACAGACTGCAAGATCGAGGTCGCTTTTTTATTGATCCAAGCGATCAAGTATATAAAGGACAAGTTGTAGGTGAAAACTCAAGAGACAATGACCTTGAGGTTAATGTTATAAAAGGCAAGCAACTGACCAACGTTCGTGCTTCCGGTACGGATAAGGCTTCTAGTGTTGCACCTAAAGTTCGCTTCTCCTTAGAAGAAGCCATGGAATACATTCGAGACGATGAATACTTGGAGATTACTCCACTTAGCATTCGGATGAGGAAAATAGGTTAAACGATTTAGACATAAAAAAAAGGCCCAGCATGCTGGGCCTTTTTTGTTGCTAGAAGTAAGGATTATTTCTTGTCCTTATCCTTAACCGCCCATGGCCAATCAGTGTCTTCACAGCTTGTGTAAGGGAAACCAGAACCACCACCTGTTTCGTTTTCATTGCAAGAACCTTGTGTTCCATTATCACACGTAAAGTCTTCGACTCCTGTAATGGTTAAGTCGCAAGGCGTAGATGATGATGTTTGGCACATAGCAACGTGCGCTTCGTCTTCCCATAAGATGTCATTGCCGTCAACGGTTAATTTCACCTTAAAGGTTGTGTGCGAACCAGAGCTTGTTCCTTCTCCCGATAAAAAGTGTCCAAATCCAGGCTCGTTTGTAATGGATATTCCCGCTGCCTGATCTTCAAACACACTACAAGCACAAATATCTTGCAAATCGGACATGTTGTACGTTATAACTGGGTTGCCTGAACCATCGAACTCACCGACTTTAAATGCATCGTTAACACTAAGCTGTCGCTCATTGGCGGCAGGCATTTCATTCATTAATAAAGTGGACTCTTTTGCACAACCGAACATGGCAGGGGTTTACAAATTTGCGGGTAAGCCTTTTAAAGCAAAAGAGAAACTATTGAAAGCCATCGGGTTATTAGAAGGTTCCAATCGCAAACAAGGTCGAGCAAATGCGCTATTAGCATTAGGAATAGTACAAGAAGAACAAGATGACTTAAATGGGGCCATCCAAAGTTTGCGCAGCGCCATGGATATTTTTGGCGAGGCGGAAAACCTAACGATGTATTTATCCTGCGTGGAGCAGCTAGGTCGTTTGATGGAACGAAACGGGGATTATGAAGATGCGCTTAAGGTTTATCGATTTGCCTTGAATGGTAGATTGCGGTCTCAGGAGTCGATTTTGTTGATCCCCATTTACAGAAGAATGGGAACTTCGTATTATCAGCTTAAGGATTTTGAATCCGCCAGAGAAAACCTTGAAATTTCGTTGGCCTTGTCAGATAGTCTTGATTATTATTTAGCGCAAGATTCCACCTTGGTATCGTTGATCAATGTTTCGGCATCGCTAGGGGATATTGAAAAAACGGCTCATTACACCAAACGATTGGTTCATTTTCATAAAACCCAAGAAGAACGAAATGTGGATGAAACTTTGGCTTCGCTGGAGACCGAATATTTGCTAAAAGAACAAAAACTCGAGAATAGGGCACTTAAGGCCGAGTCCGAACAAGCTAAACTTGAGCTATCCAGAAACAAAGCCATTCTTATTGGGCTTGTCGTTGGACTGATATTGTTGATTGCACTGGTGATTGTGGCGGTTGCATTCTACAGGCGAGTAAAAGCGTTCAATCAGGAGCTGGAAATTAAGGTGGCAGAAAAAACGGAAGAAGTTGTGCAACGAAATGCCAAACTTCGAGAGACGTCCATTGCCTTGGCTCATGAGTTAAGGTCGCGTGTTTCTACTCTTTTAGGGGCAAAAAGTTTACTGGATGAAAAGGGAATACCGGAAGAACTGGATAAGGAACTTTATGAGGCCATCGGATACTCAACAGAAAAGATGGATGTCACGATTAAAGCGCTGATTCAGCGTTTGGATGAAGACCAAGCCAAGAACGGAAAAGGGTAGGGCTATTCGCCAATATGAAAATTGGAATGGTCTGTTTCCGGTCTGGTCGTTGCCGTAATCGTATAACTTCCTTCGGGTAAAACGCCACTCGAATCAGCAACTAAATAATCGGCATTCTCCCCTAAATACACAACCTTAGCATAATACTCTTGACCACGTGTGTTTCGGAGTACGATGATCAAATTTTTCTTCAAATGCGTTTGGAAGGGTAAATCAATTTTGGTTCCTTTTGAAATATTTTGAGGGATGGTCTTAATGGCCTTTTCCTGACTTAAAAACAATAAGTCATTTACGGCAGGAACAAAGGCGATGGGCGAATAAACAGCCTTATTGTTTTTGTCTATGCGCATAATGCGATAGAACAATCGACTATTTGGAACATCGGTATCTATATCGAAGTACTCAATTTTTGATTCTGAGCTGAGGGCGCCTTTGACTTCTATAACTTCTTGCCAATTTTCTCCATCCAGACTTTTTTCAATGGTATATCTTTCGCTTGTCGATGACACCCAACGTATTTCCGCATGATCAGAAACGCGCGTTGCTTCAAAATCAACTATGGTTAAATCGATAGAAGTCGGGTTATTCGCGAGTCCAATTAATGAAACGCATAACGACAATGTCAATGAAATTAACTTTGGGATCCTCATTCCGAAGTGTTTAGTGAAAAACGAAACTACTATTCGTCCTGATAATACCAAAGTTCAACGGGTTTATTTGATCGTTTAAATATGAACACCCTGTTTTAACTCTGCTAGAATTGCAATCTTCGCAAAAAGGAAAACCATGCACGATTTCTCGGCAGCAACCATAAGCAAATTAGTAATTCACCTTGTAGGCAACAAAGGAGCTAATGAATCGATTACGCTTTGCGATCAGCACGTTCGCACGCTCACCATCGAAGAAGAGGAGCAATTGCGCTCTTTTTTTCTAAAAAGTTTCCAAAACGAGGAATACCATTCCTTTTATCATCATTCAAATCTCGAAATGAATGAGGTTTATAATTACGCGCATGAACTCTTTTTAACCGCAGTTAACTTCATTCCAGCGTCCAAAAAATTAGCTCAACATTTATACGAATGTTCCATGCACCCTAGAATAAAGGGTGGAGAGTTTTATGTGGTGTCGTTTGACAATGTCGTGTTAGATGGTGAAATTGTCGAAGCAGTCGGACTTTTTAAATCCGAAAGGAAATCCGTGTTCATGCAAGTTGAAGGAAACAAGGAAGGCTTCGAGATAAACTTGAGTAAGGGGATAGACATCAAAAAACTAGATAAGGGCTGCCTGATATTCCATACGAATGCAGATGATGGCTTTACCGTTCTTAAACATGACCAATTAAGCAAAGGCGAAGAAGCACAATATTGGGCGGAAGATTTCCTTGGTGTGCGTTCTTCCAAATCTGAATACACGATGACGAAGAATTACATGAGTATGTGTAAGTCATTTGTAATGGAGAAATTGCCGCAAGATTTTGAAATCGATCGCACCGTGCAAATCGAATTGTTAAACCGCTCGTCAGGCTATTTTACGGAGAACTCCGAAATTGATAGTGAAGATTTTGCTGAAAAGGTCTTAGAACAAAAAGACCTTGTCAACTCCTTTCAGACCTATAAAGCGGAATATCAGCAACAGCATGATATTGAAATTGAGGATCGCTTTGATTCCTCTAAATCGGCTGTGAAACAGGGCAAGAAGTTCTTTAAGAGCATTTTAAAGTTGGATAAGAATTTCCACATCTACGTTCATGGCGATCAAAACATGATCGAATCGGGTTTTGATGACGAGCGAGGGATGAAATTTTATAAGGTGTTCTATAAGGAAGAAAAATAGGACGATTTTATTCTAGAGGTCAACTCTATCGTAATGCGAGTGGGGATTAGAAATAACCAAGAATTTAATCGGATCGTTGCTATTGTTCTGAATGAAATGTGCCTGTCCTGGATAAACATAAATGCTCTGATGGGCTTTTAATTCGTAAATCACTCCCTCCAAATTAAAGGTAGCGCTGCCTTCTAGAATGAAAAATAGTTGTTGAACATTTATGTGCTTGTGTAGGCCTTCAGCACCGCCAGCAGGCATTTCTTCGAAAACCACACTTAGCGCAGCTGAGTCAACCAATTTCCACGCTTGAAACTGTTCGCCCCAGTTATACGGGCTAATGTTGGATATATCAATTATCATAATAAAGTGTTTGGATAAAAATGTGATTCATTTTAAAGTGATTAAATCTAAGAAGAATGGAGATATGAACAGCCGTCCTTTCAATCGTCTTTACAATTCAAGATTCACTTAATTTGCTCAAAATCTGAAAATGAAAAATCGTAGCGTACTTGGGTTAATAATCATTGCCTTATCATCATTGGTTCCGATACAATTAATTGCCCAATATGATTTTGTAGATATAAAAACCATTGATCATACGGGGATTAAAAGCCAAGACATAACAGGAACATGCTGGAGTTTTTCTACATCATCTTTTATTGAGTCTGAATTGATGCGACTTGGTAAAGGTGAATATGACGTTTCAGAAATGTTTATCGTCAGGAAGATTTATCAAGATAAAGCCAATAATTACATCCTTCGTCAAGGAAGCGCTGCATTTAGTCAAGGTGCACTTGCTCATGATTTAATTCGAACTATGGGAGAGGAAGGGATCTTGCTCGATTCAGATTATCCCGGGCTAATTGGAGAAGATTCTTTGCATGATCACTCGGAGATGGAAGCTGCTTTAAAAGGCTATTTAGATGGCGTTCTCAGTCAAAAACATCCGAGTCAGAAGTGGAAGGTCGGGTTTAGTGGAATCCTTGACGCCTATCTAGGGGAATTGCCACAAAAAGATCCAAAACAGCTTTATGCGCAATTAGGATTGAAAGCCTCTGATTATATAAGTTTTACATCCTTTTCGCATCATCCTTACAATAAGGAATTTATTCTTGAAATACCCGATAATTATTCAAATGGTTCCTATCATAATCTGAAGCTTGATGATATGATGTTGCTTATTAATCATGCGTTGGATAATGGATTCACGATTTGTTGGGATGGAGACGTAAGTGAGAAGAGTTTTAAGGCTAAACAAGGATTAGCCATTCTTCCAACGGACATCAAAAGAGATAGCGTGTTTCAAATTCCAGGAGAAGAAATAGAAGTGGATCAAGCGATGCGTCAAGAGGCCTTTGAAAGTCTGAATACCACCGATGACCATTTGATGCACCTCATTGGTTGGGCCAAGGATAAGAACGGCACGGACTATTATATCATCAAAAACTCCTGGGGCGAAATAGGAGATTGTAAGGGGTTAATTTACATGTCCGAGGCATATGTGCGCATGAAAACAGTCGGAATTCTTGTGCACCAAGAAGGAGTTCCGAAGAAAATTAAACGTTAGGGTCTAATGATTTTTGTTGCGGTTTGCGCACCGGTGTTCGTGTTCAGTACCAGAACATAAGTAGCTGAAGCGTATTGACTTAAATCAATCCCGATCGTTTTTCCCGAAAAGTTTCGATTCATAATTTGCTTTCCGTATAAGTTGTATATCAACAATTCACCCGAGTGAGGCTCGTTTAATTCGATTTGTAATAAATCTTCGTTCAGCCATGTTTTAACAACTTGGCCAAGCGAACGATGAGGTATTCCGGTTAATTCAACATTTAATGCATTTGATGTTGCCTCACAATTATTGCTATCCATCACGAGTACGTAATAATTACCTGATTCAACGGGTACATAAGTCTGATTGGTTGCGCCATTGATTATTCCCTGCTCAACACTATACCATTGGTAAAACAGGGCTTGACTCGATGATATGGTGACTCCATCAAACGTTAAATTAGGAATTGTTGTCGGCCAAACAATCACTTCAACATTTAGGCTTGTGTCAACGCTTTGACGGATGGAAACTACGCATCGATAGTTTCCTGAAGAGCTAACGCTCAATATTGAATCCGTCTCGCCACTAATAAGTTGAGGACCATCAAGCCATTGATAGTTATACTGGCTGCCAGATGGATTTGCGTTCAGGGTTAACGTGTCATATTCACATCGCTCAGTTGGTCCATCTGGAATTGCAACGGCATTTATTAATTCCACGTAAAGTGTATCCGAACCGCCAAGACAGCCTTCAGCACTCTCAAGTTTCACGAAATAACTACCAGTTTGACTAACCACCATGGACGCGGAATCGGCACCAGAAATAAGGCCGTTTTGTGCATTATACCATGCATAATTGACCGAAGGATAATCCGTAGAAATGGTTAAATTATTTTGGCTGAGTATATCATGGGGCAGAGAATGAGCATGAATCAGAATCGCGTCTGAAGTGCCGCTGTCACTGTTTTCGTAAACCCTAAGTTGATAATAGCCAGAGTCTTTTGCAATTATTGTTGGTGAGGTTTCATTTGGAATAAAAGCGCCATTAAATATCCATTGGTAGGTTTGGTTAAATTGAGCATCAGCATGCAGCTCTAGTGAATCACCTACGCAGAAATGATGTTCGCCTTGGGGGTGAATGTCGATCGGAATGTTCCCTGAACTCGGACCTACAATAAAACTAGTCGATATGGTGTCAGAAAATTGAAACGTTGAGCACTCGGTTTGACCAAAACCTAAGTTGTTGTAATACATGGAATAATCAACACTATGGTAACCTTGAGGCAGCAAGCCCAAGGCGAATGTGTCGTTTCGAGTGCAGATCTGTTGCAGCAGTCCAGAGCAATGAAACCCAGAAATGGAATGAAAGTTTGCGGCATTCGAAATGTTTGATGTTGTCAACCAGCACATGCTAGTGTTCATGGAAGAATTGACAATAGCATATACAAAATCGGAGCTGGTAGGGTTTGAAGGAATAATTTGAATGCTATTGATTGCTTGTCCATTAACTGATATAACTGCGAAAAAGAGGAGAAGAGCCAATAGGTGTGTTTTCATACAGAAATTATTCTAGTTGACCCAGGAGGCCGCGATTCATATAAAACTGAACGGAAATTTAAACGAATTGAACGAATTTAGAAAGGATTTCCACGCATCAATCGTCATATTCGCCACTTAAACACTTGATTTGAACTTACCGGAAAAGTATTTAGAAGTACGAGCGCTTTCTCTGCAGCATTGTCAACCGTTGATGACGGAAGATTATATTCCTCAACCAGCTGAATTTGTAAGTCCACCGAAATGGCATTTAGCCCATACATCCTGGTTTTTTGAGGAATTCCTATTGAAACCTTACTTGCCATCATATAAATTGTTTCATGTTGATTTTGGCTTCTTGTTTAATAGCTACTACAACACTGTTGGGAGCAGGGTTTTGAGGATTGACCGTGGGAATATGACTAGACCGAGTTTGAAAGAAGTACTTGCTTATCGCGAGCATATCGATCAAAATATGGAGTGGCTCTTTGCTCAAAACATTGATAAGCAAATCGAAGGCTTAGTTGAAATCGGTCTTCAACACGAACAGCAGCATCAGGAGCTTTTGTTGACCGATATAAAATACATTCTTGGCTCAAACCCCTTGTATCCGGTTTATCGGGAAGGCGCGTCTTTAACTTCAGGTTTAAGCGATTCCAAAGGTTGGATAAAAATGGACGAAGGAGTTTATGAAGTAGGTAGAGATAGCCAAAGCGAATCCTTCGGATTCGATAATGAATCGGGTCGGCATAAAGTCTATTTAAATGACTTTGAGATAAATAAGGCTTTAGTTACCAATGGAGCGTATTTAGAATTCATCAAAGATGGTGGTTATGAACGTCATGAATTATGGTTGGATGAAGGCTGGAGTTGGCTGCAATCAAGTCGGATCAAAATGCCAATGTATTGGCACCATGAAGATGGCTCTTGGTGGACCTTTACGCTAGGAGGAAAACTTGCAATGAATCCCAGTGCCGCCTTGTCGCATGTTAGCCATTATGAAGCGGCAGCCTTTGCCGAGTGGAAACATTGTCGATTGCCTACTGAATTTGAATGGGAGGCGGCTTGCGATCAATTCCATTGGGGGATGCGCTGGGAGCATACAAATAGCGCCTACCTGGCATATCCGGGGTATGTGCGGCCTGAGGGTGCTTTGGGGGAATACAACGGTAAATTTATGATGAATCAAATGGTGC
Source organism: uncultured Flavobacteriales bacterium (assembly GCA_943788145.1). GTDB lineage: Bacteria > Bacteroidota > Bacteroidia > Flavobacteriales_G > Salibacteraceae > SHAN690. Next base: position 62,238 of record CALSPD010000029.1, read on the forward strand.
TTCGAGGCGCTTCAAGCGCGACTTCACCGGGACACTCAAGAAATACCTACCGGAATTTTTTTCACCCGAACATGCAGTGGCAATTTAGCGGAATAAGATTAGCGAAGAATGGATAAGAAAACGTTGGAATTATTTGGGACTGAGGTGAAAAATGGATTATTGCCGCCTCAAAAAAGCCTTTCTTCAAAATGGTTTTATGATGAAATAGGAGATAAGCTCTTCATTGACATCATGAATATGCCAGAGTATTATTTGACAAATTGCGAATTTGAAATTCTTAGCAAACAGACACCAGAGGTGATATCTGCATTTGGAATTTCGAAAGAACCTTTTGATCTATACGAATTAGGCGCTGGTGATGGCACAAAGACTATGGAGTTGTTGAAGTCATTACAAGGCTATGATTTCACCTATCGGCCTATAGATATTTCGATTCATGCTATTGATAGTTTAACGCAACGTGTCACCCGTGACTTGCCTAACATCAAAGTCGAATGCGCCCAAGGCGAGTACTTTGAAGTGCTAGGTTCACTAAATCAGTCAAAGCCAAAAATCATCCTTTTTATGGGTTCGAATATTGGCAATATGTTAGACGAAAGGGCAAATGCCTTTCTGAAAGCTTTATCGATGACCATGAACGCAGGCGACAAGTTGTTGCTTGGAGTTGATTTGAAAAAGGCCTCTGCAATAGTGCTTCCAGCTTATAACGATAAGCAAGGAATTACGGCAAAATTTAATTTGAATTTGCTGCATCGCATAAATTGTGAGCTAGATGGAAATTTCGATTTAATTGCTTTCGAACATGCTCCGCTTTACGATGAAGAAAGGGGCTGGGCAATGAGCTTTTTAAAGTCAAAATCTACACAACAAGTACATATCAAGGCGTTGGATACTTTGGTTGACTTTGATGAAGGAGAAACTATTTTCATGGAAGTTTCTCGAAAATATGATGATATGTCCATCGCGAATATTACACAGGACACTGGTCTACAGATTGTTGAAAAATTCTATGATTCCAAAAATTACTTCTGCGATATAGTCTTTGAAAAACAATAGTTCATTTCTTCGAGAAATTCATCTATTTGCATCATGAGTGAAAAAAGTAAAATAGTAGAAGCTGCAGACCGAATTTGGAATTCAATCCACACAAAAGCAACTTGCGAGCCAATCCGAGATTTGTTGGGTGAAACAGATGTCGAAGCTGCTTATGAAGCTCAACAAATAAACACCATGCGCAAACTTTCAGCTGGTGAAATAATAGTTGGCTGTAAAATTGGGCTGACTTCTTTTGCCGTGCAAAAGCAATTAGGAGTAGATGAACCGGACTTTGGTATGTTGACCAATGTCATGATGGTGAATGAAAATACGCCCATTCCCTGGTCTGAATTAATGCAACCAAAAGCAGAGGCTGAAATTGCATTTATACTTTCAAAAGATATTGACAAACAGTTAAATAGCATTGATGAGTTAATTGAATCAATTGCATTCGCCTCACCCGCGATTGAAGTTGTAGGGAGTCGCATAGAAGGCTGGAATATTCGTATCACCGACACCATTGCTGATAATGCTTCGGCAAGTCATTTTGTGCTAGGAAAGTCAAAAGTTCTTTTAAGCCAAATGGATTTAGAAGGATGTCAGATGAATATGAAGCGCGCAGGAGAGATTGTATCTACAGGAAGTGGCCGGGCCAGCATGGGCAATCCACTTAATGCCGCGCTTTGGCTTGCAAATACTATGATTGACAAAAAGGCTGCCTTAAAGAAAGGTGACATTATCTTAACTGGGGCCTTAGGACCAATTGTGGCCGTTAACCCTGGAGATGAATTCCATGCTGAAATTGATGGGTTAGGCACGGTGAGTGTATCTTTCGGGAAATAGATTGAACGACAAAAATTAGGGTTATGAATAAGACTAAAGTGGCAATAATTGGATCGGGTAATATTGGCACAGATCTAATGATAAAGATTTTACGCACCTCAACATTGCTTGAAATGTCAGTCATGGTGGGTATTGACGAAGCTTCTGACGGACTTGCTCGAGCGAAGCGAATGGGAGTGGCAACAACACACGAAGGGGTTGATGGATTGATCAATATGCCTGAATTTCAAGATATTGAGCTCGTGTTTGACGCTACTTCTGCAAAGGCGCATCACCATAATTACGGAAAACTTCAGCCGCTTGGTAAGCGAATGATCGATCTCACTCCTGCGGCCATTGGACCATACTTAATACCTCCAGTTAATTCTGATGACTACCTCGATCTTGATAACGTCAACATGGTCACATGTGGTGGACAGGCAACTATACCTATGGTTGCTGCCGTTTCGCGCGTAGCCAAAGTACACTATGGTGAAATAGTCGCTTCAATTGCGAGTAAATCGGCTGGTCCGGGAACGCGAGCAAATATTGATGAGTTCACGGAAACCACTTCTCAAGCGATTGAAAAGGTGGGTGGGGCAACTCGAGGAAAGGCGATTATCATTCTCAATCCAGCGGAACCACCTTTAGTTATGCGTGACACAGTTTTCACCCTAAGTGAAATGGCGAATAAAGAAGACATCAGAAAGAGCATACACGAAATGGTTGCTGAAGTTCAGAAGTATGTTCCTGGCTATGAATTGCATCAAGAAGTTCAATTTGAAGAAATTACTACGGATAAACCGGTTTTCATCGAAGGAGTTGGGCACGTATCGGGCTTAAAAACATCGGTTTTATTGAAGGTGGTTGGAGCGGGTCATTATTTGCCAGAATATGCGGGGAACCTTGATATTATGACAAGTGCGGCTTTGGCTACGGGAGAGCGGATGGTCAAGAATCAAACAGCTAAAGCCTAAAACTCCATCCAAATTTTCAAACCATGAAATTATACATACAAGACGTTACATTACGAGATGGAATGCATGCCATACGGCATCAATACTCAAAAGCCCAAATACGAGAATTAGCAATAGACCTTGACAAAGCCGGAGTCGATGCAATTGAAATTGCCCATGGCGATGGATTAGCTGGGTCTAGTTTCAATTATGGATTCGGAGCCCATACGGATTGGGATTGGTTAGAGGGAATAGCAGCTGAGCTAAAACATGCTCGGCTCACCACCTTGTTACTTCCAGGCATAGGAACAATTGAAGACTTAAAACGGGCAAGAGATTTAGGGGTTGAATCCGTACGGATTGCCACCCATTGTACAGAAGCAGACATTAGCGCCCAACATATTGCAGCGGCAAAAAAACTAGGTATGGACGTTGGAGGGTTCTTAATGATGGCGCATATGAATGAGCCTAAAAAACTTGCTCAACAAGCAAAACTTATGGAAAGCTATGGCGCTGATTGCGTTTATGTTACGGATTCGGCTGGCGCATTGCTGATGGGCGATGTGGCCGATCGAATGAAGGCCTTCAAGGACGTACTTGACTCTAAAACGGAGATTGGTATTCATTGTCATCACAATTTGGGTCTGGGTGTGGCAAACACCATAGTGGCCATGGATCATGGTGCCACGCGATTGGACGCGTCTTTAGCGGGAATGGGAGCTGGAGCCGGCAACTGTCCTTTGGAGGTGTTGATTGCGGTTTTAAATCGAATGGGGGCGGATCATGGTAGCGACTTAAAACTGCTTATGAATGCTGCCGATGACAAAATTCGACCGCTTCAAGAAAGACCAGTTCGGGTTGATAGAGAGACATTATCGCTAGGATATGCAGGTGTCTATTCGAGCTTCTTATTACATGCTGAAAGAGCTGCAAATCGATACGGATTAGATACGGCCGATATTTTAGAAGAACTTGGTAGACGTAAAATGGTAGGAGGACAGGAGGATATGATAGTTGATGTCGCCCTTGATATGGTTAAGAATAAATAAAGAATTCAACCTGCCATAAACGCGCAATTTGGCAAAGAAGGGTTCGACAATTTTAAAATTATGGATTTACAAAAACTGGCCATTCGATTGGATGAAGCCGCGATAAAAGCAAAGGCAATAGAACAACTATCGCTCACAAATAAATTTGATTTAGATCAGGCATACGAAATTCAACGATTGGCGATTGAACAGCGGTTAAAACGAGGTGAAAAGCTAATCGGCTTAAAAATGGGTTTTACTTCTGTTGCAAAAATGGAACAGATGGGCGTTCATGATATGATTTGGGGTAGGTTGACCGATACGATGCTCATTGACAATGGAGGCGAAACCAGTTTGTCTAAATACATTCATCCTCGAGCCGAACCGGAAATATGCTTTCATATAGCGAAGGATATTCATGGGGAGGTTGCGCTAGAAGATTTGGATGAGTATGTAGATGGTATTGCCTCAGCTATCGAAATAATTGACTCTCGTTTTGAGAATTTCAAGTTTAGCTTGGAAGATGTAGTTGCTGACAACTGCTCTTCTATTGGTCTCTCCATTGGTGAATGGCAGGTTCCTACACGAGAAATAAAAGACCTTAAAATGACCCAATCTTTTAATTGCGAAGTTGTGGCCGAAGGCACTTCTAAAGATATTCTCGGTGATCCATGGAAATCATTGCAAGCAGCCACACGCCTTGCTGCTAAATACAACGAACCTATAAAGGCAGGCCATGTAATTATGGCAGGTGCGGCAACCGCTGCGGTATTCTTGAAACCAGAGATAGATGTAATGGCAACGGTGGAAAATCTAGGTGAAGTTAGGTTTCAAGTTATTTGAGCCATTTTTGAAAGGATAGTCACCTAAGAACTTCAAGCGTTAATATCAAAGCAATAGAATGAAAGCAAGTTGGAATGGAAAAGTGATCGCGGAAAGCGATAAAACGATTGTAATAGAAGGGAATCATTATTTTCCTAAGGAATCAATCGTTAATGATTACTTCAAGCCGTCTGAAACGCATACCGTTTGCCATTGGAAAGGAACGGCCAGTTATTATACCATAGAAGTTGATGGCAAAACGAATCAAGATGCCGCTTGGTTCTATCCGGAAACCAGTTCAATGGCAAAGAGCATTGAAGGGCGAGTGGCCTTTTGGAAAGGTATCGAAGTAGCCCCATAATTTATAAACATGACACAAAACGATTCTCTTCACCTAGCCGCGCAATACCTTGCTATGGCGGGCAAAAGCTTTATTGCTTCGAAACCAGACGATAGTCATACCAATCTTGCGTGGAATAGTGAAGAGAAGCAGCTTGAATCAAGGTCGCTCAATGAGGGTGGTTTAAAGTTAGCGCTTAATTATCAAGAGTATAGCTTGGATTTTATTCATCCAAAAAGTGGGGTGGAAGCGTCATATCCCCTCGTTGGAGCTAGACATTTGGATATTATCAATTGGATTAGTAGAGAAGTGAAATTTGCCGGAATAGCGAAGGAATACAACTTTGATCTTCATTATAAACTCCCATATCTAGGAGCCTTTGACGCGGACTTTTTATACCCCGAGCCAAATCCAGGTGAAATAACGAAACTGATTCAGTTTCGATGGTTAGCCGATAAGGCAATCCAAGTCGTTTCCAATCAGTTTCATTCCTTGACGCAGCCAAGAATCTGGCCTCACCATTTTGATACGGGTGCAATTGGTTATTTCGACATTAATAAAAAGGTGAGTGTCGGATTGGGCTTAGCGATGCCAGATGATATGGTTGCCGATTGGTATTTCTATGTTTCAGGATATCACGGTACAGATGCGATCAAAACAGATGAGTTTAAACCACTTAAGAATGGGGTGTGGCGATCTGAGGCTAAGTGGAATGGAGCAACACTCACGGCAACCGGTCAATCGATGCCAATAGTCGGAGCCTTTCTTAGCGAAGCTATCAAGGCCTTTTAATCTTATTGGTGCCAATTATATTGGAAAAGGAATAATTACTTGTATATACAAGTAATAGGCTATTTTTGCCTTTAATGGAACCTTTTGACTTAATTCAACCACAGCATTGTTTAAACGCGAAAGTCAGGCGTATACATCGACTCTTGAATGCTCCATACCAGAAACTCATTAAGCCGTATGGCCTTAAAGGAAGCATGTTGAGCATTTTATTTATGGTCGGTAAAGCTGAATTGAATCAAAAATCTATCGCTCAGCAACTTGTTCTCGATGAATCAACCATGAGTCGGGATTTGAAGAAGTTAGAATCAATGGGACTCATAGAGCGAAAGCGGGGACGTAGCGATAGTCGAAACATAGACATCTCCATATCCCATAAAGGTTCTGTTTTATTGAATGAGGTCGCACCAAAGTGGGCGGCACTGCATGAACGAATGACTCAGGTTGCCGGTGATGATCAAATCGAAGCTTTGAATGAAATGATGAAGAACCTTGAAAACTCGATAATATGATCGAAACACCAATTTGGCTCAACCTCGTTTTCATAATGCTCACTTTTTTAAGCATTTATGGTTTGTTCGCTTCCTTTCGCAACTATCAAGTATTATTCTGGGTACTTATTGTAACTGTTGTTTCTGGATTTATAGGGTATAGTGGGTTTTTATACGCTCCGGATGCCTTCCCGCCTCGAATCCCTCTGATTATATTACCCGCTATTCTTTTTATGCTTTGGCTCTTTGTTTCCAAAACAGGGAAAGCAGCATTGAATGAAATGGATATGGCAAAAACGACCTATGTTCATAGCATTCGCATTCCCGTTGAATTAGGCATATTGGCCCTTTTTAACTTTGGCTTTATGCCTGAGTCAATGACTTTTGAAGGACACAACTTCGACATCCTATCGGGGCTTTCAGCTCCCTTTGTGGCTTATTTTGGTTACACTAAAAAGTACTTAAAACGATCCTTTATAATCATTTGGAATACAGTATGTTTAGGTCTTTTGATTCAAGTCGTTGTTACAGGAATATTGAGTGCGCCAACCATCCTTCAGCAGATTGATTTTGACCAACCCAATGTGGCCGTTTTATACTTTCCTTTTATCTGGCTACCAGCCGTTATCGTACCGATCGTAATGATAGGCCATTTAGCTGCGTTAAGGCGGCTATTAAAATCCGAAAATTGATGGAACTATGATCCTATTCGGTCGTTACGGGAAAACCTCGATCTCGCATTAAGGCTTCAATTTTTGCATCTCTTCCACGAAACAATCGATATGCCTCCGCAGGGTCAATAGCGTTTCTTGGAGCGAATAAATACTTCACAGCTTTATCAGCGAGCGCTTTGTCGTAAAATCCAGCTGGAGCATCTGCAAATGCCTCTGTGGCATCAGCAGTTAACACATCTGCCCACATGTAGCCGTAATAAGCCGTTGCGTAGCCTTCTCCCGAAAAAACATGGCTAAACTGAGGTGTCCGGTGGCGCATCGGTAACTCTTTTGGCATCTTCAATTCTGCCAAAGTTTCTCGCTCAAAAGCGTCTATATCGATGTTTGTTGGATCAGCTAAATGAAGTTTCATGTCCATTATAGCTGACGCTAAATATTCGGTGGTTGAAAAGCCTTGATTAAATGTTCCTGCGTTCTTGATTTTAGCCACCAACTCAGCGGGCATGGGTTCGCCTGTCTGATTGTGCATCAGGAAGTTATTGATGACCTCATCGGTTGCCAACCATCGCTCTAAAAGTTGCGATTGAAACTCAGTATAGTCACGCACTCCGCTGTTTAAGGTTGGATACTTCACATTTGCCGAGAAAAAATGAAGGGAGTGGCCAAATTCATGAAAGAAAGTAGTGGCGTCATCCCATGATACTAAAAGCGCGTCACCAGCTGCCGGTTTTACGAAATTTGAATTGTTTGAAGCCAATACATTTTTTCGCCCGTCAAATGAAGAGAAGTCTCTATATGTTGTCGCCCAAGCTCCCGAACGCTTTCCTGGTCGAGCGTATGGGTCTAAATACCACAATCCTACGTTATCTCCGGTTGTTTTATTTGTTACTTCCCAAACCTTAACGTCTTCGTTGAATACAGGGACAGAACCTTCCGGCACGGGTGTGAATTCAAAATCAAACAAACGTCCAGCAACGTAGTGCATGGCTTCGGTCAACTTATCCAATTGCAAATATTGCTTGACTTCGTCTGAGTCTAAGTCGTATTTCTCTTTTCTCACTTTTTCAGCGTAGTAGCGGTAATCCCAAGGCTCTATGGTGATTTTATCACTGTTGCGATTAGCTACGGATTGCATGTCAGCAACTTCTTCCTCAACACGAGCAATAGCTGCTGGCCACACTGCCTCCATTAGGTTCATAGCATTTTCTGGCGTCTTAGCCATTCGATCTTGTAAGCGCCATTCGGCATAATTGCTATAACCGAGCAGTTCGACTTTTTCTCTCCTTAAGCGTAGAATTTGGGCTATCAATTCGTTGTTATCGTATTCATCGCCATTATCTCCACGCGCATAAAAGGTCTGCCAGACTTCTTTACGCATCGCTCTATCAGTCGAATAAGTAAGAAATGGATCAATCGAAGACCTTGTGTTTGTTATGGCATATTTTCCTTCATTACCATTCTCTGCGGCAATGGCAGCGGCCGATTTAATGAAACCCTCGGATAAACCACCAAGTTGGTCAGCATTTAAATACGTTATATATGACTCCTCATCATGCAAAACATTGTTGGAGAATTTGGTATAAAGGCTTGATAATTCTTTGCTTAAGGCTGCGTATTGATCCTTTTTCTCTTGGCTGAGTTCAGCTCCGTTCATCTCGAAGCTCTTGTACATGAGCTCGACTACGCGTTGTTGGTCTGCCGGAAGTGGGTTAGTTTTAGCTGCTTCATAGACCGTTTTTATCCGTTGAAAAAGCTTCTCGTTTTGAATGATGGCGGAGCTATGTTCTGAAATTTTCGGAACTAATTCACCTTCAATTTCTCGAAATTCCGGTGTTGAACCATTAGCACTGAATATGCCGTAGTAGGTGAAGGCTCTATCAAGCGGTGCACCGGATCGTTCCATTGCCACGATGGTGTTTTCAAAAGTGGCAGGTTCAGCGTTATTGGCAATAGCCTCTATCTCGGCCATTTTCATTTCCATCCCCTTCAAAATGGCTTCCTTGAGATCCTCTACTTTCATTTGATCAAAAGCTGGCACACCGCCATAAGGGCCAGACCACTCTTCGAGCAATATATTGTTTACCATAGTTTCTTGATTCTCTTCTTTAATGGCTCCGTCTGAACAACTGGCCAAAGCAAGTGCTGCGGTTATTATCAGACCGCTAGATTTCTTTCGATTTATCATGCTGTGAAAATGGTTAAAATTTCAAATTGAAACCAATGGTTTTTTCGCTTTTATTCAAGCTTCACCTTGGCAATTTTTTTCAATAACTCTTCTGAAGTAGTAAATCCATTAGCCACCATATATAATTGGCCATTGTGCCTAATAACGACAGAGGGAAATCCTTTAACACCCATTTCATTTGATAATTGAAAATCCGCCCGTGTAGCGTATTTTAATTCATCGGATTCGAATTCATTCCGATATTCAGCAGCATCAAGTCCAAATGCTTTCGCTAGTTCAACAAAAGTGTCTATGGAACGCATATCCCTTCCATCAACATAAAAAGCCCGTTGGACGGCTTTAAAAAAATCAAGCTCAATTTCAGGTTTCATTGTCCTTGCCACGACTACCGAACGGCAAGCAGGTTCAGTATCATATACCAAAGATTCATCTTCCAAAATTTCATAATTAAATGGCTGTTGCGTTCGCTTTTCAACGTCTTTCCAATGATGGGAAAGAAATTCACCAAGGTCGGCATTCGTTTCGGTTCCACCCGGCCTGAGGCCTCCTAGCGCCAATTTGAAGTCATATTCAGGAAGAGCTTGTTTGACTTCTGTAATTTCAGGGGCAAAACCATAACACCAACTGCACATAGGATCTCCTATGTATATGATTCCTGGGTTTTGCGCTTGGAGCCAAGAATAGGGCATAAGTGAAATTAGAATAAAACAGATTGGTAAGAAAATGCCTTTGAGCATAATTCAAGAATGGAGTTAACTCCAAAGCTAATCGCTTGACTTTATTATCAACTAAATGGTTTTAGGTCACCATTAATTCTTTTCAAACTTATACTGACAGGGTTCAAAACACTGGTAACTCAGAATTAGGTAAGAATCTTTAATCTCAAAATAAATATCGATGCAGCCAGAAGTTGAAATAGTACCATCTGGTATTGAGAATGTCCCCAAAGACGGGGTAGTGCTGTTTGATCCAATTTGGCACAATGGGCCATTAGATTTCACTAAATTATCGGAACTAAAAGTTACAGTTTGATCGCTGTTTATGGCTGTGAATTCGCCACTGCCATCCCCTGGATCTTGGAGCACTTCAATCAACGTCCAGCTTCCAATTAGGTTGGTATCGGTTTCCTTTTCTTTGCAAGAGCTAAGTAGTAGCGAAACACTACAGAGCAGAAATATGACTTGTTTCATGTGATTCTTTTGAATCTAGATGTCAGTCGAATCCAAGAACTTGAATCAACTAACCTCAAAAGTTTTCTTTGCAAGGCTTTCTCAACGTGTAAAAACTCAAACCATGTCGAGATCTTGCGCGATTACCACCGTCATCGATTTTCCAAACGTTATGAAACTTGACTTCCGATGCCAGGGAATTGAGCACTATTTTATTGCCCTTGATCTCCCATTTTCCGTTCATCTCGATTGGTTTTTCGGGATTCGAAAAGTCTTTATAAACGAAGCTTTTGTCTTCATTGACTGTCAAAATGATTCCCGATTGATCTTCTCCCGAAACCGAATAACTCCCTAGATAATTTTTGATTGGTTCTTCTGCTGACGCTAACAAGGAATAGAGGAGGATACAAGAAACAAGGCTTATAGCTTTCATAATAAACAGGTTGAATTTAAGGATAAAAGTGAGGTTAATTATTCGTTTTGAACATTATAGAGAGGCGACAAATTGATTTTTAATTTTTCTCATAAACAAGTTCCAGTTTTATTCCATCCAAATCTTTGAAGAATAAGGCATAATAATGCTTCCCATGTTGAGGGTAAAATTTGGGAGGATCTACGATGAGCGCACCCGTTTTAACAATTTCAATATAGAGCTCATCGATTTCATTTTCAGAATCGGCCCTAAAAGCAAGGTGGTGAAGTGATCCCGGTTTTCTACGATGAACATCTTCTGCCTCGAAGGTTTTTCGGGGAGAGTTGAATCCAATTGTGAGCAATGGATGCACATATTCAACCACCTCAAACTCATGCGCTGCGACTTGACCTTTCGACTTTTTGGTAAGATCAAAACCCAGAAGTGGCATCAATTTATCATAGAAGACTTCGGCCTTCTTCAAGTCCTTTACCGTGATTTGAATATGATCGATGACAGGCTTCATTCGGTCTATGGTGTTAATTCCAAATATAAATGTGAGAATCTATCATTTGTAAGCTGGGTTTAAACATCCGACATAACCATAAGTCCGGCAAGCGCAATCAAAACAATGACTTTTATCCATTTGGTTATTTTCCAAAACCGATCGGATTTAACTAAGAGGGTCATTTTTCCTGCTAGGATGGCAATACCGGCAAAAACTGGAAAAGAAACGATCATGAATATTAGACCAAGGATCATCATTTGCATCCAAGGCGACCAACCATTCTTAGTTACAAATTGAGGAAGAAGGACGATGAAAAACAACGTGACTTTGGGGTTGAGAACATTCATTACAAAACCCTTTCTGAAGAGTTTCCAAAACGAGGCGTGAAGGCCTTTCTCAACTTCCGAAATGGTGATTGGACTTTCTCTAATCGCCCCATATGCCATGTATAGGAGATAAGCGGCACCGGCATACTTAAGTATGTTGTAAATGATCGGATAGTCGAAAACCAAGATAGACAATCCTGTTGCCACAAGTGTGGTATGGATCAATACTCCACTGATTAAACCGCAAGTAATACCTATCCCTTGTCTCCAGCCTCTTGAAACACTTTCGGTTAAGACATAAATATTGTCAGGCCCTGGCATAAAAGCCAAAGCCAAGGTGGAGAGAACAAAACCAATTAAGAGACCAGTTTCCAATTGTTTTATGCAATAGAATCGAGTGCGCTTTGATCGTCAACTTCTTGAGCGAAATCCTCTTCGGCTCCATGGGATAATGCCTTCAACCGTTTCACAAAAACCAAAAGCAGTAAGCCAAAGAGTAAACAGAAGATAGTGACCGCTGTGAACACCTCCATTGCGCCCATAGCCTCCGCTGCCTTACCAATTTCTGAAGCAAGCTTATTGCCTAGACCGGTAACTGCGAAATAGGCCCCCATCATGAAGCTTGCATATTTCATCGGGGCGAGTTTAGTGATAAAGGAAAGCGCCACGGGCGAACTACTTAATTCACCTACAACATGCAATAAATAGGAGAGGAGGAGCCAATAAAGACTGGCTTGCTCTAAGGCTGAATTGCTCACCTCCCAAGCTGCACCCATTAAAGCCATGAATCCAAAGCCCATTACGATCGTACCAATGGCCATCTTGAATATAGACGATGACTCGTTTCCTTTCCTTTTCCACCAAAGCCAAAAGGCAGCCATGGGAACACCTATAAGAATTACATAGAAGGCGTGCAAGGATTGCAAGAAACTCGCAGGTATTTCATATCCAAAAACCCATCTATCAACCGTTTGTTTGGCATAAAGATTCATAAAGCCACCCGCTTGTTCATATGCACCCCAAAAGACTATCATAATCACAAAAGACAAGAGAAGAACAATCATTCTATCCTTTTCGATTTTGGTTAGCGGTTTCTTCATTAGAGCCGATGATTCGGGCGATGTTTTATGAGAATCCCCAATACCGAGTAAGTATTTATGTCCGAATACGTACACAATCTGACCTAGAATCATTCCGAAACCAGCTAAGCTAAACCCAAGATGCCAATCTACCTTTTCGCCAAAATAACCAACAAGAAGTGGTGCAGAGAAAGCACCAACGTTTATTCCGATGTAAAAAATTGTAAAGCCAGCATCACGCTTAATGTCCCCGGTTTTATATAACCCACCAACCATCGTACTGATATTGGGCTTTAACGCACCAACGCCACACACCACTAGGACTAAGCCTGTATAAAACGCTTCAATTTGATCGATGGCTAAAACGAATTGACCAACGATGATCAAAATACCTCCGAAAAAAACGGCCTTCTTCTGACCTAACCATCTGTCGGCAAGTAGGCCACCCGGAATACTCATCATATAAACCATCATACCATACCAACCGTATAGTTCAAGCGCTTCCGTATTGGTCCAACCCATGCCGGGATTCTCGCCTAAGGTCTCAGCCGTTAAATAAAGCACGAGAATAGCGCGCATGCCGTAGTAACTAAAGCGCTCCCACAATTCTGTGAAGAAAAGAACGAATAACCCTTTGGGGTGACCAAGTAGCGTGTTGGATTCCATATGCAATGGTTTAAGCTCGAAATGTAAGTAAAAGCCTCACTTGACAAAACATTTACACTTATCGATTAGAACCCAGTAGCTGTCGCTAATTTATCGATTTCAGCTGCAATTAGCGCTGCTTCAGCATGCTTAGCATCGCTCGCCTTTCGGTTAGTGGATGATAATTTAAAAGCTTCAGCTAACACTTTTTTGTACCTAGCCTCTAGCTTCTTTTTAGGAGATTGGGATTTAAATAGACCAAACATGATTAGCAGCTTATTGATGATTTACCTCCATCAACGTGAAGGATTTGACCCGTTATCCAAGATGAATTAGTGGATAATAAAAAGCAAGCAGCATTTGCGATGTCATCCACATGGCCAATTCGTTTTAAGGGATGCCTCTCAGCATTTGCCATCCTTTTTTGGTCCGAGTTCAAAAGTTTCGAAACTAGCGCTGTATCGGTTAAGGAAGGCGCAATGGCATTGACGCGGATGTAAGGTGCGAATTCTGCAGCGAGCGATTTCGTCAACCCTTCCAATGCACCTTTTGATGTCGCAACTTGAGCATGATAATTAAATCCTTGTTGCACCGCTACGGTTGAAAACAACACAATGGAAGCATTCCCAGATACTTTTAGTCGTGGTAATATTTTTTGGATGATTCTAATTGCACCCAAGACTTGTAAGTCAAAATCTTGAGCAAATGCCTCGGGCGAAATGCGTTTAAATGGCATCAAGTTTATTGAGCCTGGACAATAAACAAGGCCATCGAGTTGTTCCGGTAGTAAGTCAAAATCATTGTCCTCCAATGCATTATGGTGGAAATATTGTATGCTTTGAGAAGATGATCTTTCGTTTTCAAAGTAACTTGAGTAGACAAGATGTCCTTCCAGAGAAAGCTGATCAACAATTGATTTTCCTATTCCTGACGATCCACCAATAACAAGGACTGTTTTCATAGAACTACAAACCCAATAGTCAAATAAATGTTCATTGCTTTAGTGTGCTTCTTTATTTTTATGACTTAAGTTTTGCATGAAAGAACAAATAGCATTAAGTACTAAATGAACGAGACAATTAGAATAAGACCGGCCTTTTATGACGATGAAGATGCGATTGTTCGAATAATGAATCAGGGGATTGAAATGCAGTCTAATGCTCATTTAAATGAACTGGATAATATCAACGGCAGACGCTGGTTTAATGGGTTGAAAACGAATTCAAATGGCCTTTTTGTTGCAGAACTTCACGGGTGCGTGGTGGGCTGGACCAGTCTTTCCGCTTACAGAAGTGGGCGTGGAGCCTTAGTTACGACTGAAGAAATTTCATTCTATGTGGATAATCAAAACCATCGAAAAGGTATCGCCACAAAAATGATCGAATATGCCGAACATGATGCAATGGAAAGAGATGTCAATCATCTAGTTGCCATCTTACTCGATGATAATCTATCGAGTCGGAAACTCCTCGAGCGACATCAATACTTTGTATGGGGATTGTTTGAGCGCATTGTTCATTTTGAAAATAAAACCTGTGGCCATCTTTACATGGGTAAACACCTCTAGTTTTTTGGATGTTTCTGAAAAAAGTCCCACATCAATTCATTTGCATTCAATTTAGTTGATGGGGCATCTGAGTTTCGAGTTGGCGCAGTTCCCATAGGCCAACTATGCCCACCATCGTGGCTCATATACCAGAGAACCTCACTGCTGTCTGGCCCGCCCGTCCAAGAGGTGTAGTCAAAAGTTTGATCGTTGGCTGTTTCCGTTTTTATAGGCGCATTATTGTGAATCGCCCAGAAATTAAAAACAGAATCAAGCGGACTATTATAATGATCTGAAATCCCATCTCCGACTCCGCCTAAATACGGAACATTGCTATCTAAATATGAATGAAAATGAATGATGTTCATTGATCCGCTGGGTTCGCATTGGTTGAAATTCATTGTTCCGGCAACGGGAGCTATGGCCGCTATTTTATCTGTTATCTCGCAAGCTAAGCGATAAGTCATAAATGCTCCATTTGACATGCCTGTGACGTAAACCCTTTTTGGATCAATGTTATGTTCTTGAATAAGCTCATCGATCAATTTTGAAATGAAACCAACATCATCAACTCCGTTTTCATTTGCCTTACCGCAGCACCAGCCCGCATTCCAAGTTCGATTCAACCCGTTTGGCGAGCAAAGAATAAAACCTTTTTCATCTGAAAAATCTGCCAAACCACTTTGCTCTTCAATGTTTTTGGCTGAGCCAGTTCCGCCATGTAAGGCAATTATTAAGCTGTTTGTTTGGGTATGGTCATAATCTGTTGGTAGGTGAAGCAAGTAGCTCCGTTTTACACCATCATGGTTTAATGTGTGTTGATCAGAATTGAAAAGGCTTTTTCGACAGCCTGAAAACCAGACTATGAATAAAATAAGGGGTATCAATTTAAACTTCATCTCAACGAAAATAAAACAACACTTAAGAGCCATTAACCAATTGCTTCGTAGCATATTGAATTTTAAAGGCTTGAACTTTTTTCAATTCCTCCTTGATTTGGGTGATAATCTCCATCGGCAAATCTTTGTCTGCCTTTATGATTGTAATGAATTTTGGACTTAAGGATTCGGGAAGGTTGGATCTTTTCTCCTGAATGAATCGCCCAACTTGATTCACTTCAATCATTTGATCGTCAGCTTGGATTTGAGGTACATTGTTATCATCGGTATAGCCAACTAAAATGGTCGCGCAAAGATCTCTTTCTTCAATTTTTTCGACTTCCTGCGCTGTTGGTCGAAGTACTTTTACTTTTGGTTTTTCATCCTGCATGACCGTAGTCACCATGAAAAAAAACAAAAGCATAAATACAATGTCGGGTAGGGAAGCAGTGGAAACTTCCGGCATTTTTCGTGGTTTTGTTTTAAGCATTTTGACCTGATTTAAATGTTTGGTTGTACTTCACTAATTTGCTGAGGATAAAGGCTTTTTACAATTTTAATTCGTTCAATATCTTTTGATTCAATTAAAGCATCAAAACTCGTATTGAATAGATTCTTTGAACATTCATTTCGGACTTCATGATATGCCAATGAAAGCGCATCTTGTATAGCCACATAAGTACCATAATTCGTTTTAGCATCATTCTTTAATGAAATGATTTGTTTGGAAACGGCAACCTCTCCTAATCCTTCGATGTACCTTATTTCCTTTTCGGGAAGCTCATCTTTATTTTGAGGATTTACAATGAATTCTTTGGTCAATTGGGTGAGTTCCCGCATTTCGATGTATCGATTTGCTACCAATAGCTGGTTTTTTTCATTAACCATTATATTCAATACATTTCTTCGTTTTACTTCTCCACTCGAATCTTCGGGTGGCGGCAGTTTTCTTGGAATTCCGATTTCTGGATTCATAGTAGTCGTTACTAAAAAGAAAACGAGGAGTAGGAATGCGATATCGGCCATCGAACCAGCATTGATGTTTTCTAAGGCTCTTCGTGGGTATTTCATCGTTCATCGGTTTCCTTCAAAACGACCACTCTTTATTTTCCAATATTCTAAAGCCCTCAAAATGAGTGAGCGGTAATGAAATACGATTAAAGGGCGTAAAATTCAGATGAAACAGTGAAAGGGAGCTTTGAAATTTAAGGATGAGCTTTTAAAGGCCTTGCAACAATGATTGGAAATTCCCTAGCCTTTTCTCAAAATCGGGTTTTGAATTAAGAAAGAAAATAATACTTTTCTCGACCTAAAACCCTAAACCACATCAAACCATGAGTGAAGACTTATCCAAACGAATTCAGGAGCTCGAAAAAACTGTCCGACAAAAGCGAAACGCAGCGCAGGCAGGTTTGTTTTTATCGGTAATAGTTGTTGTAATAACGGCCGGATGGCTTTTTATGCACCACACCATGGATGGAGGGCCAAAAGCAGGAGAGGGCCAAGTGGTAGTTTCGAGTGACTCACTACGAAATATGACCTATACCATAAAGGAACAAACCAATGATATAGAGTCTCAAAAAACCGAGATTGAAGCATTAAAAATGCAATTGGAATCCTTAGTTAGCGATTCATTGGAGACGGAAGATTTTGAAGAGATGCAGGACGAAGCATTTAAAGAGGCGGTAGTTAACGAACCAAAAGAAAGCAACGTTGTGAAAGCCGAAGTATCAAATTCAGAAACTCATATTGTTTTAGCCGGAGAGTCGCTTTGGAGTATAGCAGTACAGCATTTTGGTGATGGTTCGAAATTTAAGGATATCACAACCACGAATAATATTTCGGATATAAACCAGATTGTCGCTGGAGAAACACTTCAATTGCGTTGAAAATTTTATTCGTAAAGATTCGAAATCGACTCAGTTTGGTGCCATAAGTGATTTAAAAGACTGTTATAATAATTAGATCGAACAATGGCCCAAGCAGCACTAGCTTCATCAACGAGAATTTGTGTTAATTTCACTACAGCTGCTTTGGCAACGGACGTTGAACTTCAACGTCAAAGTTGTATTAATATAGCTGATGATATACTCCTTGCGTTTAATTGACATATTTTCGAGAACTAACCGAATTCGACCAACCTTGATCCAATTAAGAATCATTGTCAGTTTAATCGCCTTATTTGGTGTTTTCACTGACGTACTAGCGCAAACACCTACTTACCAAGATTGCCTAGGAGCAATTCCAGTTTGTCAGGACACCATCACCATCGGTTTCAACCACAATGGTCAGGGAAACTACACAGGTGAAATTGCAAACGTGTCATCCTGTTATGCTCCAGAACAACGCAGTGTTTGGTTTACTTGGACGGTTCAACAGTCTGGTTTATTGCGATTTGCAATCAATCCTTTAAACCAAAACCAAGATCACGATTGGACTTTATTCAATATGACTAATGCGACTTGCAGCCAATTGTCTTCAAGCACAGGTGCAAGCAGCGCAATGGTTCGATCGAACACTTGGGGTGCGTTTGGCGTTAATGGTTCAACTGGTGTAAGTACACCTAATGGGGGTTCTGGGACTTGCAATGGACCTGGAACGGGTAATGGTCCGAAATGGTGTGCTGATTTAGCAGTGACTGCTGGTCAGGTATATGTACTTCACATCACAAACTGGACGGGCACTGTATATGGGTTTACCATTGATTTTTCAGCGTCAACGGCTGTTATATATGACAATGTTCCGCCATTTATGGATACGATTTTGTCTCCGATAGAATGCAACGCTTTCGATAGTTTGGTTATAAGATTTTCAGAAAATATTAAGTGCGATTCAACCAGTGTAGGCGATTTTCAGTTGGTTGGACCAAATGGCACGCATACGATTACAGGTGTTACCAGCCCAATTTGCGCTATAGGTGCAGATTACGCTCAGGATTATACGATTCATTTTTCACCACCAGTTACGCAGATTGGTGCCTACAAGCTTAAAATAATTCCTGGTGCGGGTTACGTGGAAGATGTCTGTGGAAATTTAGATACAAGTGATAGCCTTGAATTCTATTTCAATGGGCAAGTTGAGTTTGATTTGACTGGAACACATCCGTTATGTTTTGGGCTTTGCACGGGGACATTGCATGCCTCACCGACTGCTGGGGCATCGCCTTTTAGTTTTAATTGGAACAACAGTTTAACTTCAGATTCCGTCCATAGCAATGTGTGTGCAGGTACTTATATTGTGACTGTGACAGACGATCAAGATTGCCAGCGAGTTGATACTATTGAGATTACCGAGCCCGACTTGTTGATAGCTACTATAGACAACACTTTTGGCGTTTCATGTCCAAGTTCGTTGGATTGCGATGGTGGGGCACATGTAGCAACCAATGGTGGCACACCCTTCTATACTTATTTGTGGCCAAGCAATGAGGTGCTTCCTGGGGCTCAAGGTCTCTGTGCTGGATCAAATGTTGTTACGGTAACGGATGTGAATGGATGTTCAGATACGGCCGAAGCAATTGTTTGGGTTCCAGATTCGATTAAGACTACTGGTTATGGTGATACGATGATTTGTATTACCAACTATGCCGCGATTGCGGCTACATCAGCAGGTGGAACACCACCCTACGCCTATGTATGGACGGAGGGCTCCATTTCTGGTCCGGTAGTTTCTTTGGGAAACACGGCAAGTGTTCATCCAATAGTGACCACCGAATATATTGTTCAGTCGACAGATATGAACGGATGTTTTGGTGATACTTCAATGGTTACTGTTAAGGTGCGCTCTGAACTGGGGGTTGAAATACCCATTCCCGATACGATTTGTCCGTATGATGTACAAACGATAACAGCCTCTGGAACGGGGGGTGATAGCCTCTATTCGTACGCTTGGAGTAATGGCGTTTTTGGTCCTAATATTACTGTTGGGCCTGATACGTCAACTTGGTATTTAGTAACGGTTAGCGACTATTGTGGTACGCCTTTTTATGTTGATTCCGTTTACCAACAAGTTGGGGGTTATAGCCCAATTCGAGCGAAAATTCGAGCTGAAGACGATAGTCTATGTCCAGGTGAGTCTGTTTATTTAATAGCCAAAGGAACAGGTGGCTACAATGGTCCGGACGAATATCGATTTGACTGGAAACACACTACTGATTCAAATCGAATTCAATTCATTAAACCTGTAAGAACCCAGACCTATGTGGTAACCATTTCGGATTTATGCCTTTCTAAAAAAGGGGTCGATACGTTGATCGTTTACGTTGGTCAAACCCAAATGCCGTCCATTGAAATTAGTCCAAAAGAAGCATGCGAAAAGAATGATGTGTTGATGGTGTTAAGTGATCAATATCCGGGCTATACATACAATTGGTACATGGGTGATGGTTCGCTTAGAACGACCACATCAGCAGACAGTTTCTTTATTCATCAGTATAGTGAAGTTGGTTGCTTTGATTTGAAACTGGAATTATTGAGCGACTTTGGATGTTATGCAGAGAAGAATTATCCATGCGCGGTAAAGGTGCTTATGCAACCAATAGCTTCCTTTAGTAACGTGCCCGCAAATCCAACTTCCATCCATCCCTTTATTGAGTTTGAAAACAATTCCATCGATGCTAAACACTGGATTTGGAACTTCGATAGTCACACGGAAGCTGACATTGAGTCTTTTAACTACGAGTTTAATGAATTCAACGAAGAGTATGAAGTTTCGTTAGTGGCCATATCCGATGACGGGTGTACAGATACCCTCACTAAGACTCTGAAGTATATAAAAGAGACAACGTTGTATTATCCTTCTAGTTTTACTCCAAATGGCGATGGTCTAAACGATGAATTCATTATACAAGGCGAGGCAATTGATTTAACCGATTTCGATCTTATGATTTACGATCGCTGGGGAAGTCAAGTATTCCGAAGTAACAATCCACTTAGAGGATGGAATGGAGCAACACCAAGCGGTGATTTGGTTCCAGCTGGAATTTATCCTTTCACTCTGATATACAGAAACAGATTGAGCGAACAGCAATTCATTTACGATGCGGTAACCATTAGTTATACTGGTTATCCTAGTGGATTGAAATAAACTTAGGTTGCATGTCAATGGTGTTGTAACATATGATTTCACTCACCAAAGTGCCATTTTATAGGTTTACATTTGTCGCGTAAAAACCCGATGTCAAAAAACAACTTCATATTAAGATTTGTAATCGCCTTTGCGGGAGTGTTTTTGGCTCTGCCTAGCATTGTTTTTGGGCAATTTACCGTTGGCGGAAATGCCTCTAGCCTTGGAGGAGGATGCTATCAATTGACAAGCGCTTCTAATAGCCAAGCCGGATATGTCTATCAAAATGCGGCAATCAATTTAAATGAGCCATTCGACTATCGATATTCGGTATATCTCGGAAATAATAATGGGGGAGCTGACGGTATTGTATTCGCACTTCGTGGTAGTTTAGGGAATCCGTACATAGGCACAGGTGGTGGTGCTATCGGATTCAATGGCAATGGATTTACGAATTCGGTGGGAATTGAAGTTGATACATGGTATAATGGCAATTTTGGAGATCTAGCTGTTGACCATATCGGTATGTTTAAGAATGGAACAGTAAACCACTCTGGAACTGGTTCGTTAGCTGCGCCCATTCAAGCTTCTGCTTCTAATGGAAATGTAGAAGACGGAAACTATCACACCCTCAACATCAAGTGGGAGCCGAGCACAAAGAAGCTCAGTGTTTATTTTGATTGCGACTATCGCGTTCTGTATCAAGGTGATCTAATCGATAGTATTTTTCAAGGCGACTCGTTGGTTCATTGGGGTTTTCTAGGTACGACAGGCGGTGCGAATAACGTTCAAGGTTTTTGCTTTACTGTGCCTATTGATAGCCTTGTTACCGATCTTGAAGATGCAACTATTTGTGCTGGTGACACGGTTCAACTGGATGCAGGCAGTTCAACGGTCAGTTATTCTTGGTCTCCGGGAACAGGTCTCAGTTCAACATCTGTGGCCGACCCATTCGCATATCCTTCTACCACAACGACCTATATAGTCACAGCTACTTATCAGTGTGATACCGTTTATGATACGGCTACCGTAACCGTGCTTCAATCTAATTTTACTACGTCAGCTGTTGTTGAAGATGCCGCTTGCAAAGGTTTTTGTGATGGCGCTATCGATTTAAGTATAAATGGCGGCAGTGGAGGTTATTCCTATTTATGGAGCACAAATGCAACTACACAAGACGTTTCTGGATTATGCGCAGGTACGTATTCCGTAACTGTTACGGATACGGTGAGTAGTTCATTGACCTATCTGTGCACATTAAGCGATGATTGGACAGTTGATGAACCCGTAATACTGACGGCATGGACAACAAATATTTCGAACACTTCCTGTCCAGACGGTAATACCTGTGATGCAGGGGCCAATGCGAATGCTAGTGGAGGAACAGCGCCATATGCTTATTTGTGGTCAAGCGGAGAAGTGACAAATCAGGCTCAAGGATTATGCGCTGATACCAATTGGGTTACCATTACGGATGTCCAAGGTTGTGATACAGTCGCCTTTTCGGTAAACGGAATTCCGGACAGCATACACACCACTGGATATGGAGACACGCTTATTTGTATTACAAACTTTGCTGCAGTCGTGGCCAGCACAACGGGCGGAACGCCTCCTTATTCATATATATGGACCAAGGGTTCGTTGAATGGGCCTGTTGTTTCATTGGCTGTTTCTGCTAGTGTTGACCCACCAATTACAACCACATATTTTGTTCAGTCTACAGATATGAATGGTTGCGTGGGTGATACATCTAAAGTGCTTGTAAAAGTTAGGCCTCCGCTTAACATTGAAATTCCAACTCCCGATACCATTTGCCTTTATGGTTCCAATACAATCACAGCAAGCGGAATAGGGGGTGATAGTCTTTATTCATACGCTTGGAGCAATGGTTTTTTTGGGCCTACCGTAACCGTGGGTCCAAACGAATCAACCTGGTATGTTGTCACCGTAAGTGATTATTGCGGATCGCCTGCTTATGTTGATTCAGTCTATCAACAAGTTGGGGGTTACAGTCCAATACGCGCTAAGATCAGGGTTGAAGATGATTCCATTTGCCCCAACGAGTCTGTTTATTTGATAGCTCGGGGATATGGCGGTTTTGGAGGTCCGGATGAATATCGATTTAAATGGAATCACACTATAGATACGAATCGAATTCAGTTCGTAAAACCTTCCAAAACAAAGAAGTACATCGTCACAATTACAGATTTATGCCTTTCACAACCAGGTGTGGATACATTGACTGTATTCGTTGATGACATGAAGTTGCCATCCATTAGCCCTTCGCCAAAAGAAGCTTGTGCAAAGAATGATGTAACTATCCATCTCGAAAACCAATATGTAGGTTACCGATATACATGGTTCTTAGGCGAAGGTTCTATAAGGTCAACGACTTCAGCCGATAGTTTCTTCTTACACCAGTTCACAGAAACCGGATGTTATGACATCGATGTGAAATTGACCAGTGCGTTCAATTGTTATGGCGAAAAGCACTTTCCTTGTGCTGTTAGGGTGCTAGAGCAACCTCAAGCCGAATTCGATCATTCTCCTTCGAATCCAACCAATATTCATCCCTTTGTGACTTTCGAAAACCGATCTAAAAACGCATTGAATTGGACATGGAATTTGGATGGGAGGCAGCGTTTAAATGAAGAATCGTTTAAATATGAATTCAACGAATTCAATTCTGAATACTTGGTAAACCTCATCGCAGTTTCTCAGGATGGATGCGCGGATACCATTACGAAGCTGCTTAGTTTCATCGAAGAAACTACCCTCTATTACCCTTCGTCCTTTTCCCCAAACGGTGATGGTAAAAACGAATTTTTCGTAATAGAAGGAGAGGCTGTGGGCTTGACAGATTTCGACCTGACTATCTATGACCGTTGGGGAAAGCAAGTTTTCAGGAGCAATAATCAACAACATGGTTGGGATGGAAGGAATGTATCGGGAGAGCTTTTAACCGCTGGCGCATATCCATTTACACTTCGCTATCGAAATTACCTAGGTGAACTACAGGTGGTATATGATCAAGTCATCATTAGTTACTCTGGTGAAAAAACGGGACTAAGGTAGTCCTGCCGAAAATTAAAAACTATTAGTCTGCTGCATTTAGCTATTCGTCTTAAGATGCAATAGCTTGATATTTAATGCGTTCCATTTTGGTCTGTACCCTTTAGACCATAAACGCATTACACTGCTATGAAAACAACCATTATTGTCGGCACGTTTATATTTCTTTCAACTTTTTGCTTTGGAGCTATAGTTAGAGACACAGCAATTGTTTTTTTTGAAACCGATCAATACGTATTAAGTGAATACGCTAAATCGTCCTTGATGAAGTTGGCGGCTGTAGCCCCTTCAGCGGCCGATGTGAAAATTATCATACATGGGCATACGGATAGTAGGGGAAGTTTTGGATACAATGAAGAGCTTTCAAAACTTCGTTCGCTTTCAGTAAAGGCCTTTTTTGAAGGTCTGGGAATAAATGAACAGAATATTCTTATGGATTATTCCGGTGAATTACTTCCATTAAAGCCAAATGTCAATGTTGAAAACATGCAAGAAAACCGAAGGGTTGAAGTGTGTTTGACCTGGTATGACTTTGATGACCTATCCGAATTAGAGCATGAATTTCTATCTGGAAAAGCCGAAACTTTCGAATTAAACCCACGTGAAGAAACTTTAATTGTAGGCAGATCGGGTACACGTATCCATATTGCAGCAAATTCATTTCTTGATTCAAACGGAAATGTGGTTACTGAGCCAGTAAACCTAATGCTGACAGAAGCGATCTCAATGGAGGCGTTTATAATGAATGGGTTGGCTACCATGAGTAACGATCATTTGCTCGAAAGTGGAGGAATGATAAATCTGAGGGTGAAAACTGCAAGTGGCGAACGCTTGAGCTTAGATCCAAGTAAAGCAATGTTAGTTTCCATTCCAACCGAGCAGGTTCTTCCGGAAATGCAGCTATTCCTTTCAGACAGCGGTCGAAATTGGACTGAAACCGGAACAAAAATCAATGATTCATTAGGATATAAAATGCCGCCTTATCCTAAGTATGAGATACTTGAGTTTAAGGCTCCGGCCTTCAAAATTGATTACACACATCGTCCTAAAAAACCGTACGCCCCTGGTTATTTGAAAGAACCGAATGAACCCCGAAGAGAAAGCTATGTGCCAAAAGAAAAGTGGTATTCTCAAATAACCGAGAAAGAAAAATTAGATCATTTTGAAAAAAGCTATCAGGAAGCCTATGCCGACTATCTGATTCGCCTGGAAGAGTACGAAAACAGACGAGATTCATATAAGGCAGATTCGATAGAATATCAGAATGCTCTTGTCTCGTATCAACAACAGTTAACCGATTGGCAAAAACAAGTGGATGAGGACAGGCTGAACTTCCATAATTCGGAAGCGTACTTATCGGAAATCAAAGCCCATGATAGCCTTACCAATGAAGCCAATTTGGGATATCAAGAAAGAGTTGTCGCATGGAATCAACTGAAAAAGGAGCGACAGGCTAGGGCTTTTCAAAAAATGGAAAAACTCGGAATTGGCAGTCAATCGTTATTGGATCAATATGCTTTTAGTGTGAATCAACTTAGCTGGATTAATGTAGACCGTTTTTATAAAGAGGACATGAGCGAGACTAGGCAAGTGGCTATTCGTGACACGGATAATTCGCCTGAACGCGTATTTATCGTATTCAAAGAAATGAAAAGCGTGTTACCCATGGCAAAAACAGAAATGATGTACTTACAAAACAGGATTCCTAAAAACGCTCCCGCTGAAATCTTTGCGTATAAAGTCATTAACGGCAGAGCTCATATGTTCAACACAACATTGGGCGAGGAGAATCTATTCGAATTCGATTTCCAGCCCTGTAGTTTTACTGATATAAAGGAGAAACTTGTTTCTTATAATTCATCCAATAGTTGATTAGGACAGTTTGACAATTCCATTCACAACATTAATCTGTTATTCGCAACAAATGACCATCAAGGAAATTCGTTGTTCGTATCCTTAGAGCTTCTATAAGTTTGTAGGCAAATTCAGGCTAAAACTGCATTTCATCTAACTTGTTTTGTAGGAGACGAATGAACAACGAGTCAAAAACATTTAATGTATTGATAGCCGATGATCATCCCTTGTTCATCAATGGATTGAAGCCCATTATTGAATCATTGACTTGGGTTGGTGAAATCTATTTGGCTTACGATGGGGAAGAAGTGCTTCAGATGGTTAATAAATACTCCATTCAACTCATTCTGCTTGATGTGAATATGCCGTATATGGATGGGTTTGAATGCCTAAAAAGGCTGCGTTCAAGTCAATTCGGTGTAAAAGTCATTGTTATAAGCGCCCATGGCGACCCACAGCTTGTTCGCAAAATGATTCGCCTTGGAGCAAACGGCTACATGACTAAAACCACTCCTGAGAATGAGCTTAAAGACGGAATCCATGATGTGATGTTTAAAAACATGGTCGTGAAATCAAAAGACATAGGAACTGAACTGCCTACCGCTCAATATGAACCGATTGGTTTGAGTGAGCGAGAAATGGAAGTATTGATTTCCATATGTAATCAAAAGTCGGCTGCTCAAATTGGTGAAGAATTAGGAATCAGTAAAAACACGATCGATATTCATCGGGGTCGATTGATGAAAAGGGCGGGAGTGAATTCCATTGCGGGTCTAGTGAAATGGGCCTATGAAAAGGGTGTTCTGTAATCATTAATCCTTTAATTGCCGGATTTAAGCGTTGAAAAGCTCCGTTTCAGCCGATAACTTACATTCTTTAGTATCATGATACTAATGATTTCGAATGTTTTGATCTTCAAATTTGAAATGTGTCCAATAAGAGACACATAAACGATTAGTAAAACCTAAAGTATTTGAAGATGAAACGAATATTAGCTCTCGCCATATCCTTACTATGTTTTGTTATCGGATTAAAGGCACAAAACCAAGTTTTTGCAAAATTCAAAATCGTTGATGAAAAGGGAGAACTTCTTAAAGACTGCGAAGTAACCCTTTATCAGCGCAATGACATTGCATTTCATAAGGAAGAAGCAAAAGCCAAGGTTAAGCTCTATATGGATCTAGAAAATTATTACACCATCGAAGTGAAAAAGAAAGGTTACGCAACCAAAAGAATAGCATTCGATACAAGATTGAACAATGAGCCGCTTGATCGAAATGTTTTCGATTTTTATGTTGAAATGCCGGGTATACATCAATATGAGGGATTGGCAAACTCAGAGGATGTATTGGACTATCCAATTACTGTGATTCAGTACAATGAAAATAAGGAGCTATTTGATTACAATACCGATTATACAAACCATTCTGTTGCAGCCGTTAGAGAATTAAAGAGGCAAGTATTTATTGCCCATTCGGCTGCCGAGCTTGAATGACGATTTTAATACCCCCGTTCACGATTAGGGCCTAAGCATTCCTTTCTTTTGAAAGGCTTGGGCCCTTTTCACACCAGATGCGTTTAGGCCATCCTTTCAACTGACTACGATTGTCTGTTTTTGTTTCGTATTTACCCTATAAATAGATTTACCATGAACCACAATTCAATTTCAACGGTTAAGTTAACATTCCCTTCAGTAGTGCTTTTTACGCTCCTCTTCGGGTTTAAAACAACGAGCGCCCAACAACAAATAAGTGCTCAATTAAACATTATTGACGACTCGGGTGAACTAATTAGAGGATGCGCAATTAAAATGTTTGAAGAGGATGAATTAATTGATCAAATGAATTACTCAAAGGCTAAGGTTAAATTAGATTTAAAACTAGAACGACTCTATGTAATTGAGGTGAAAAAGGACGGTTATGTCACAGAGCGTGTCGCCTTTGACACTCATTTAGAGGGAAGCGAACTCTTCAAGGATCGGGTGGATTTCTTCATAAGAATGAATCCTTCCTCTGAAACAATTGGCCTTGATTCAAGAGCCATTGCTCGAAAGCCTTAATTGATCATTAAAATTGTTCTAGCACTTTAATTCTATCATTAATAGGAGGGTGCGTGGCAAAAATGGAAGATAGAAAGCTACTCCCTTTTTCTTTATATCTTTTCAATGGATGTTGAATAAACAATTGTGCAACATCCTCTCGGGTAACTGCTTCAATCCATGGATCACCTGATATTTTCCTTAGAGCTCGAGCAAGTGCTTCTGGCCGTTTAGTCAATTCAGCCGCACCGGCATCAGCCATATATTCCCTTTTTCTGGAAATGGCAAGTTGAAACAAGGTGGAGATTCCCATACCAATCAAGGCTAAGACAAAAATGATAATCACTATAGCAGTTTTATTGTTCTTGTCTTTTCCTCCAAATCGGCCGAATTGTATACTTCGAAGTGCGACCTGTGATAAAAATGCGAAAATGCCGACAAAAATGATAGAAACTATCAAAAGCCGAACATCGCGGTTTCTAATGTGCGTTAATTCATGAGCGATTACACCTTCCAATTCCAGATCATCTAGCTTGGTTATTATTCCTGAACTTAACGTGATGGCAAAACTCTTTTCGCTGATTCCGCTGGCATAGGCATTAAGCGAATCATCATCAATAACAAACAGCTTCGGCATCTTCATTCCAACCGAAATACATAGATTTTCAAGTAAGTTGTAAATGCGTTTATTCTCAGTTCGCTCTAGAGGCTTGGCCCCCGTGGCTCGATTGATCATAGATGAATGATTGAGCCATGCAATCGTGAACCATATCAAGACGCCAATCAGAATTAAGGGCGCTAAAGAAATGACTTGATCATTGATTACGTGAACTGGCTGCGGTTCTTCGCTTATTTGATTCAGAATGAAGAAAAAAAGATAGACTAGGCCAAACAAGAGAACTGGGAAACCAGTCAATAACAAAGCAGATCGGAAGTTATTCCGCCTTATTTGCGTTTGAATTCCAACATATTTCATTTACCAAAGTTGATGTCTGGTGCTTTTTCGTGGTCAGCACGCTCAGATGCGCTGATTTCGAAGAGAATTTCTTCTTTAAACCCAAACATATTAGATACGATATTGGCAGGGAAACTCTGGACTTGGTTATTATATTCTGTAGTTGCAGAGTTAAAATACCTTCGAGCCGCTGCCAACTTATTCTCTATATCGGAAATCTCCTCCTGAAATTGCAAGAAATTGGTATTCGCTTTCAAATCGGGATAAGCTTCTACAGCAATTTTTAATCCACCTAAAGCTGAGCTAAGCATTCCTTCAGCTGCGATTTTGTCATCAATGGAATTAGCATTCATGGCTTGTGAACGCGCTGCGGTAATCTTAGTTAAGACCGAACTTTCGTGGTCCATATAACCCTTCACCGTATTCATCAGTTGAGGAATCAAATCGTGACGCTGTTTTAATTGAACGTCTATATCCGCGAATGCATTTTTTCTGTTATTCCTGAATCGAACCAAGCGATTGTAGATAGAAATCAAATAGAGAACAAAGAGACCGGCAGCGATAAGAGCGTATATCATGATGAATTTATTTTTATCAAATTTAAGTTACACTGAATTGGTTTTGAATTAGAATATGATAATAGGGAACAGACCTTGTATTAATGGTTGAATAAGGCAGTGATCATTTTGAAGCTTAATTTATTAATCAATGGTTGATTTAACTTAGTGCCATGAAAAAGTTGTTTTTCTTCTGTCTTTGTCTTGAATCGCTTCAATCTCTAGGCCAATTA
>CALSPD010000030.1 GCA_943788145.1 uncultured Flavobacteriales bacterium
AACTTTGTTCACTCGTTTCACGGGATGTCATTCCAACTTTGAAATAAGCGTCTGTACTCGAACCATTGGATGAAAAGCTATTTGGCGAACCTTCATCGAAATTCGGATTAAAGGGTTTGCCATTAATCTCAAATCTAGGCTCACCATCAAAAAAGTACATTTCAAAAAGCCCATCGGTCGTGTCAGACGGGATTAGCGTTTTAATAACAGGGGCTAAATCCAGCTTTAAGTCAACATTCTTATATGACATCCATAACCAGTATTCGGTATTTGCACTCGCCTTAAACTCGGAAAAAGTGTATTGAAAGTGCAACTCATTCCATTCGAAATTTGAAATTTCACTTGGCTTAAAATGCGACTCTAAGGAAGCCTGAAGCTGACATAAACTATCATTTGGAATCAATTGAATCGTGGCGAAACCTCTCGAATAATTAAGTTCATAATAGGCCAGATTATTCACATTTATTGTTGGATCACATCCCTCTGATTGCTGAAAACTGATCCAATTTTCATTACTATCAATTTGACGTTCAACTTCAACAATCCAAGTCGGTTCAATATCAACAGGGTCTTCAGGATATTCAAATGGTTCATCCTCTTTGCATGAGCTAATTAATACAAAGCAGAAAAATCCGACCGAAATG
Source organism: uncultured Flavobacteriales bacterium (assembly GCA_943788145.1). Lineage (GTDB taxonomy): Bacteria > Bacteroidota > Bacteroidia > Flavobacteriales_G > Salibacteraceae > SHAN690. The sequence goes on from CALSPD010000030.1 coordinate 645, forward strand.
AGGAAATTAAATTGTTTCATACTTCCCAAAATTAAGCTTTGATCCAATGAACTTAGCGAATCGATCAACTGGAATGAGAATATGGTAGAATCTTGTTATGCCCAATAAAACAGAATGATAGATTTGCCGCCATAAATGGCGGCTAAAAACATTATAAAAGTCTATACGACAGAAATCACAGAACCTTGGTCTGAGGATGTTTTCGGACGTTTAATGGAAATCATTCCCATAGAATTGAGGGAAAAGGTTTTAGAAGAAAACGGCTGGGAAGACCAACATGGCAGCTTAGCCAGGAAACTGATGCTATGGCACGGTATGAATGAGATTGGGGCGAATATGAACGATTTGTTTGATTGCCTCGAGTTTACGAAAACTGGGAAGCCTTTTATAATCGATGCGCCTCATTTTAATCTAGCCAATGATGGGGCTGTGGCCGTTTGTGCCATTAGCGAAACAAGTTTGCTGGGCATCGATATCGAGTGGCTTAAACCCCTGAATCTAAGTGATTTCAGAGACAAAATGACCTACCTCGAATGGCGAGAAATTTACTCGCACATTATTCCACTTAGGCGATTCTATGAGTTTTGGACCATTAAGGAAAGTGTTATAAAAGCGGATGGTGAGCTTGCGCATAAGGATTTGAAGGAAATCTATATTCAACCTGATATTGCCTTTTGTAACGCCAAAAACTGGTACATCTATCCAGTTGAAGTAGAATTTTACGGCTACGTCTCGTTCCTTGTGAGTTCGAACCCACATGCAGACGTTGAAGTAATAGAAATTGACATACCTTCCATTTTTCTTGGAACAGACATGAAGAACATGTCTTCTTCTATAGATTGAAGCCTAGATCGAAACCCCTATTGCGATAAGAAGTGCAAAAAAGAAGGTGGTCAGGGCCAATTGCTTTAACCAAGGATCAAGCTTGATCGCTTCATGTGTTGTATAAACCTTCACAGCATTTAGGAGAAAAAGAGGCAACGACACCAAGAATATCCAATTCATCCATTTATCAAAATTCAATAAGCCGTAGGCTATCATTGACATCAGCCCCGTTAGAATTATGACGACATGGTAAATACGCGCGCCTTTGGCCCCTAACCTCACCGCCAAGGTTATTTTACCTGCATTTTCATCGCTATCGAGATCGCGCGTATTGTTGACGTTTAAAACGCCTGCACTAAAACAGCCGATGGATATCGCTGGAAGGAATACTGTTGGATCTAGCGTCCCTACTTGAATAATGTACGCTCCTATTACGCCAACAAAACCCAAAGAAAATCACAACCGAAAGATCGCCTAATCCGCGATAACCGTATGGATTTGAGCCGGCAGTATATTTAATAGAGGCGTAGATGGCGGCCAATCCCAGTGCAAAAAGTATGACCTTTTCTATAAGTTCTAGATTGGAAAAGTATAAGAGTAACACCCCTGAAATCAGCGAAAGCACGCTAAACCCGATTATTCCATTTCGCACCTCCTCCGGCCTCAAAACCCCTGATTGAAGAGCTCTCATGGGCCCAACTCTTTCATCATTGTCGGTGCCTTGCTGAAAATCGCCATAATCATTTGCCAAGTTGCTATTGATCTGTAATAAGACCGTAGTGATGGCTGTCATTGCGAATAAAAAAGGATCAAACCAACCTTGATGCAAGGCTAAAAATACTCCAGTTAATGTAGACGCAATGGCCAACGGAAGCGTGCTTAAACGCATCGCTTTTACCCAAGCTTTTGACTTCGATTCGCTTGATTTGTGTGTTTCTACATCCATTCAGTCTAAGTCTACTTTTGTCGGCTCAGATGGCTTACCGCTACTTTATTCAGAGCTCTGCTTACGATGGTTCGCTCCATTTCATGGCTGGCAAATCCAACCAAACGCCAAATCTATTCAGCAATCTTCTGAATGAAGCCACTTTCAACTGATAACTTACGCTGCAGAAATCTATGCAATCGGTTGGCTGTGGCCGAACTGATGCTGGCGTGCACGCCACAATTGTTCTTTGCGCATTTCGATTTCGAGCAATGAGATTGCAGCGATCTTGAAGACCTCTCTTTTCGCGTCTAAGTGCATCCGATTACTCGCTCCTGCAATCGCCATTTTTCAGAGGTTCTTTCCAGGTGGACGAAGATGCCCATTCCCGCTTTTCAGCCATGTCAGCCGTAGCATATGAGTATCTAATCGCGCTTAACAGAAAGACCCTTTTGCTGTTAACCGTAAATCGAGCTTATGAATATGCGAGAGACCAGCTAGATATGTGAGCTCGAATGAATCAAGCCGCAGCATTGCACTGCTAGATCGCTTCGAAGGATTTCACCAGTTTCGCTAAACGTCACATACACACAGCTGAGACCAATCTTTGTGCGATGTTACGGAAGCATGCTATATGGACTGGCCAAAATGGCGAATTCGCGTCCGACTTCAGAATCACCGCAAATCGCTTTTTGAGGAATATGGTTAGGGCAGTCGTGGGAACGACGATCGAAGTTGGGTCGCGGAAGGATTAATATCCCTGTCCGATTTTGAAGCGTATCATTGAAGCGAAAAGACCGATCTGCTGCAGGACTTTCAGCGTTCCCGCGCATGGGCTCTACCTTTCAATTGACATCGTGAATACCCTGAAGGAGCATGTTAAGCATGAGCGAGCAGAAACCTGACAAATCGATCAGTTTCTGGAAAGGCGTTTGACTTTGAGCCTCAGTTTATGCGCGTCATGCGATATGTAAACCCGTATCAAGGCCCGATCTTCGTTTTCACCTCGCTTTCTCGTGCTGCTTGTCTGCTGGGCTGGCCCCGCTGCGTCCCTGGCTCATCCAGTACACGCTTAGACGAACTCCATCATTATCCCGCTGCCCAACACTGTTGCTAGCTTCAGATGCTCACCATTGTTATTATCGTTGCGTCCTATTGGCCTTAGAAGCCGTTCAGTCCAATTCGCTTCAGACCTATTTATGGCCAACTGGCTCGGGCAATCCGTAATTAAAGATTTGCGTGTGGACGTTTACCACAAAATATCTCCGGCTTTAGACTTAAAGTACTTTGATCAATACGCCTATCGGCACACTAGTGACTCAGTGCCGTTTCGGACATTGAAACCATAGCGGATATCTTCTCTGAAGGCGTTCTTATCATTCTTGGCGAGATCATAAAACTCATTGTCGTTTTAGCAGTCATGTTCTTTCTGGATTGGCGACTAACCTTAATCTGCATTGTCCCTATTCCCATTCTTTTATGGGCAACCAACGTGTTTAAGAATTACATCAAAGTAGCATTTCAAGACGTCCGAACCGAAGTTTCTAAGCTCAATGCATTTGTGCAAGAACACTTAACCGGCATGTTTATCGTCCAAATTTTCAATCGCGAAAAACAAGAATTGGACAAATTCAAAAAGATAAACGCGCGTCATCGCGATGCGCATTTACGCACCGTTTGGGCCAATTCCATCTTCTTTCCTGTAGTAGAAATTTTAAGTGCCTTGTCCATTGCACTTCTTATATGGTGGGGTAGTAAGCAGGTCCTTTCAGGTGTTGTTCAGTACGGAGACTTGGTGGCGTTCATCCTATATATTTACATGATTTTCAGGCCAATAAGACAACTTGCAGATCGCTTCAACACCCTACAAATGGGAATGGTAGCGAGCGAAAGGGTATTCAAAATTTTGGACACAGAAGCTCAAATAGCCTCGAGCGGCAAAGACCTGAAACCCGAAATAAACGGCACGATTTCCTTTAAAAATGTCTGGTTTGCATATAACAACGAAGATTGGGTTTTAAAAGATGTGTCTTTTGATGTTAAAAGCGGACAGCGCATTGCGATTGTCGGGGCCACGGGGGCGGGAAAAACGAGCATCATCAATCTTCTTAGTCGATTTTATGAATACAATAAAGGAAGCATTGAAATTGACGGCATTGACCTACGTGATTTTGATCCAAACTACCTTAAGCAACAAGTAGGAATCGTGCTTCAAGATGTCTTCCTTTTTTCAGACACGATCTTAAACAACATCACTCTAAACAATCCGGAAATTAGCTTAACGCAAGCTATAGAAGCAGCGAAAAAAGTCGGTGCACATCGTTTTATAGACCGGCTCCCAGGTGGGTATGATTTTAACGTGAAGGAACGTGGTGGAATGCTCAGTGTAGGTCAGCGTCAATTGCTTTCCTTCATTCGCGCTTACATCTACAACCCGTCCATTTTAGTTTTAGATGAGGCGACTTCCTCCGTAGATACGGAAACCGAACTAATGATTCAAGAGGCCATTGATCAAATCACCAAAGACAGAACATCCATCATCATCGCGCATAGATTGGCGACCATTCAACATGCTGATGTGATTCTAGTTATGGACAAAGGAAAGATCGTAGAGCAAGGAAATCATCAAGCATTGCTTAAAGCCGATGGCGTTTATCGAAAACTCTACGAATTACAGTTTGCTTAGATTTTTCCATTTAAATACTGGCCCGTAAAACTTCCTTTGGCCTTAACTATATCTTCAGGCGTTCCTTCAAATACTATACTTCCACCACCATCGCCACCTTCAGGACCAAGATCGATAATCCAATCGGCCTGCTTGACAACTTCTAGGTTGTGTTCAATAACCAAAATGGTGTGGCCTAAGTCTATCAGTTTGTTGAAACTTTTGATGAGTTTCCGAATGTCGTGGGTGTGCAAGCCTGTGGTTGGCTCGTCAAATAAGAAAAATGTCCCACCTTGATCGCCACTGTGTCCCTTGCCGATAAATGATGCCAATTTGATGCGTTGCGCTTCGCCACCACTTAAGGTATTTGAGCTTTGCCCCAAGGCCACATACCCCAAACCAACTTCCTGCAATGGAACTAGCTTGGCAATGATCTTTTTTTCTGCCGCTACCCTTGCATGGAGTTCAAAAAAACCAACTGCTTCGTCTACGGACATCTCTAAAACATCCGTAATGTTTTTACCATGATATCTCACTTCAAGCACCTCATCCTTGAAGCGTTTTCCCAAACAGCTTTCACACGTAAGATGAATGTCAGGCATAAACTGCATCTCAACCGTTGTCTCACCCTCTCCCTGGCAGGTTTCGCAACGTCCACCGTCCACGTTAAACGAAAAGTGAGCGGGCTTCATCCCTCTCTGCTTAGACAACGGCTGACTTGAAAACAACGATCGGATATCATCAAAGGCCTTGGTAAACGTCACTGGATTACTTCTAGATGATCGGCCTATTGGGTTTTGATCAATAAATTCAACCGCATCAACTCGATTCAAATGACCTTCCAGGGAAAGGAAGTGACCTGATTGCTCGCTGCTATGCCCCCCAATTCGTTTCACTAAGGAAGGATAAAGCACTTTTTTGATAAGCGATGACTTACCCGAGCCACTCACACCAGTTACAACGGTCAAAATCCCTAATGGAATTTGAACATCAACATTCTTTAAGTTGTTTTCTCGAGCGCCTTTCACATCTATCGAATACTTCCAAGGCCTGCGTCTTTCAGGTTTCGGGATGGCGTCAAGGCCGTTGAGATAACGCGCTGTTATGCTCTCTTTGTTATCGCTAATTGCTTGCTGGCCTCCTTGAAAAACAAGATTCCCACCATTTACGCCAGCTTCTGGCCCTAAATCAATCAATTCATCTGCAGCTCGCATTATTTCTTCATCGTGTTCAACCACTATCAAGGTATTTCCAGCTTGTTGAAGTGATTTTAAAACATGAATCAAGCGCTCCGTGTCTCTAGGATGTAGTCCAATACTCGGTTCGTCTAAAATGTACATAGAGCCAACTAAAGCACTTCCGAGTGAGGTAGCCAACTGAATGCGCTGGGATTCGCCTCCGCTTAATGAGTTTGAAAGTCGATTTAAGGTCAAATAACCTAAGCCTACATCGCACAGATAATTGAGCCGATTTTTGATTTCTATCATCAACCGCTTTGCGACCTGGGTATCATGTTTGTCTAGTTTTATTTCTGCAAATTGTTCACGTAAAACGGCTATAGGCATCAACATCAACTCAGAAATGGAGTAGCCGTCTACTTTTACATAATTCGCATCCTTTCTCAATCGAGTTCCTTTGCAGTCAGGACATAAAGTTTTTCCGCGATAGCGACTCAACATCACTCGATATTGAATCTTATAGGATTGTTCTTCGAGGAAAGTAAAAAAGTCATCAAGGCCTCTGACTCCATTTCCACCTTTCCAAATCAATTCCTTTTCCGCTTTCGACAATTCGAAGTAAGCTCTATGAATTGGGAAATTCATTTTAGAGGTCTGTTTGATGAAATCGTCTTTCCACTCGCTCATTTTTTCGCCTTTCCAACAAACGATCGCATCATGAAATAAACTAACGGATTGATCAGGAATGACAAGGTCTGGATCTATGCCAATAACACTGCCAAATCCTTCACACTTCTTACACGCACCCTTTGGGTTGTTAAAACTCAAAAAATGAATATCTGGCTCCTCAAAAAGCATCCCATCCATCTCAAAAATGTTGGAATAAACTGTTGCGTCTTTAGGATCTTCAAATGATCGAAGCTGAACCACCCCTAAACCTTCAAAAAATGCGAGTTCGACCGAGTCGGCCAATCTGTTTCTAAATCCTTCATCATCTTGGGAAACAACCACACGATCCACAACTAGATAAACTTCTGATAATTCATCTACCTCGAACTCGTCAATTCGAATCACCTCATTTTTATAAAGAATTCGAGTGAAGCCATTTTTTTCTAGGATATCAATTCGCTTCTTTAAGTCCTTTACACTTTCATAGTGAACCTTAGTCGTTAATAAAAGCTTGGTTCCATCCGCAGCGTTAAGAACTGCATTGATAACATCACCTGAACGATGCTTCACAACCAACTTCCCTGAAATTGGAGAATAGGTCTTCCCAATTCGTGCGAAAAGGAGCTTCATATAATCATAAATCTCCGTTGTCGTTCCTACGGTCGATCTGGGATTTCGCGTATTCACCTTTTGTTCGATTGCGATTGCTGGTGAGATTCCTCTTATGTAGTCAACTTTAGGTTTTTCTATTTTACCCAGAAACTGACGAGCATAGGCCGAAAGGCTTTCGATATACCTTCGCTGTCCTTCAGCGTATAGTGTGTCAAATGCCAACGATGATTTTCCCGAGCCCGAGAGACCGGACACCACTGTAAAGCTATTTCGCTTGATTGCAACATCCACATTTTTGAGGTTGTGCATGCAAGCTCCTTTTATAACAATATATTCCTTCGCACTTAGTTCATCTATTCCACTCATTCCCCTCTATTGTTAAAAAATTACACACTGGCGGCAAATGTAATTTAGTGTTGTTACATTCGTTTCTATAATTATTTAGCCGCTGACACAATATCTACCCAAACCGTTCGTTTCTTAAACACGTCTTGTGTCAAGCGTTACTTTTATTAATCTTAATATAATCCATTTACTGCCTATAGTCTGATATCTACCTTGAAACACTTGTACCTAATTTTTTAAAGGTGGAAATTATGATGAATGAAATGGAAGAAGACCGACTCTTAGTTGGTCGATATCTTGCTGGCGAAGAGGCTGCGTTTGAAAAGCTACTTAGAAAGCACAAAGACAAGGTTTTCGGATACATCCGAATGATGGTGAAAGATCGCCAGTTATCAGAAGATATTTTTCAGGATGTGTTTATTAAGGCTGTTCTAACCATGAAACGTGGCCAATACAACGAAGAAGGTAAGTTCTTGCCTTGGATCATGCGCATTGCTCACAACTTGGTCATCGATACATTTCGCAAAAACAAGCGTTTTCCAACCGTGGATGGCGGACTTGAATTTGACATCTTTAATGTCATTAAGGATGAGGACAAAAACATCGACCAAGTAATAATCGATGGACAAATCAATGAAGATTTACGAAGACTCATAGAATTCCTCCCCGAAGAGCAAAAAGAGGTCTTGAAGCTCCGGCATTTTAGCGATATGAGCTTCAAAGAAATTTCAGAAGACACAGGGGTTAGCATCAACACTGCACTGGGCAGAATGCGCTATGCACTTATCAACTTGAGAAAATTAATTGAAGAGCATAACATTATTCTCACTCAATAATTTCAACGAGATATAATAATTTGAGGAAACGATCGTTTGTGGTATATGTTTAATCAACCAATAAACCATATACATGAAGAAAGTCTACTCACAGAACGTACTTACGGATTTCTTAAACTCGGAGGAAATTAAACTCCAAGAGGAGATGATTACTACCAATGTTAATGGAGCTCCTTCTGAATGGACCATTCGAACTATCCTTGGATTTTCGGCTTCCTTAAAGGTGGAGCATTCAAAAACGCTTGGAAAATTCGAACATTATCAGAACTAGATTCAATTGCCTTAACTAGGCATTCGATTCTTAACCCCAATTGCTTCATCAATTGGACTCTTTTCAATCTTAAATCCTCGAGCCGGGCTAAATTCCCGTCCGTAGAAAATTATTTGGAGATGGAGCTTGTTCCATTTTTCAATAGGGAACAGCGCCTTAGCGTCTTTCTCTGTTTGAACAACATTTTTACCACTAGATAACCCCCAACGATACATTAAACGGTGAATATGCGTATCGACTGGAAAGGCGGGGAAACCAAAAGCCTGACTCATCACTACTGAAGCCGTCTTATGCCCTACACCCGGCAGTTCCTCCAGTTGCTCAAAGCTATTAGGAACTTTTCCTTCATGTTTTTCAATCAAAATTTTAGACAGCCCTGAAATCGCCTTGGCCTTTGTTGGTGACAGCCCACATGGTCTAATTATGCTTTGAATTTCTTCAACCTCCAGATTAACCATTTTAAAAGGATCATCCGCTCGTGAAAAAAGGATGGGTGTAACTTGATTTACACGCACATCGGTACATTGGGCGCTTAACAAGACAGCAACGAGTAACGTATAGGCATCTTTATGATCAAGTGGAATTGGGACAGCCGGATATAGCTCATCAAGCGTTTCACATATAAACTTTGCCTTTTCTTTTTTTGTCAAAATGTTGCTCCGATTAACTGGATTGATCGATTTATTGTTTGTAGCGGTTGATCGATTTACCCCATAATTTGACCAATAACGGAACGAAGAAAAACAAATTACTTCATGAATGTAAATACCTTACGTTCTGCAGAAGTTTTCTTTGTACAATCAGTGGAACAATTCTAAAATCATTTGGTTAATCCAATGAATAAAAACTAATTTGTAAAATGAAAATTAACGTAGGCGAAAAGGCTCCAATGTTTACTGGTTTAAATCAGAATGGCCAAACTACATCGCTTGAATCTTTTCGAGGAAAAAAATTAATCCTTTTCTTCTACCCGCAGGACAACACTCCAACATGTACGGTAGAGGCCTGCAATCTTCGCGATCATTATATGGAATTGAAATCAGCAGGATACGAACTTTTAGGAGTCAGCGCAGACTTACAAAAAAAGCATCAGAATTTCATTAAAAAATTCAACTTACCTTTCGACTTAATTGCCGACACAGAGCGAGAAATAATTAATGCTTTTGGGGTATGGGGAGAAAAGAAAACGTTCGGAAAAACCTACGATGGTATCCACAGAACGACTTATGTGATAGGTGAGTCTGGAAAAATCATCAACCGAATTGATGGAGTCAAATCAAAAAACCACGCCCAACAAATTTTAGACGGGCAAATTGAATATTAACAACAAAGCCATGGCAGAAATATCGAAAGAGAAACAAAAAGCATTAACACTAACCTTAGAAAGACTAGAAAAAACTTACGGCAAAGGTGCAGTAATGCGAATGGGCGACAACGCAGTTGAAGCAGTTGAAGTCATTCCTTCCGGATCGTTGTCTATTGATTTAGCATTAGGTGTAGGCGGATATCCCCGAGGAAGAATAATAGAGATTTACGGACCAGAATCTTCAGGTAAAACCACTTTAGCTATACATGCCATAGCTGAGCTGCAAAAACAAGGCGGCATTGCTGCTTTTATCGATGCCGAGCACGCCTTTGACCGGTTTTATGCCGAGAACTTAGGGGTTGACACCGACAATCTATTGATTTCTCAACCCGACAATGGAGAACAAGCTCTTGAAATTGCCGACAACTTGATTCGTTCTGGGGCTATTGACCTTGTTGTAATCGACTCCGTAGCAGCACTTACTCCCAAAGCAGAGATTGAAGGTGAAATGGGCGACAGCAAAGTTGGCCTCCAAGCTCGCCTAATGTCTCAGGCTATGCGTAAACTAACGGGATCAATTAGTAAAACGCATTGCACATGTATCTTCATTAACCAATTGCGAGAAAAAATTGGGGTAATGTTTGGCAATCCAGAAACAACAACTGGAGGAAATGCCCTAAAGTTTTATGCCTCAATTCGTATTGACATTAGAAGATCAACTCAAATAAAGAATGGTGATGATGTGATAGGTAACAACATCAAAGTAAAAATCGTTAAGAATAAAGTAGCGCCTCCATTCAAAAGAGCGGAATTTGACATCATGTACGGAACCGGAATCTCCAAATCAGGCGAAATCGTTGATCTGGGTGTTACTCAAGGTATATTGAAGAAAAGTGGCTCTTGGTTTTCCTATGGAGAAACTAAGTTGGGGCAAGGTAGAGATGCCGTTAAACAATTATTTGAAGACAATCCAGAACTGAGTGCTGAAGTCGAGCAGAAAGTCTTTGCTTCTTTTTTACCAGAAAAAAAGGAAAAAGCTTAAACGACCATTTCCGGCAAAACTATTCCAAACTCTAATTATGAGGAAGGTCGTTGTTTGATCACGACCTTCCTCTTCTTATTTTCGATCGCATGAAACATTGGTACGCCCTTCTCTTCATTTTTGTTTTTTCCTCCTGCCAAGAAAATTCCACCCCTAAATTGGATGGGAATGACGTGGACAAATCTGAATTGACCCTTGACAGCCTGAATTCATTGATCAAGGAATCGCCTAATAGCGCTAAATTGTATTTTGAACGAGCTAAATATCATTTTCATAATCGAGATCTAGCATCCAGTCAAGGAGACGTTGGAAGAGCCCTTAAAATTGATAGTTCTCAAACCGAATTCTACCTTTTCCTAGCTAACCTTAAAATTCTTAGTAAGGAGAGTCGCGATGCTAGGAATGCATTGCTCAAGGCCTATAAACGAGACCCAAAAAATATTGAAGTTTTATTAAAACTTGGCGAGCTTTATATGATAGTAGAAGATTATGCCGAATCTTTTAAGTATTTGAATGAAGCTCTTGAACTAGACATCCACAACGCCACGGCCTATCGCCTAAAGGGGTTTAACTATAAATATGCGGGTGACACGGTAAACTCCGTATCAAGCTTTCAAACGGCCATTGAACAAGATCCTGACGATTATGACTCATATCTCCAGCTCGGATTGCTGTTTTCAATTCCGCTTAATCCACTTGCGCTCGACTTCTATGATAATGCATTGCGGGTAAAACCTACCAGTTTAGAGGCGCTTTACGCTAAAGCTTTACACCTGCAAAACATAGGTGAATCAAGAGAATCTATTGAATTATACGATCGCATCATATCACTTAATGCCGCCTTTTTTAACGCACACTTCAATAAGGGTTACATTTATTTGGAACACTTAGAAAAGTTTGATAGTGCTGCCTTTTCGTTTAACAATGCCTTAGAATTCGGTCCTAAAGACTATTACCAGGCTTTGTATAACAGGGGACTATCATACGAACGTGCTGGTCTAACCGAAAAGGCACTTGCCGATTATACAGCTACTTTAAAGATTAATCCTCAATACGATCTCGCAGCTGAGTCCTTAAGCCGACTGGAAAAAAAATAGGCCCAAGAAAGTGAATTCCCTGAGCCCGTTTTTTTTATTCAATTCTTTCTACTCCGAGTCTTTTCCAACATAGAATTCGACTGTTTTTTCACTTGAGTTTCCAAGTTTATCCTTAGCAACAACCTTAACAGAATATTTCTTATTCTTCCTGAACCTGCTCATTTCAGAGGCATCCAAGGTCTGAGGAGAAGAGTATAGCGTTAAAGCGGCATCATCCATAGAATACAGAATTTGCTCTGTTCCGACTTTCTTGTCAGTAGCCGCAACGTACATTCTGGTGTAGTTAGGATAAACAGGCACACCATTTTTCTGGCCGATTGCTTCAATGCTGAATTTTATGAAAATTTCCGGAGCCGTGTTATCAATAAAGCAGCTACTTGTTTTCTCAGTTTCTTTATTATTAACGTTATCTGACGATCTAAACTTTATAGTATGATATCCTTCTGAAGGAAGATTAAACGCGCTATATGTCTTGAAGCCTCCACCATCAATGCTGTATTCTACATTTTGGACGCCTGATGCATCGTCTCTTGTCTTTAATGTAATCCCGCTGTTGCTAGTAATAAACAGCGTATCTCTATCCATAAATTGAGGATTTGCATAAAATATTCCTGTTTCAGGTCCTTCATTATCCATGAAAACATTAATCCAATGGTTTGAACTTAGGTTTTCCACCAAGTCGTTTGCATCATATTTGACATTGTGGACACCTCTTACATTAGTCATGTTAAATTCCGAATCATACACTACTCGCTCACCTCCATCAATTCGATAATAAATATTCTTTACCCCAGCCTTATTATCTGTTGCTGCGAGAGCAATAGTTGTACGCGGAGATATGTAATGGTAGTTCCCTTTGTATTGATCCCCTTTAATTTCATGCGTTGGAACCGGAGGCGTTTTGTCTAAATAAAATTTGAAGGTTGAAGCATTTGCTCCTCCATCTCCCCCTTCCATGTTCTTCACATTATCTACCGCATAGAATTTCAAAGTGTGTTCGCCATCCGATAAAGCAGATGTAGAAACAGGGCCAGAATAAGCTCTAGCATTGCCTCCATCAAACGTAAAATAGGTTGTTCGCACTCCACTCAAATTATCAGTACTCGAAAGGCTCAATGTTGCTGAAGGGGCAAGAATATTTCCGTCTTTATTAATTCCAACTACTTGATAGCTGGTTTTAGGAGCTATTAAGTCAACTGTGAAATCAGAGGACTTTGTCTCCTCACTATTACCGACAAAATCTACCGCATAATAATAAAGCGACTGAGCTCCTTCTTTACTTACGCTTACATTAGTTGAGTAATCGGAAAATCCTCCACCTAACGCATACTGTGTAAGCTTTACGCCAGACACTTCATCGCGAGAAGTTAAACCAAAAGATAAATCTTTTCCAAAATAAGTTACGCCACCATTCACATATCGTGGGGCATTTTCAAACCTAAGAGAAGTAATCGGAGCTCTTCCGTCAGCATTTACTTCATACAAAACTTCTTGCTGTGGTTCAGCTGTTCGACCCGTCTTTGGATCTACTGCCCATTTACTTCTAATGTAATTGGGGCCTTCGGTATCCAAATACATCGGCTCTGAATATGCTGGTGTTTTGCCTTTTAAATCGTAGTTCTTCCCTTCTGGTTCGGTAGAAAACTTCAGATACATTGGCAATTGTTTCTGCACGTAAATATCTCCTTTGGAATCGATATAAACTTGCTTTTCATAGCTCGGTTTTGATGGCTCACCTTGACCAAAGACGGCCACTGAGAAAAAGGTTAAAACGAACCCAAGGACTAGATTTAAATACTTCATAATTGGTTAATAAATAAGGGTTAACAATAATAAACAAAAAAGGGAGCTTAAAGCTCCCTTTTGGTATGACTGAAAATAGGTTTAACTATTTTACTTTATCGCAAACAGCCTTGAACGCATCAGGGTGATTCATCGCTAAATCCGCTAATACTTTTCTGTTTAACTCTATTCCGCTTTTAGACATTTTACCCATGAATTGGCTATACGACATTCCATGTAACCTTGAACCTGCGTTAATTCGCTGAATCCAAAGCGCTCTAAAATTTCTTTTCTTATGCTTTCTACCTGTATAGCTGTATAAAAGTCCTTTTTCAACGGCATTTTTAGCAACAGTCCAAACATTCTTTCTTCTACCAAAGTATCCTTTGGCATGTTTCATCACTTTTTTACGTCTTGCCCTTGAGGCTACACTATTTACTGATCTTGGCATTTCATTTTTGTTTTTTGATCGAAAGCGCTTTCCAATTTACGGAAGGTCTTAAGGCTCGCGACCGGGTTAAACACGTGTTCGCTAGGTGCGAACTGAACCATTAATTATTACTTGAGTCTGAGGAGGGTCTTAATATTGTGCTCATCAGCCGGGTGAACCAACGCAGTTTTACCCAATCGCTTTTTCTGAACTGTTTCCTTTTTAGTTAGGATGTGGCTCTTAAAAGCTTTTTTTCTCTTGATCTTTCCAGATGCAGTAAGCTTAAATCGCTTTTTCGCACTAGAATTGGTCTTCATTTTAGGCATTGCTTCCTACTTTACTTAACTATTAATACTACTTCTTCTTTTTAGGGGCAAGCATCATAATCATGCGCTTTCCCTCCAACTTTGGCATTTGCTCCACTAGACCTAGTTCTTCAACTTCAGTAGCTAGCTTCAATAGAAGAATTTCTCCCTTATCCTTGAATAAGATTGTCCTACCTCTAAAGAAAACAAATGCCTTGATTTTAAACCCATCTTCCAAAAACTTGATCGCGTGTTTTTTCTTAAACTCGTAATCATGATCGTCAGTGTTCGGTCCAAATCGAATCTCCTTAACTACAACCTTTTGAGCCTTGTTTTTAATCTCCTTTTGCTTCTTTTTTTGATCATACAAGAATTTCTTGTAGTCCAAAATTTTGGCAATCGGTGGATCTGCCTTTTCAGAAATCACGACTAAATCTAGTCCTTCTTCCTGCGCCATTGCCAATGCTTCTGTAGTGCTAAACACTTTAGGTTCAGCGCCTTCACCAACAACTCTAACTTGGGGAACTCTAATTCGATCGTTGATCTTATGCTCAGGCTCCCGCTGAATCGGCTTTTTGTAAGGTTTTCTAATTACTGCTCAGTTTTAGTTAAATAGACATTATTTCATTTACATCTTGCTGAATAAATTCAGCAAACTCTTTGACCGACTTGCTTCCTTGGTCTCCTTCTCCTTGCTTTCTGATGGAAACTATTCCCTCATCCAGCTCTTTTTCACCTATAATCAGCATATATGGAACCTTTGCCATTTCAGCATCTCGGATCTTTTTACCAATCTTCTCCCCCCTGTCGTCTAAAGAGGCGCGAATATCGTAATTTTCAAGCGATTGCAAAATGTTTTTACAGCCCTCGTTGAACTTTTCGCTAATAGGCAAAATTCTGACTTGTTCTGGACTCAACCATAATGGGAATTTGCCTGCATAGTGCTCGATCAAAAAGCCTATAAACCGCTCATGAGTGCCTAGTGGTGCTCTATGAATCACAATCGGGTGCTCCGATTCATTGTTTTGATTTGTGAAGGTCAAATTAAAGCTTAGCGGCTGGGCAAAATCAACTTGATTGGTTGCCAAAGTAAACTCCCGGCCTATGACACTATAAATTTGAACGTCAATTTTTGGTCCATAAAAAGCCGCCTCATCGGCCACCTCTTTATAAGGAATTCCAGACTCGATAAGGACTTTTCGAACCATATCCTCGGTTTCTTTCCAAAGTTTTGGGTTGTCCACGTATTTCTTGCCCAGTTTTTCTGGAGAATGGGTCGAAAACCGCATTATGTATTTATCGATCCCAAAAATTTTGAAATACTTCAAATACATATCGTTCACCGCACGGAATTCCTGAGCAAACTGATCCTTTGTACAATAAATATGTGCATCGTTCATCTGAAGAGCACGAACGCGCATTAGGCCAAATAATTCGCCCGACTTCTCATACCGATAACATGTGCCGTATTCAGCAAAACGAACAGGTAAGTCCTTATAGCTTTTAGGCAAGGCGTCAAATAACTTGTGGTGATGCGGACAATTCATCGATTTCAAATAGTACGTAGAGCCATCCATCTGCATAGGAGGAAACATACTATCCTTATAATAAGGCAAATGACCGCTAGTTATGTACAGATTTTCCTTTGCGATATGTGGCGTTTTAACACGCTGATAACCTGCTTTTCTTTCTGTTGTCTTGGCCAGTTGTTCCAATTGTTCGATCAAGAAGGCACCCTTTGGCAACCACAAAGGTAGACCAGGCCCAACATCATCGTCAAAAGTGAATAACTCCAATTCTTTCCCAAGCTTTCTGTGATCTCTTTTCTTTGCCTCTTCCAGCAGTTGCAAATAATCATCTAGCTCAGCTTGTTTTGGAAACGTAATGCCATAAATCCTCGTTAACATAGGATTATTTTCATCACCTCTCCAATAGGCTCCTGCAACGCTCAATAGTTTGACCGCTTTTATAAATCCTGTGTGCGGAATATGCGGACCTCGACATAAATCGGTAAAGCCACCTTGTGTGTAAAAAGTGATCTCACCATCTTCTAAATCTTGAATTAATTCCCGTTTATATTGATCTGACTTTTCTTCGAAGTATTTAATAGCATCAGGCTTTGAAACATACTTACGCTCGAATACATTTTTCATTCGCGCCAATTCTATCATCTTCTTTTCAATCTTCGGAAGATCTGCCTCACTGAATTCATATTCCATAAAATCGATGTCATAGTAAAACCCACTTTCAATGGGTGGTCCTATCGCAAATTTGATTCCTGGATATAGAGACTCAAGCGCTTCGGCCATTAAATGAGCAGAGCTGTGCCACATAGTCGATTTCCCTTCCTCATCATTCCAAGTAAGGAGATTCAAGGTCGCATCTGCCTCGATCTCTCTGTTTGCATCCCAGACAGCCCCATTCACCTTAGCCGAAAGTACATTTCTAGCCAAACCTTCACTGATGCTTTGCGCAATTTGCATCGATGTTACTCCACTTTCGAATTGCTTTGATGTTCCGTCAGGTAAATTGATGTTGATTTTACTCATTCTAGTTTCAAAATTGGCCTGCAAAACTAACTTTACTTCAACCTAATCTCAAGTAAATCAAACTCGATTCTAAAAAATGACCCTTATTTGAGCAATCCATAGCATTCGCTTCTTCACGACCCCTTAATAAAGTTCGAAGAAGTCTGCCTTCAAAACCGATCTAATTAGGCCATAAAATGTTCAAATTAAGCAACGTCCTTAAGGTGCTTAATCACCAGCGCAAACCAGATGTTTCTGGTCTTAAGACTGTTTTTACAAGTATCGGTGCTACTAAAGGACCCTTAATCCTGTTTACTTTAATGTGCGAATCGCGGCATTTTTTTATTACATCAAGTCTGTTCCAAAAACAGAATGGACCTTCAGATTGACTCCATCATTTCAGGCCTCGAAAACCTCCAACCTTGAAAGCACAGTTAATAATAGCTCGCAACGCCTTATTGCCAAATAATCGACATGTTTTGGAGGGAATTTTGAATTATAAGGAAGGCGCTATCTTAGAACTTTTCTAACAAAAGCCACTGAAAAATACCCCATTAAAAAGACGCCCACATAGCCTTCAATACTTGCGAAAATCCGCATAACGCCTATTGGATAATATTCTCCGTATCCAATGGTTAGGAAAGTAATTGCACTGTAATAGAAAGCCTTAGCGACTTCATTTAAATTGGCCAGTGTATCTCCACCACCTGTATCTATATACGTATCGGCCACAAAAGGCAAAAACAAATACAACAAGCTGAATAGGGTATAAACAACTCCTACTGAAAATAGAACTCGGAGAGGTTCAGTTGCATAGAGTCCAATTTTATCGAATAACAACCATTTAGAAAAGGCGGTTGGGTAGGCCCCAAAACGCATTTCGAGCATCTTTTTGGATGGCATGTTCCAAGTCGGACTTTAGTTCCATTCGCTTGTACCATACATATGCTTTGTCTTCGTCTGCGTATCGACCCGTGGCATTATAAGTTTCTTTTAGCACTAAAAATTGTTCCGATTTCTGCTTAAAGGATGAATCGGTTTGAGATAATATCAACTTCAACACCTTGTTTCCTTGCCAGTCTAGATAGAGGTTACCTAGATTTCTCATGCCGCTAAAATTCATTTGATCCACCTCGACTTTGCACTTCTCAGTTGGCATCAAATCGATGATATCACGAACAATGGTGTAAGACAAGTCTATTCTTCTCACTGTATTAACTCGTAGATCTAGGTAGTTATTAAACTGGCATAATTGAAATGAAAGCTTACTTGCTTTAGCTCCAAAAAAGCTCAGTTTACCGTTCCCAAATTCAGCATTGTCAAATATGAAATCTGATTCGCTCACAACATGATCGAAGATCACATGGCCATTTCCGAATACTGCCGATCTAAATATGATTTTCCCGCTTTTGAAATCCGCTTCCGAAAAATCGATATCACCATCTCCAAAATTGACTCGCTTAAAATCCACCTTTCCGTGGCCAAAATCGACCCTTTTAAAGGATACTTCCCCTCCGCCAAAAACCGCTTTATCAAAAGTTAAGTTTCCGTTTCCAAAAGAAGAATAATGAAAATCAACTACACCTTCCCCAAACTGAGCCTCACGGAAGCTTACCTTAGAATCACCGAACTTGGCGCTGATAAATTGAACATCGCCTGTGTCGAATTGTATACCATCAAACATGCATGATTCAGAATGGAATTCAACATATTGAAAATTGGCCAACCCAGATCCAAAACGGGTGGCTTGAAATTCCGCCCGCTTGACGCAAAAACTAGCATGGTAGAAGGAAACAGGGCCATCACCAAATATGCAATTAGAAAAAACAGCTGATTCTCCGTTAAACTCTGCGAAGCTAAAATCGGTTCCTGATTCATTCTCGAAATATGCATTGCGAGCTGAAAAAGTCTCTAAAATAACCGTTTGATCATTCGGAATACCAGCTCGCTTCCTATAATCTGCCAGTGAAAAATCCTGAACATACCGATTATCTAAATTGATAGATTGGCCTTGTGCCAATTGATCGTACAAGGAATTCACTTCAACAACTCCAAGAACAAACTTCTCTTTTTTTCGACCGTGGGTATCCACGAGAGAAACTTCAACACGTTGAAGGCAATCCTCAAAGGGCTGATCTACTATCTTAATTTGGGTAATTACGGACAATTCGAAGTGTTTAAATGAATGTTATCACATTTATACGATGAGCATCTGATTAAGCATGTTTGTTTAAAACCCGATTTTACTTCTCATTCAGTAAGACTCGCTCCTAAACTAATGAAATCTATTATTCCAGCTCCTTTTCAGGCGTCCCTCTCATTTTAATATTTAGAAACTCAACTAATAGCGAGAAGAATACGGCAAAGTAGATATATCCTTTCGGCACCTCTACATGCACGCTTTCTAGCATAAGCATGAATCCAATCAAGATAAGAAAAGACAACGCTAGCATTTGAAGCGTTGGGTATTTATTAATGAATTTGCTAATGGGTGAGGCAAAACTCATCATGATCAAAATGGCTATGACCACAGCAGCTATCATTACAGGTAGTTGCCGACTCATCCCAACGGCAGTTAAAATACTATCGAATGAAAAAATAATATCTAGTAGTACTATTTGAAGGATAATGTTTTTGAACGATGGTGTTTTCGATTTCATGGATAATTCCATTTCCTTTTTATCTACCTTATCGTGAATTTCGGTAATGCTTTTTGCGACTAGAAAAAGTCCTCCGATGGCTAGAATAATGTCCCTACCCGACACTGGATGTTCAAAAACTTCAAACATTGGTTGCGTAAATCCAATAATGTAGCTAATCCCGCTCAGCATAATTATTCTAACAAATAGCGCTAAAACCAGACCTATAGTCCGAGCTTTCGGTTGTTGTTCTTCAGGTAATCTATTTGAGACTATAGAAATGAAGATGATGTTATCGACTCCCAAAACAATTTCAAGAAATGTTAGAGTCAGCAAGGCCACCCATGCTTCTGGATGAAGAAATATTTCCATTAAACGGAGATTATCATTTTGGCTTCAAAGAAAGATAAAATAGACAGCCCTAGGAATTAGTACAAACAAAAATGGCCTCGACTTCCGTCAAGGCCATTTTTAAATTTGATTGGTTTGGCTTATTGCTCAGACCAAGTACAAATGCTTGAAGATGTACAAGCTGCTTCAGCTGTTTCAGCCTCAGACTTGTTAAGACCATTGTAATCAACAGAAGTTGAAATACCAGCAACCTCACAGCTACAAGTATAATCTTTAGTACAAGAAGTCATAGAGAAAGCGAAAGCTGCAACAGCAACAAATAATACTACTTTTTTCATTTTATTAAGGTTTTAAAATTAGCAGGCGCTAAAGTAAATGTTTTAGCATACATGAGACGCGTATGAAGAGAAAACACGTTTTTTTTCGTAATCTCACCTTCGTAGATGAGTAATATCATCTTCAATTCTGCCCCAACAATTCATATATCGCGACATCAATAATAAGACTAAACAAGTATCTAAATTCTGGCAAATTTGTCAACTTTAACGTTCTTATGTCGAAAATCATATGACGATTGCAGCAAAAAAAAAGTCCTAGGAAATCCTAGGACCTTAGGGTGGAAGATGGGTCTCGAACCCACGACCTCCTGAACCACAATCAGGCGCTCTAACCAACTGAGCTACAACCACCGTCAAATACCTTTCTTTCAAAAGGAGTGCGAAAATAAAAGTTCATTTGAACTTCCGCGCATTCGTTTCACTTTTTGAGAAGTAATTTCGAAGCAACAAGTAAATATGGAAGTTAACGAAGTCAATTTATCGATAACCGGTATGACGTGTAATCACTGCGCTTCTACTGTTAATGGCATAATAGAACAAGAAGGCGGAGGAGAAATACACGTGGATTATTTAATGGGCGAAGCTCATTTTAATTTAGAAAACATAGAGAAGCTTAATGCTATTGCTAAACGACTTAAACAGGCCGGTTACGAGGCAAACATGGGCGGGGAAGCATTAAAAACTTCAAAATACAGCAGTATTGAAAAGAAACTTTTTCTGACCATACCTTTTAGTCTTGTTCTTTTCAGCCATATGTTTCTACCGATGCATTGGCTGATAAATGATGCTTGGATACAATTGTTTTTATGCCTTCCTGTATTCGCTATTGGCGTTCATCACTTTGGTTCTAGCTCATATCAGTCACTGAGAAGTGGGACGATTAATATGGATATTCTTATCCTAATCGGAAGTTCGAGTGCCTGTATATATAGTCTGGTTGGTATGTTTTGGTTTTCAGATCATATGCATGATTTTTTGTTCTTTGAAACCACATCGACCATTATCACACTGGTATTACTCGGATACGTTATTGAGGAAAAAGCGGTACAGCGGACCACAATGGCCTTAAAATCGATCATCAAGAGGCGGCCCGAAAAGGCGAAAAAGCTAATTCAAAATGGACTAAATCAGGATTTAACCATCATAAACACCTCGGAAATTCGCATTGGAGATGTTTTGCTTATCAATTCAGGTGACGGAGTTCCAGTTGATGGTAAAATTATACATGGGAAAATCAAGGTAGACCAATCCATGCTCACTGGCGAATCTGATTTAACAAGCCTGGAAAGGGGGCAAAAAGTAATGTCAGGAAGCATCGTCTCAGATGGAAACGCTACAATTGAAGCGCTTAACATTGAAGCTAAAAGCACATTGGGAATGATTGTCGATTTGGCAAAACGAAGCCGTGCCGACAAGCCGCAAATTCAAAAGCTCGCAGACCAAATTAGCAGTTGGTTCGTACCTGCTGTTTTAACCTTGTCCATTCTCTCTTGGGCCATTAATTTCTGGATACTTGATGTCGGGCTTTCCGAAACATTGATTCGATCCATAGCAATATTGGTAATTGCGTGTCCTTGTGCCATGGGTTTGGCTACTCCGACTGCCGTTAGCGTAGGCTTAGGACTTGCTAATTTACGAGGCATTATTATTAAAAAAGCTTCAACATTCGAAGCGATTAACGAAGCATCCGTTTGCATTTTTGACAAAACAGGCACGCTCACAACAGGCGAAATTCAGTTTGAATTATTTCTAGAAGATACTTCATTCAATGAGAAGCAAATTTGGTCATATATATATGAACTAGAGAAGCACTCATCTCATCCTATTGCTCGCTCCCTAATTGAATCAGCGGGATCCAATACTGAGACTCAAGTCGAAGATCCTCGAGAAATTAAAGGCAAGGGCATGATCGCTCAATTAGAAAACAAAGAGCTTCGATTTGGATCTTCGTCTTTTACAAGTCAGACAGGCGATGGTGATCTTTTTTTAACGCTTGATAATAAGCTCATAGCATATCTCATCAAAAAAGAAGAACTAAAAACTGAAGCCAAATCGGTTATCCAAAGAATAAAACTGGCTCATAAGAATGTTATCCTGTTAAGTGGCGACTCTCTTCGAAAAACAAAGGAAATCGCGGACATGCTTGAAATAGAAGATTTTTTTGGAGATCAATTGCCAGAAGAAAAACTAACCTTCATTAAAAACAAACAAAAGAACAACAAGGTTATAATGATGGGGGATGGCATCAATGACGCCCCAGCTCTTTCCGCATCCAGCGTTGGAATTAGCATCGGCACTAATAATGCTTTAGCTTCTGAAAGTGCAAGTGTTGTTATTGTTGGATCATCGTTAGACCGATTGACAGATCTACTAAAAATCAGTTCTTCGGTTGTTAGAACAATCCGGCAGAACTTATTTTGGGCTTTTAGTTACAATTTGATTGCCATACCGCTTGCCGCATTGGGGTTTTTAGACCCCATGCTCGCGGCCCTATCAATGGCTTTTAGTGATGTTGTCGTTATTGGAAATTCATTGAGGCTAAAGCTAGCTCTCCCTAAAACACTTGATTGAGATACGCGGTTTTCATAACATCCGGAATTGGAAATGCAGTTTTTTTAATCCCCTTAATCAAGGAATTAAAAAAGACTGGAACCGTTACAGCAATTAGCACTTCAACTTTTGATTCAGAATTAGTTTTTGATGGATTTAAGGATTCCCTATTTGAAGAAACTATTCAAATGAAAAGATCAATACCGACCTTAAAATTATTATCAAAGGCTTTTAATCAATATGATGAAGTCTTCATTGACTATTTTGGAGCTACACGCAAGAACATACTTCTCGCCTCTCTCATTTCAAAGAAGGTAATTACATCTAAAATCCCGGTGAATCTGCATGATTTCTTAAAGCGAAAACTAAATCTTATACTTCCGCGACCTGGGCTAAACGAGGGTATTCAAAACTTGCGATATAAGAAACTTGATGCTTTAGACGAATTATTGTCTGAGGAAATGTATGCCTTGAATCCTCGAAAATTTGAAAGAGAAATTGCTAATCCGTACATTACCATTCAACCTGGAGCTGGAAACAACAAGACGCAGTGGAAGATTTGGCCCTATCAATTTTGGCTTGAAATGATCAAGAAAGTTGTCATAGACCACCCTAACATTCATGTTCTTGTTTTAGGCGATGAAAATGACGAATGGATGAAGTCCGGCTTCGCATCCATAGGAGATCGAGTTTTGATACTTTTCAATAAAACTAAAATAGAATCGTTACCCGGCTTGCTCAAAGAAAGTTTGCTCCATATAGGCGGTGACAGTGGTTTGCTTCACATCGCGGGAGTTGTTGGCATCCCAACCCTGACGATTTGTGGCGGGTCAGATGAAGATCTTTTCGGGTGGCATAAAATTAATTCAGAAAAGCATCACTTAATTCAAAAAAAACTGGATTGTCACCCGTGTTATCGTTGGTTTTTTACCTAATAGAACTAG
Organism: uncultured Flavobacteriales bacterium; assembly: GCA_943788145.1. Classification (GTDB taxonomy): domain Bacteria; phylum Bacteroidota; class Bacteroidia; order Flavobacteriales_G; family Salibacteraceae; genus SHAN690. Next base: position 24,283 of record CALSPD010000030.1, read on the forward strand.
GGTGAAAAATGCCGATGATTGTCCTGATTTTAAATGCATCCGATCGATCACTCCTGACGAAGTCTATTTGAAGGTTAACGCAATTCTAAGCCACTGAATTTGTTTCAGAAAATAGTCCATACGTTAGGTTCACGAGTTATCATTTCGATGCTCAACGTGGTTTTGTTGCTAATTAGCACTCGCCTCTTAGGCGCGGAAGTAAAAGGCGAAGTGAGCCTTTTAGTCTTGAATTTCAGTCTAGCTACTTTGGTCAGTGGTTTTCTGGGTGGCGCCAGCGCTCGTTTATTTAACCCCCAGGTTCCCGATAAAATCGCTGCTTTTCGTAAATCTTGTTTGGACACTTTTCTCAGTTACAGGTTTCTTATTGGTGCTCGTCCATTTTGACCTTATCCCAGACATTCCGCCTTTTCGGTTTTTCAGAATGGCCATCATTGAGAGCATCGTAGCGACCAACCTCATGATCATACTCGGCAAGGAAGACGTGAAATTGCACAACATTATTCAAGTCATTAAACTCGCAATAACCGTAATCCTTCTATACCTTTTTATTCAATTAAGAGGTAAAGATCTTACCCAGTTCGTTAATGCCTACGAATGGTCTTTGATTGTGAGTTTTATTTTTTCAAGCCTCATTGTAATGCGATCAATAAACTGGGGCGTTCAAGCAAACCAGCTCAAACTTACCTTTTTTGAAACTTTGAGTTATGGTTCCATCGTTCAATTTGGAAATATTGCTCAATTATTAAATTATCGATTTAGCTATTATGTGCTTGAATTGGTGGTCTCTCCGCCACAACAGGCTTTAATTAGAATTGGTATTTACAGTGCTGCCATTCAAGTGGCTGAGTCGCTTTGGCAGTTCACCCGGAGTGTGAATACGGTTCAATACTCCGTTATTTCTAACATGAAAAACAGAGCCTCTAGCCTAGCGCTATCAATGAAGCTCTTACGCATAAACTATTCAGTCACTTTTCTTGGCATTTTGGTTTTAATGCTGATCCCAGTTTGGGGCTTTAAAGCCATTTTCGGAGAAGAATTTGGTGAGATTAAATCGCACATCCTTATTTTAAGCCCTGGCATATTGGCTCTTTCATTTTCAGGTGCCATAAACCATTTTTTTTCCGGTGTTGGTGACCATAAGTTTAATTCGACTACGTCAATTATTGGATTGATGCTGACAATAGGAATTGCCTACCCGTCTATCTTATATTTTGATTCACTAGGTGCTGCGGCAGCTACTTCAGTCGTTTACATCGTCCAAGCAATCCTGCAAATTTTCTTTATTAAAAGAAAAGACAAAATTGATTTTAAGGACCTCATTATTTCAAAAGCAGACATTGATTTCATACTCCGCAAAATAAATTAGACTTGAATCCCGATTTGGAAGAAGATGAAGTCGTCTATCAGCTATTTCATTTCATTACATTTGTTCATATTAAATTCACATTCGTTAAATTAAACAGCAACACATGAAAAAGTTTCTACTCTCGGCCTCTTCGGCACTGATTGTGACTGCTGGCATTGCTCAAAGTACAGCCAAGCTTACTCCTGAACAAAACCGTACAATGATTACGGTGCCAGTTCACGTTACAGAATCGCAACACCCTGACGCTAAATTATTGCCTCCAATTGGACAATTTGACGCTCAACAACGCAATCTGACTGAAACTCAGATTGGAAACTCTTACTACGATTTACAAACAAACTCTTCGATCCAAAGAAGAATTCTCTTACACACGAACAACACTATTTCTGCAACTTGGACATTCAGTACGGATGCCGCTTGGTCAAATAGAGGTACCGGATACAATTATTTCAATGGAAATACTTGGGGTTCTGTTCCAACATCTGAATTAGAAACAGAAAGAACAGGGTGGCCAAATCCACTTCGAACTGGTTCTGGAAAAGAAATTATCATTTCACACAGTACTGCAAATAGCATTTTTCACAGAGTACAACGAAACACGGTTGGTTCTGGTGCTTGGTCTCAAGGGAATTTAACTTCTCAAAGTGGACAAGTTTGGGGTCGTTCTGCAACTGGTGATCCAAACAATAATACAATTCACATGGTTGGAATGACATTGCCTTCTGCAAATGGAGGAACTGCATACAACGGAATGGATGGCGCTTTTCTATATACAAGATCTACCAATGGTGGCGCTTCTTTTGACATAGTTGATTATCAAATCCCAGGAACAAATGTCAATTACTTCAATGGTTTTGATGGTGACAGCTATGCTATAGATGCCAAAGGAAATACGGTTGCCGTTGTTGTTAGTGGACTTGGACGTGGTGTTCAATTGTTTAAATCAACAAACAATGGTGTTACTTGGACGAAGACTGATGTAATGACCTCAGCAGTATGGTTTGATGAAGCATCTACTATTGTTGACACAACATTAGCAGATCGACTATTCACTTCCGATGGTTCTGCAACTGTTCTTATTGACAATGACGGAATGTGCCATGTTTGGTTCGGAACTATGTATATTGCTAACCCTGACATTACTGATGGAACGCTAAACTATTATCCGTACACTAACAGCATTCAGTTTTGGAATGAAGATTTCCCGAGCGACAATAGCCTAAGATTATTCGGAATGCTCGATTTGAATGCAAATGGTGTTCTTGATATTGACAATTCTGGTGGACAGTATCGCTTTGCCGGACTTGTTTCTCATCCTCAAGCAGGTATTGATGCAGACGGTTGTATGTATCTTTCTTACACAAGCCTTCGTGAAGACTTGACAAATGGATCTCAAAACTATCGTCATACTTATGTTACTAAAACATGTGATGGCGGTTGTTCATGGTCTTTCCCTATAGACGTAACAGGAAACGCTAACAACGATTTCGTTGAATGTGCCTTCCCATCAATCGCTAGGAGAGTTAATGACGATATTCATATCGTTTATATGGCTGATAACGAGCCAGGAATCGCAGTTTCGGGAGATATGGATTCTCCAGTAATCAACAAAATCATTTACTTGAAAGAAGATGCAACGCGTTTTGATACAATCGACTTCTGTCCTACAGAAATTGCCGGTGATTCGTTTTTATGTTTAGGTGGAGTGACTGAGCTTGAAGCTCTAGGATGTGCCAGTGCCTATTCTTGGACAGGACCAAGTTCATTCACGAGCAGCAGTCAAGTGATTCAAGCAAGTGCTTTTGGAACTTACACTTGTGAAATGACAACTAGTTGTGGCACACAAACTGAGTCGTTCAACGTTGTTGCTTACAATGGCTCTGGCGGACCAACAGTTTCTATCACAGCTTCAGCACTCGAAATGTGCGCAGGTGGTAGCGAGACACTAACTGCCAACTCAAACATTGGTGGTGTTAGTTATCAATGGAGCACTGGCTCTACAACTGCAACAACTGCAATATCTGCCCCAGGCACATATACCGTTGTTGTTCAAGATTGCAATTCTGGCACTACGTCTGAAACTGTTGTTGTAGCAGCTCCTGCAGCGCCACAAGCTATAATCAGCGGTGACTTAACACTTTGCCCAGGCGACAATAATGTACTTACTGTTCTTCCTGTAGTTGGTGGCTCATACTTATGGAGCAGTGGCTCTTCAACTAGCTCAACAACAGTTACTGCAGCTGGAACATACACCGTAGTAGTTCAAAACTGCTCTGGAACAAGTCAGGCGAGTGCTGTTGTAACATTAGAAGACTTACCAGTTGCTGTAATCAATGGTGATGATTTCTCTGCTTGTGAGGGAGATATTCTAACCGTTACTGCTGACGGTGGAACAAGTTATACTTGGTCAAATGGTAGCGATGATCCTTCATTGTCTATTTCTGATATCAATCAGTCTGGAACATACACCGTTACTGTAACAAACGATTGTGGAGATGAAGATACAGCTCAAGTTAATTTGACAATTTTTGCTGCACCAGCTGCACCTGCCTTAACATTCAATGGTTCAAGCTACAGTTCTTCACAAACTGGAACCGGAACACACGAGTGGTATATCAATGGTACATTGGTTGCTGGACAGACAGGAAGTACACTTCCTGGAAATGCTGTTAGCGAAAACGCCACGGTTTATTGTGTGTATATTGATGAGAACGGTTGTTCTTCGGATGCATCTAACTCAATAGTAGGTTTAGAAGATTTGACCGGATTGGCTCATCATTTGACTGTTTATCCAAACCCGAACAATGGTAACTTCGAAATTCGATTTGCTGATGTTTCTGGAATCATGAATATCTCAATGACAAATGCACTTGGACAAATCGTGTATACATCGAAAGTTCAAGCTAATGCTAACTCAACTGAGATTATTCAATTAGGCGGAATTGAAACAGGAGCTTACCAATTAAAAGTTGAGGGCAACTCTGGAGTAAGCGTACATTCTATCATTATAGAATAGTATAACGAATATGTGAATAGTAAAAAGGGGCTGCAATTGCAGCCCCTTTTTTTGTTTTATATCAGCTCAGTTAATTGACCGATACCAAGCGGACGATCAGAAATAAACCCTTCTCCGTATCGTGTTCCGATGTATCTACCCATCTGCAATGCTCTTCCCTCTTGAAGATCGATGAATTCTTTCGATGATATGGCTGAGGCTGGCTCATTACTATTCGGATTATAAAACTGACTCGAAAAGGCCATTATTGAGTTCATTTTTTGATCCCAGTGTTTGGTGACATCAATAACGATATGTGGAATCATGAAGTTATCTTGAATGTAATGCAACACCAATTTAGGCCGCCAGGCCAGTTGAACTTCACCATTAAATTGGGTATCTATTTTTTGCAGTCCACTCAAAAAACAAGCGACTTTTTGAAGATCCGATGCGCGACCATGGTCGGGATGACGATCGGAAATGGCATTGCAAAGCACAACGTCCGGCCGACACGCCCTTATGATTTGGACAAGCTTCAGTTTATTCTCCTTGTTTGATTCGAAAAAGCCATCGGCCATTCCAAGGTTAACCCGAAAGCTTGAACCCAGCAGATCATTAGCTTTATTAGCTTCTTCCAATCTTAAAGTAGCGCTACCCCTCGTACCGAGTTCACCGGCAGTCATATCGCACACGCCAATCCGTTTACCTGCAGCCACAGACTTTATCAATGTACCTGAGCAGCCCAACTCTGCATCATCAGGATGAGCGGCAATTGCCAATATGTCAACCTTTCCTATTTTCAAATTTTCATTTAGCATATAATCACATTTTTAGATAGAATACCCCTACACTTGCCAGTCCATTTGGGAAATCGCAAAAGCAGTTGAATAAGATCACAGCAATATTAAGGAAAGAGTTCATGTCCGATTTCCGCAATCCATACACGCTGTCAGGCGCGGGATTGTTCATGCTCTCGAGTCTGTTCGTATGTTACATCACCATTAAGCGCATTTCAACCCCATCCATTTGGGTAGCGTTGTATTGGATAATTATTCTTTTCACAAGCTTTAATGCCGTTGCGAAAAGCTTCGTTAACGAATCGCGGTCTCGCATGTTGTATTACTATACGCTTATAAATCCCGCTCAGTTTATTCTGGCAAAAATGTGCTACCATGCTGTTCTTATGCTGTTGCTTTCGATTGCTGGAGTAGTCATTTATTCTACCCTTTTTCAAATGACCATTCAAGACCCATTGCTATTTTGGACAGGTGCGATGCTTGGAAGTACTGGATTGGCCTTCGTTCTAAGCCTTCTAAGTACGATTGCAGCAAAAGCAGGTAACAACCTGACCCTTTTAGCTATTTTAGGTTTACCAATTCTTTTACCTCTGATTCTTGTTTCCAGCGCACTAACAAAAAATGCAATCGATGGCCTTGATTGGGCTGTACAGTGGAAATATGCCTTTGTGTTATTAGGTCTTAATGTGGTCTGTTTTTCCCTCTCGGTCATCTTGTTTCCATACCTTTGGCGCGAATAAGAAAAACGGCACTTTGAAGCTACCTTTCGCACTTAAAATTGCATCCATTATTCTGGTTTTTTTCGCATTAATTGCGGGATTCCTGGTTGATGTACCACGTTTGGATATTTTGAATGAAACGATTCGAAATTTGTTCTTTCATGTGACATCTTGGTTCGCCATGGTATTTCTTTTCATTGCATCCTTTGGCTATAGCATTCACTATCTAAATACAGGAAATGCAAAGAGTGATTTATTGGCGAAAATTTTCGTTCAAACCGGAATGGTTTTCGGGGTTGCGGGTTTAAGCACTGGTATGTTGTGGGCCCAATATACTTGGGGATCTTATTGGGTACCAGATCCAAAACTAAACGGTGCGGCAGTCGCCTTGCTAGCCTACCTAGCATATGTTGTTTTAAGAAACAGCATGACGGACGAATTAGCCCGAGCCAAGGTGAGTGCGGTTTATAACATTTTCGCCTTTGTCATGATGGTAATTTTCATTTTCATTTTACCAAGAATGACGAGCTCCTTACACCCGGGAAACGGTGGGAACCCTGCTTTTAGTAGCTACGACCTAGATAATAGCATGCGAATCGTGTTTTATCCAGCCACAATTGGCTGGATCTTATTAGGCCTTTGGATCAGTGAATTAAAATATCGAATTGAAACTTTACACAAGAAAGATGAAGAATTTTCGAATGCTAGCCCTATTCACCTTGATGGCGATTAGCCAAATAGCGAAAGCACAACCAGCAGAAATGGCCGACACGATGCGGTCCAACGGAAAAATCTATGTAGTAGTGGGCGTTGTGACACTGATCTTTGTTGTACTATTTACCTATTTAATGCTCTTAGATCGAAGACTGAGTGCATTAGAAAAGAACGATAAAACCTCATGAAAAAAACCCATATAGCATTAATTGTAGTAATTGCCGTATTCATTGGCGCTATGATAACTGCCATTAACGATTCGAGCTCTTACGCAGATTTTAACGAGGCCTTTCAAAACCCAGACGCGGAGTTTCACGTGGTGGGGAAATTAAATCGCGAAAAGCCGAGCGAATATGATCCTGTAGCGAATCCAGATAAATTCACGTTTTACATGACGGACATCAACAATGAAGAGCATCGAGTTGTTTTACATAAAAGTAAGCCTCAGGATTTTGAACGCTCGGAACAAATTGTGTTGATTGGTAAAGCACATGGAGATGAATTTCATGCCCACGACATATTAATGAAGTGTCCTTCTAAATACACCGAAGGCGAGGTGACTGAAAAAGCTGAGGCTAGTTTCTAAATATGCAATACCCCGGAGAACATCTGCAGATAGGTAATATTGGAAACATATTTACCGTGTTGGCATTTGCATTTAGCATGCTTAGTGCGATCTCATATTTCCTTGCAAACCAAAGAAACGATGAAAGCTATCTGCGCATTGGACGAATAGCGTTTCTAGCACACGCATTTTCTGTGATTGGCATGGTGGGCACATTGTTCACCATGATCTTCAATCAATATTTTGAGTATCACTATGTGTGGCAACACAGCAATACGGATATGCCGATCAAGTATATTTTTTCCTGCTTTTGGGAAGGTGTGGAAGGTAGTTTTATGATTTGGATGTTTTGGCATGTCATTCTAGGATTGTTACTCCTTAGATCAGTTCGTCAGTGGGAAGCACCAGTTATGAGCGTTATAAGTTCAGTTCAATTTTTCATGGTTTCGATGTTACTTGGTGTTTACATCTTTGATTACAAGTTAGGAAGCAATCCGTTTACTATGCTCCTTAGAGAGCATATCGATTTCTCAAACCTTCCAATTTTTCAGAACCCGAATTACACGGATGCTATAGACGGTCGAGGCTTGAATCCACTATTACAGAACTATTGGATGGTCATTCACCCTCCTCTTGTCTTGTTCGGATATGCAACCGCGGTGGTCCCATTCGCTTACGCGATTGCAGGACTTATCAAAAAGAAACACATCGAATGGGTAAAACCCGCGCTTCCGTGGACCTTCTTTTCTATCGCTATTTTAGGAATAGGCGTATTAATGGGGGGTGCCTGGGCTTATGAATCACTCAGTTTTGGAGGTTTTTGGGCTTGGGACCCAGTTGAAAACGCATCGTTGGTGCCTTGGCTAACCCTTGTTGGCGCAGGTCATCTTATGCTCATTCAACGGAAAAAAAGGAGTTTCGGTCGTGACTTTGTATTTCATGACCACCATTTCTTTTTGTTTGGTTCAATACGCTTCATTCTTAACAAAAAGCGGTGTACTTGGCGAGACCAGCGTCCATTCATTTACGGACTTGGGCATGACAGGACAATTGGCCATTTCGCTGCTGTTTTTTGTTGGTCTTTCGATATTTCTCGTTTTAAAAAATTACAAATCTTTTCCAAAGCAAGAACGTGAAGAATCCATTACTTCCCGAGAATTTTGGATGTTTATTGCATCGTTGATCCTACTTGTATCCGCATTTCAAATCAGCTTTAGCACTTCTTTTCCTGTTATCAATAAAATATTCGGAACCGACTTTGCTCCTAGCGCTGAACGAATTCAATATTATAATAGTTGGCAAGCTCCATTCGCCATTCTCATCTCCTTTTTAGTGGCAATTGGTCAGTTTTTGAAATACACTAAAACCGACATGAAGACTTTTTGGAAAAACTTGGTCATTTCAATTGGAATATCACTGATAATAACAGTTTCTACAGCACTGGCCTTGGGTATGAATCACCCCTTATACATTTTGATGCTCTTCGCAACTTCATTGGCTGCGACAGCTAATTTGGACTTTTGGTTGCGCATGTTAAACGGCAAAATGAAATCGTCAGCTGCGAGTATAGCTCATATTGGTTTTGGTCTATTGATGTTGGGCGTGCTAATTAGCACAAGCCAAAGCGAGATTATCTCAACCAATAGCAGCCTTTATGATATTAGTATGTTGGGAGAGGATTTTGACAATAATGAAAACATTCTACTCATGCAAAATGACACCCTTATTATGGGTGAATATTTCGTGACTTATGTAGATAAAACTGTCGAACCAGGATCCATTTCTTATCAAGTGGAATACTTGGCTTTGAACGAAGAAAGCAAGCTTGAAAAAGCATTTACCTTGAATCCATATTTGCAACTAAATCCAAGAATGGGGAATGTGGCCGAGCCCGACACGAAGCATTTTCTGCATAAGGATATTTACACACATATCACTTATGCTGAATTGGAAAAACCTTCCGATGAAATAAAATCAGTAGAGCATAGTATCGGAATGGGCGACACCATTTTTACCCAAAACTAGTTTTATGGTGTTCGATTCCTTGGATAGAAACCCATCAAAGCGATTTGGTGGGTTAGGCGCTGGAGACTTGGCTATAGGAGCGATGTTCACGCTATATGATGTTGACACCAAGGCATGGCAATTGGAACCATTGTTCGTTCTTCGAAACAGGGAGTATTCAATGACTGTTATAGATAGTGTGCCTGAAGCCGGAATTAAAATAAGCTTTGACGGAATTGACCCTGAAGCGGAAAAATTCAAATTTAGAGTGACAGAGAAACCGCCTAAATTCAATGAGTTTATAGTGATGAAAGCCATCGTCTTTCCCGGTATTAATTTTCTTTGGATGGGTTGTATCATCATGGCTCTTGGTACTTTTTTTTTCGCTGTTTTTCAACGAATCAGAAGCCTATGAAGACTGCCATTGTAGGCATTGGAAATCTAGGATGGAATCTAGCTCTCGGCTTCCAGTCGGTTGGCGTTCCTATCGATTATTTAATTACAAGGAATCAAGAGAAAGCTTCGGTTCTGTCAAAAGAATTTCCTGAATCTAATTGTCTGGACGGAAGTTTCGTACCCGTAGATGTTGAGTTGCTTTTTCTCTGTTTACCAGATGATCAGTTAGCCACCTTTGCAAATCAAATCGGGAACCATGAATGCGCGATCGTACATTGTTCTGGAAACACTTTGGATTTAAACCTTTCGAATCAGAAAACGGGGGTATTCTATCCATTTCAAACTTTCACAATCGGTAGATCGATTAATTGGCCTGAAACACCAATTTTTATTGAAAGTAAGGACAAAATATTGCGTGCCTATCTTCATGAATTAGCCTCGAGGTTAAGTGATCGAGTCAACGAAATAAATTCTGATCAAAGGCAAGCCCTCCATATAGCAGGCGTATTTGGTGCCAATTTCAATAATCACCTCATACAACTTATCAGTGAAATCTTGATAGAAGCAGAGTTACCATTTGAGCTTGCAAAACCGTTAATCCAAGAAACGGTATCAAAAGCTTTTGATTTGACTCCTATTAAAGCTCAAACCGGCCCAGCCATTCGAGGTGATAAAAATGTTGTAGCTGACCATTTAAAAAGGCTCGAAAAGCATCCTAAATTAGTTGACTTCTATAAGTTGTTTACTCAAAGCATTCAGAATCATTAATCATGAGCTATTTAGATTTATTCCCACCTATAAAGGCATTCGTATTTGATGTGGATGGGCGTATTGACAAATGGACAAGTTGTTTTACTACCCGGTGGGCAACAAATGCGACAAATGCATTCGAAAGACGGATACGCCCTGCAGCTTGCCGTCAAAATGGGTTATCACGTTGGCATAATTACAGGTGGGAAAAGCGAAGAAGTAAAACAGCGCCTTTTGGCACTTGGAATCACATCCATCTATCTAGGCGCAAGTCATAAGAGACGATGCGATTGAAGACTTTAAATTTAGTCACGGTCTATCTTTCAACGAGATAATGTACATGGGGGACGACATTCCCGATTTAGGCGCCCTTCATCTTGTTGGACTGCCTGCCTGTCCAAGCGATGCGTGCCAGGAGGTTGGGTCAACGAGTCACTACGTCAGCAAGCTTGAAGGTG
>CALSPD010000031.1 GCA_943788145.1 uncultured Flavobacteriales bacterium
ACGCTACTCTCCGTTAATGCAACCCGAAACAATTCGTCCAGTGCTTGCTGGTCTTCAAGAAAATCGAAGCCTTTTTTGTCTTGGGCGAACAGTCCACCACAAAACGCAAGGAAAAAAAATGAAAGGGTTAGTCTCAACAAGACTATTGCTTGACGATTTTATGGAACATCGACTCGCCTTCGGAAGTAATCAGCATATTGTAAATACCAGCATCGAAGGCGCTTAGATCTATGGATTGTTTTAACTCAGTTCCATTAGTTGTCTGCAACACGCGACCTTGCATGTCCATGAGTTGAATGGACTCTATCCGATTTGTGCTTTCTACGAAAATCAAACTAGAAGCAGGATTAGGATAAACCCGAATCGCATTCGATAGCTCTTCTAAGCCCACCAAGTCAAGGGAAACGGTCTTTTGATCAGAGCCATAATCATTAAAGGCGTAGAGCGTTACATCATAATACCATGCTGTTCCATAATCGTTGCATGGCGCATTGTTATTCGTTTCATCCGTGTTTCCATCGCCAAAATTCCAAATTACGGTAGAGGCATTTTTTGATGTGTTTGTATAACAAACATTTGCTTGCTCAAACGTGAAGGTAAAATCAGCCTAATTGGAGCCAAGCAGGAATCAGTGGAAACGGCAGCCACATTCGACATAACAGTATTGTTATTATTATCAGAAACCACACAGCGATAATCAACATCATTCATGGCTGAATCCGAACAAATCATGAGTGTATCATTGGTAGCAGAAGCCCAAGTTAAATTTACAAAGCCACTGCCCATGTCACCTTGCCATTGAAAACTAAGCCCATTGCCTACTGCGGCCACACGAATCATACTACAACTGTCAATACAATTTGTAGTGTTTTGAGGATTAGCCGTTATAACAGGCTGAGCAAGAGTAGTCAACGAAGCAACAAAAAGACAAGAGGAGAGTAAAATTGATTTCATATCAATGGTTTGATTAGATGGGCTAAAAGTAATAAGCAGACGTTAGCAATGACGAAGGTGGCTTAGAATTGGCTGCAAAATTCGAAATACTCGATGAAAGCGCAGTTCACATCGACTGCAATAGGCTCATCAACACATTAGGAGCGATAAAGCCGTTGTACTGAAACAGAATATTATGGGACTCATCAAGGATTAAAACAATCGGCAATGTCATTTTTCCTGAATCCATTAATTGCAGCGCTAGTTCATGATAATCACCAGTGTTGGGCTGAAAGGTTTGACCCGCAAATGAAATGGCATCTTGCGATTCAACATTCAGCTCGAAAAAATTAAATGCCTCTATCGCACTTGAATCCGATAATAAAACAGGAAACGTTTGCGCCTTCATTTTTTCGCACCATTTGCACCATGGTGCACTCAGCAGGATAATTGATGGCTTTGGATTTGCCTTTTCCATTAGAGTCTGCCATAGAAATTGGCATTAGTCTCGCCTGCCCCTGACTTGTACGGACAAAGAAGTTCAGAAAACGTAGCAATAATGACAATTCTTACCACAGCTTCCACCTAATTCCCAAAAACCCTCTAATTCCTTGATTTGGAGCATAAACATATGAAGGATCGAAGGTGAGTGCATAAGGATTTTCAGCGGTTGATATAGGGTTGGCCACTGGAATCGAAGGTTACACTCTTGTCGAACGGATCGTGAGACCGTGCGATCGAATTCGAGGGCGGAGTGAAATTTAATAGGTTTTTGACCCCTCCATATACCTCCCACTGTTCGCCTCGCGATTCATAAGTGAGTTGAATGTTTTGTATGCTCCACCAATTGGATCGCGAATCACGTGGATCGAGCGGCCCGAGCGTAGGTAAGCGCATTGGACCATATAAGTTACCTGTATAATCAACCGTCAAACGAATTGGTCGAATGGTGTAGGCCATGGACCAAACTCCAGCCCATGATTCGGTTAAAACGGGTCCGCCTTCGTTACTAATCCCCCACTGCTGTTCTGCTTTTTAAAGAAGACAATCCATATAAGTTACCCCAACCGTGCCTCGAAATCCATTCATGAAATCTAGTTCTGCGTTTAGCGAAACTCCTCTCGTGGTCGAGCTGCCATTCAAGTGTATCGTAAATGATTTGGTTTGGGTCGCTGTCATAATCTGGTACGATTTGATTCGTGAAATAGGTATACCAAGTGGAAGCGTCAAGGCCCAACATAGCTCCCGATTTGAAGTATACCTTTCTCACGACATTTACATTCAAGTTATAACTCTTTTCAGGATCTAAAGCATCGGCAATGATTACCTCCCGGGCTCCCGTCAAAAGCGGCATGTTCTTCTGTAAATAAGTTGACTACTCGATATCCTGTTCCTCCGTTTAGCCTTACCACGTTTTTCGAATTCGGACTCCACTTATAAGCGAAACGAGGAGTCCAAATATTACCATGGTTTGAATTGAAGTCGTAACGAAGTCCTAGAAGCAATTTATTATGTTCGTTTAAACCGATCTCATCTTGAAAAAACATTCCGGGTAACCAAGTCACACTCGGTTCATTTCCAGCAATTCCTTCAGTCGCTGTTGTATTGTCATCATAAAAGGTATAGCGCACTGCAGCACCCAGTTAACATGTCCATGTCGTCCCAGTTTTTTGTCCCAAGTTGATTGGACAAAGCCAATGTTTTGTCGCGCATAGTAGGGAACATTGCCATAAACCGAATTCTGATCGTGTTGATTCAATGACACCATAAATAAGACCTTCTCTTGAATAGGAAGTTGGTAAGTACTAACCAGTTCCCATCGATTGGTATAAATACTTTCAGCATATAAAGAATCGCCACCTCTGAATTCAGGAGTCCAATCCATCTCACCGCCCCATCTATCCTCATATAAATAGCGTGCTGCTACACTAAAAAGTCTGTTTTTCTTCCTATCAATATTCCATTTTTGAAATGCGCTGATTCGGTTTTGTAGGGTTATGTCGGTAAAATTATCGCCATTATTATCTATGGGATTACTGTAATTGAAATAGTTTAATCCAGAAAGGACACTGACCTTTTTGCCTAAGTTAAACTTGAAGGCAGCATCTGCATTGTATTCTTGCCAGGTAGTCGTCATCAAATCAAGGGAAATCACTGGTGATGAACTCGTTTTCTTGGTTATAACATTGATAAGTCCTCCGAGGGCCTCAGAACCGTAAAGTGATGAAGCGGGACCTTTAACCACTTCCACCCGTTCAATCATCGAAGTCGGGATTCCAGATAATCCATAAACGCTTGCCAAACCACTCACAATGGGCATTCCGTCAATCAATATCATGGTATATGGACCTTCCAACCCATTGATATGAATATCGCCTGTGTTACACACATTACAATTCAACTGGGGACGAACACCATTCACATTTTGCATGGCTTCATAGATACTCGGAGTCGGATTACGTTTGAAGAAGCTAGGATTATAAACCTCTACGGGAACTGGACTATCGAGCCTATCCATTTCTTTTAGTGTACCGGTAACGACCACTTCATTTAATTCAGACGACCGCAAAGCAATGGTGAGGTTGACATCATGATCGCCCACATAAAGGGAGCGACTTGTCTTTTCATAGCCAACATAACTCACTTCTATCACATGACGTCCACGGCTAATGGAAGGAAATACAAAGAAGCCTTCTTCGTTAGAAATAGCACTTAATTCTCCTTGATTAATCAAAACGGTTGCAAATGGAAGCGGTCCATCCTCTGAGACAATAGAACCAGAAAGCAGCACATTTTGTCCTATCACTCGGGCATCGAAGATTGAAAGGAAATGTAATAAGGCTAGTGATAAAAAGAGATTCCTCCCATTCATTACGCAAATCTAATTATATTTTTAGATAAGTCTAAATTTGAATGTAGATTCACCATGAAATTGATTTAGCTTTGCCCAATTCAAAGTGTATTGTTTATGGCTTCATTTACCGTTGAAAACTATCTCAAGACTATATTCCAACTAAGCCTCAAAGCTGAAAATGGAGCAAGCACCAATGCTATTAGTGAGGCGCTGGGCACGAAAGCTGCCACGGTGAGTGATATGCTTAAAAAACTAGATGCGCAGGAATTGATCACTTATAAAAAGTATCAGGCCGTAAAGCTCACGAATGCAGGGCGCGACATTGCTGTAAATATCATACGAAAACACCGCCTTTGGGAAGTTTTTCTGGTCGAAAAGCTTGATTTCAAATGGGATGAAGTGCATGATTTAGCCGAAGAGCTAGAACATATTGACTCGGCAGAACTTGTAAATCGACTCGAAGGTTTTCTGAACAACCCAAAATTTGATCCGCATGGCGATCCCATCCCGGATCGCGATGGAAACATTCACCGTCTGAATCAGAGCCCACTCACAGAACTCAAGTCTGGAGAATCTGGCTACGTTACCGGGGTCAAGGATAGTTCTCGTGAGTTTTTGCAATTCCTTGACGCCCAAAACATACACCTTGGTAACAAAATTGAAATCGTTGAAATCTTTGAGTACGATAAGTCAAGAACGGTTATCACTGGTGGCAAAACGTTGTCATTAAGCAATCAAGTCTGTAAAAACCTTTACGTAAAAACTGAAAACTAATGGAACAAATCGTTGCATATTTCGAAAGTATTGATCCAATTCTAGCCGCCCTCCTTGCAACAACATTCACATGGCTGCTCACTGCATTTGGAGCGTCATTCGTGTTCTTCTTTAAGGAAATGAAACGCGTTTGGCTTGATGGCATGCTCGGCTTCACTGGAGGTGTAATGATAGCAGCCAGTTATTGGTCGCTGCTCGCACCTTCGATTGAAATGGCAGAAAACAATGGCGATCCAGGATGGCTGCCAGCCGCTGTTGGGTTTGGAGCGGGTGCTATGTTCCTTTTTGGCCTTGACAAGGTATTGCCTCACCTTCACATCAACTTCAAACGCGATGAAGCCGAAGGGGTTGAAACAAGTTGGCACCGCACTACCCTGCTCGTCCTAGCTATAACCATGCATAATATTCCAGAAGGATTGGCTATCGGTGTCCTTTTTGGTGGTGTAGCCGCAGGTTTTGAAGGTGCGAGCATTGGTGCAGCCGTAGCACTCGCTATTGGAATCGGCATTCAAAACTTCCCTGAGGGAATTGCGGTCGCCATGCCATTAAGAAGACAAGGAGTTTCTAGATTGAAGTCATTTTGGTACGGTCAATTGAGTGCCATCGTTGAACCAATCGCAGGTGTTTTAGGCGCATGGGCTGTACTTGAATTTGAACCCATTCTGCCATACGCGCTTTCTTTTGCGGCTGGTGCCATGATTTATGTAGTTGTAGAAGAAGTAATTCCCGAAACCCAGCGCGATCGATATACAGATATTGCCACCCTCGGATTCATCGGTGGATTCTTGGTAATGATGATTCTTGACGTGGCACTAGGCTAGCGCAACCAACTTTGATAAACCTTTTCTGAGATAGGTTTGTAATTGGTGGGAAGTGTGAAATAAGTATCGTCTAATGGTTGTTGCGTCAATCGAACCAATGTGTAACGCATATGTACACCTTGTCTTTTCACTTCAAACTGAATGGGTAAGGCATCCAAACCCGGAATAAACAATGCTGGTATGCCTTGAAATTCCTTAGATACCCACATTTCTTGAGCATAAATTTCCGATCCTGAAATACTTCGCTTTTGGACACTTATACCAGAAATTGTGCTTTCGCCTGTGGAAGAAAGACAACGCAAATCTTCAACACCGAATTCAACCTTCTTTTCAATCCTAACGCGCTCTTCCGCAACTGTCAAAAACTGATACAGGGAGTCTTTACGATGATGATAAATTTCTATAAATGCTCCATTGATGCTGGTGTTTTGATCCAATCGCCAATTTTTACCATCGGTGATTATATGACATTTATTCGGCAAAATTGATGACATGCCTTCCATGTCAGAAGGTAAATCTAGATATTCCACCTGATAATCAAGTTCTCCACAAAACTGTTTTTGTGCGAAGGCCTCGCAGAGTAGAAAACCGAATATTATGACAAGGCATAGCCTACACATTCAAGCTAGCTTTAATGCCTGTAATTGATTTTTCTAGTTTTTTCACTAGATCAGAGCTAACTGGTACAAGCGGCAGTCTGAGTTCGTTTTCCATCAATCCCAAAATATGGCACGCGGCCTTTATTCCGCCCGGATTTCCTTCTGCAAAAAGCAAGTAGATGAAGTCAATTAAACCGTAATGAATTTGTCGAGCCTTATTGTAATCGCCTTGAAAACACAATTTTGATATGGCCGAAAATTCAGCTGGAAACGCATTGGCTATCACGGATATGATCCCGTCTCCACCCAAAGCCATATGAGGAATGATCAACGGATCATCCCCGCTCAGCACCAAAAATTTTGATGGCTTGCGTTTGATAATGGCTCCTACTTGATCCAAATTACCTGAAGCTTCTTTTACTGCAATAACATTCGGATGCTCTGCAATAGCCAAGGTAGTTTCTGCCAACATATTGGAAGAAGTGCGCCCAGGAACATTATAGAGAATCAAAGGCAATGGGCTAGCATCGGCATAGGCTCTATAATGCGCTATAATGCCCGGTTGCGTTGGTTTATTGTAATAAGGGCTTGCTACCAAAACGGCATCAACGCCTTTTAAATCGAAGGTTTCGAAGGCATCAATCAGACCTTGCGTATTGTTGCCTCCATGACCCCAAACTACAGGTAATTTACCGGCATTCGATTCAACAACAGCCGATAAAACAGCTTGTTTTTCATGATGTTTGAGTGTTGCCGATTCACCCGTTGTTCCTTGAACGACCAAATAATCAACACCGCCCTGAATAAGGTGTTTAGTCAACCTTTGAAGAGCGGGAAAATCAATGGATTTATCCTTTTTAAAGGGCGTTACCATGGCAACACCTGTTCCTCGGAAATCTTTCATGCAGCGTTTAGGTTATTAAAACTGGTTAGATAGTTATTCAAATGGTGAATCAAGTTTCGCATATCGTCATCGTGCACTTCAAGCATAAAGTCGAGGAGCATGTCACGATCTGGAAATCTACGTCCGGCCTTCCACTTCGCTTGAATCCTTGATATTAACAAGTCGCAAGCGATGGATCGGCCTTCGGAAAGATCGATCAAAACATCATAATCACGTGAAAGACTGTGTTCCAATTCGGGCGATTTATAACCGCCCATCCAAGTGAATGATTTTGGATTGAAGGGAAAATCCTTTAATGACGCGCTATAAAAATCCTGAATTTTCTGGTTTGGAAATTCGATATAAAAATCCACTGTTTTCACTCCCCGCTTGCGAAGCTCTTTAACGTATCCAGCAATAAATTCAAACTGAGCGCATTCTTTTCGAGCCACAACGGCCACACTATTCAACAAATTCCCATGAACTAAAATCGGCCTTCGCTGATCGTTTTTAGCTTGACGCTTTAGCTTATATCTGATAAAGGGAGTGAACATCTTGTTGCGCAAATTTAATGATGCGAATGACGCAATAGGAAAGATGCTTTATTTCAGCTTTTGCGGCAACGGTGGATAATTATATTCCTTGTCCATTTCTTTCATGCGGGCATCAATATTTTCCACATAAACCCATTTGCGCTTTTTCCATTCGAGGGCGTCAAACTGCATAACGGGAATGTAAAATTCATACATACCCTCTAAATCTGGTTCCATCGGAACCAACTGATTAAAAATGATGCGCTTCTTAGTCTCGTCATACCTTAATGAAACAGATGCATCGGATTTATATTCCAATATAAATCTTCGGATATTCTTTTCTGGTGCGCTAAAAATATCGGCTCCAAAGCGCACATTCTTGTTGGTAATGGTCAAGACATCGACCAATTTAATACTAGAAAATTCATCGTGACCATCCCAGCCTAGCAACATGTACGTATGCTTCGTTCCTGTTTTTCGTGTTTTGGAAGGGATGATTTTATAATATAGAGCACCATACCAATCGCGTTCGGTAAACACTTTCCGCGCCTCGCCTTCCACTTCCCTATATCCTTGTTTCAATTCAATAACAACGTAAGCCTTGGCTTTGTTGTCATAAAACTGAATGAAGCAGCGGTAGCGATGGGTTTGGTCGTCAAGCGGTAAATTCCAGTTGATCATTCGGAAAAAATTGTCGCCACTACGCAAATCGGCCAACTGAGGAATGGTATCAAAGCCTTGTTTGAAGCTTCCAGGGTCGGAAAGGGCATCCTTAAGGAATTTCACAAATTCTTGATCTGCTGCCAATCTTTTTTCATCGTTTGGCGCATTGATGGTTGCTTGCCGCAACTGCACCAATTGGCGAATCTTCGCTTTTAGTGTCACTTCCTTATCCATGCCAAAACTGGCCATAGGAATAAGGAACAATATGAACAATAAGCGATTCATTGGTTTATGCTGTAGACGATTTTAACGCTCCTCAGCGTTGAATGTTGCAATTGATGAATCGACCTAGAGATGGAGTGATTCCTTTTTAGCCAACAATGCTTCGTTGGATTCGCGGAAGTCAGGATCGTCTACACAACAGTCAACCGGACAAACAGCAGCGCACTGGGGTTCATCATGAAAGCCCACACACTCTGTGCATTTGTCGGTCACAATGAAATATACGTCCATTGATTTTGGCTCGTTTTCATCATCTGCTCCAGCGCTTGTTCCGTTTTTACCATCCACATGGCCCGTCAAACCCGTTCCGTCAGAAAAACGCCACTCTACTCCACCTTCATAAATTGCATTGTTTGGACACTCTGGTTCGCAAGCTCCGCAGTTAATGCATTCATCCGTGATCATTATCGCCATAATCTCAGTCGTTTTTAATTACGATTGCAAATGTAAAAGTTCCTCAAGAGTATAATTCCTTGACTTCAAGGATTATTGAGGTTGGAATGTTGAAATGTGTTTATACGTTGAAACGGAAATGCATCACATCGCCATCCTTTACAATGTATTCTTTGCCTTCAATGTGCAATTTACCAGCTTCTTTGGCCGCTGCTTCGGAGCGCAATGTGATGTAATCATCATAACCGATCACTTCAGCGCGGATAAATCCTTTTTCAAAATCGGTGTGGATAACACCAGCTGCTTGCGGAGCTTTCATGCCCTCTTCTATGGTCCAAGCTCGCACTTCCTTTACACCTGCTGTGAAATAAGTCTGCAGCTTTAGCAGTCGATATGCGCTTCGAATCAAGCGACTCACGCCTGGAGAGCTAAGGCCTAAATCATCCAGAAAAAGTTGACGCTCTTCAAAGGTTTCGAGCGAAGCAATGTCCGCCTCGATGCCCACGCCCAACACCAATACTTCGGCATCCTCATCTTTCACGGCATTTTTTACGGCATCAACATGAGCATTGCCATTGACAACGGAAGCCTCGTCCACATTGCACACATACATTACGGGTTTGTCTGTTAATAGATATAGATCGGAAACCAATTCTTTATCTTTTTCATCAACAGGAGCCGACCGCGCAGATTTGCCTTGCTCTAAATGCGTCTTGTAGGTTTGGAAAATATCAAACAGTTTCTTAGCGTCTTTATCGCCTGCTTTGGCTTGTTTGGCTACTTTATCGATGCGCTTTGAAATGGTGTCTAAATCCTTCAACTGCAATTCCATGTCAATCACTTCTTTGTCACGAACCGGGTCAACAGAACCATCAACGTGGACTATATTTCCATCTTCAAAACAGCGCAGCACATGGATGATTGCATCGCATTCGCGGATGTTTCCAAGAAACTGATTGCCTAAACCTTCGCCTTTACTCGCACCTTTAACCAAACCTGCGATGTCAACAATTTCAATCGTTGTTGGAAGAATACGTTCAGGATTTACGATTTCAGCCAAGGCGTTTAGCCGTTCGTCTGGAACGGTAATCGTACCGACATTCGGTTCGATCGTACAAAAGGGAAAGTTTGCTGCTTGCGCTTTAGCGTTGCTTAAACAGTTGAACAGGGTTGACTTACCAACATTGGGAAGTCCTACGATACCGCACTTTAAGGCCATGGATTTTCAGATTGGGCGGCAAAAGTAAAACTATAAGCAAGCGGAATTCAGAAAGAAGCTGGATGAAGCCTTTGATGTCTATATCCGAATGTAGACAGGCAAATGTGCATTGTACCTTTCTCCCGCATTCGATTACATTTCTCCTTTATAAAACCTACCCCTTTCCTACTTTATTATCTCAAAACCTCAATTCAATCGCTTCAATTCACGCTTCAGGTCGGCTTCTGAAATGGGATTCAAGGCCATCGTAAGTTGTTGATCGGGCATAGTAGTAAGGGAGATGGTGGTGAAATATGTTTGCTCGTTAACACAGGAAAAGGCCACCAACTTGGCCTTTTTACCTGTTGGAATTCCTCTGAAACCATAGTCCAACTCTTGACTCCAAACATTAGACGACATGATTGAGTTGATGTCTTCAAACACCAAAAACACATTGGCATGAAAACTTGTGTCTAGATTAACGAGCAGAGACGAATTGGCCTCGCCATTGTAAAAGCGATCGCAGTTGATCCAACCTAACTTGGATGATTTCAGCATTAGGCTTGTGATTTCACCTTGCTTTTTGTATTGCTCAATTTGTATAGAATCTGTAGGCACTCGCCCGTCCAAGGTGTATGTTTTCAACGATTTAACGCCATTTACATCTATCATTTCGGCCGTGACAATGTTTCCTTCCACATGTTCACTCAAATAACGAAATGAATTAAAAGCTACAGCTGAATTCGATGCCTGAGCTGCTGCTCTCCAATTCAATCCATTCTCCGATACTTCACCATAAAATGTTTGCATGTTGTCGCCTTCCACCCTAGTCGCAAAGCCCAGTTCGATGGTTTTGTCATCCTTTAGTTTCAGCCGACCTGCGTTGTTTTTGGCCTCGATAAAAACCGTGCCTCCTGTTTCGAGCAGTCGTTCATCGCTTTGTGTGTGTAAGCCTCCAAATAGAAAATCGGACGGATTTATGTATTCGGTTAAGGCAATTTCCACCATACCATCTACCGAATTTCCGTAGCCATCAACAAAGGCTTCAGCCGGGAATTTAATTATGGTTCCACCAGTTCCTTTTAATTCAAAAGCAGCTGATGCATCGCGCTCGAAGATCTGTGATTTGGGTTCGAAGCGCTTCCAGCTATCGCTATACCCGGCTTTGGAAAGTTCAACCACGACTTCCACCCTTCTGTTTAAGCCTTGTCCTTTTGCGGAAGCGTTATCGGCAATGGGCGCAGATTCCCCAAATCCATTTAGGATTACCGCATCGGGCAGGCGTTGATTTTGTTGGATATAGTCTTTAACCGAAGACGTCCGTTCTAAGGAAAGCGTTCGATTGTAGGCTTCGCTGCCATCGGCATCTGTATGTCCCGAAATACGAATGTTTGCCAATGGACGTAGGCCAAATGCTTCGACAAAGTCACTCAACTCCGATAGGGCCTCTTCAGAAAGTTCGGCAGAGTTCCTTTCAAAATAAATAGTGATGGATGGGTTGGTTTGAGCGATGGTGAAGCTTAAGGTTAGCCCAAAAGCAATGAGTGTTGAGAATAGTGTTTTCATAAGATAGCGGATTTTCTCCTTTGATACTTGAAATGCGTTTTTCCATAAAAGGAAACAAAGAATATTTTCAAATGCTGCATTTTTGATGCATGAATCGATCAGCCTTTTTCGCTAACGTCCTTTTAGCCTTTATGTTATATGCCTGTGGGACCGATAACAGTAGGTCAAATCAAAATTCTGCGAACGATGAAGCTGGTAACACTCTGACAGACAGCATCGATGTCTATGAAACGGATAGTTCCATCCAAAGCATCGAAATCACTCAAGTCGAGGTCGTAACAAGCATTAGTGACTACGACACTGTTTATCCAAGCGACATGATTCCGAATGATAGTGTTTACCCTTATTTAATCATTACCCCGGGCGTTTATCACAACGATGAAGCCGATGAATCATGGGCACAGAAAAAATGGTTCTGCGTTTTCGAATATGATGAGTACGAAGTGTATAGCAAGAAAAGCAATTTGGTTTTGAAAAATACGGTAGATGGCTTGTTGGATGATGACGGTGAAATGACGGCTTGGTCTGTTGCCTTTGAAGACTCAACCGATCGATGCCTTTTTGCCTTTTCGGGTTTTAAAATGCGGCAGCGAAAACCCTTACACAGCTTGCTGATCAAACCAACGAATTTGCTACCTGGAGATACTATCGCGCTTGAATACCATGGAACGAAATACGTCCTTTACGCCACGGGCCATCGACCTCATAACAAGCTGAATCCAAGCTTTGTAGAAGTATCAAACTATCGAATGTGGCTTCATAGTGCAACCACCGATCAGTTGCTATTTTCCGCCACGCGCTTTTCAGATGCCATGCCCGAAGTGTTGTTTATTGGCGACATCGACTCGGACAACAAACTTGATTTCATCATCAATGCGACTCCTCATTATAACGCTTACATGCCGACACTATATTTATCGTCTGAGGCGCACCCAAAGGAATTGGTGAAATGCGTGGCCCAACACACGGCTTTAGGATGCTAAACGTTTTGACGCAGCAAAGGTCCGTTCTGACTTCTTTTCTAACTTAGCCCATCTTAAATTTCCAAAGATTGAATTCAAAATTCCCATTTTTTATTGGCTTGATTTTATCTCTCTTTACGGCTCATCCGTTATTGGCCCAACCGGAAAATTTGGTAAGAGGTTTATACGTGAGTTTCGAGGATTTCCAATCAAACAATCCACTCGGAACAGACAAATTCTACTTAAGTACATCACCACGAAAAAGCCAACAGTGGTTGGGCACAGAAAGCATTTCGGTGCACTTGGATGAATCAAACCGGAAGGTTTTTAATGTTTGGGGATTTTGCGATGGAACTGGTCAGTATATCCAAATGGATAAGGACTTTTTTAAGCTTGAATTTGCGAACGATACCATTTCATTTTATGGATTCGGACGACCGGAGGATGAAGATTTAGGAGCTGTTTCAAATTTGGCCGGCACCGTGGGAAATGCCACCGCAGCTTCCAACGCCCGAGCTGAAGCTAAAACCAAACGTGTTCGATACATGCTCGATCCGGCCACGGGAACAGTTCTAAAATACCCTACTCCCATTAAACTTCAAACAACAGTTATCGAAAATCCGGTCCTAAACATAATCGTTTATCGAGAGTTGAAAAGGGAAAAAGACTCCCTTTTGCTGGTGAAAATTGAAGATTCCGAACCCATTGCACTTGTTCCGGCCTCCGTTTATCGAGCTTCGTATCCGCCAAGCGCAATTGACTCAATCCATCTCTGTTATGGGCCTTCTTTTAATCAATGTCTAAAGGTCGAGCGGACTGCTGCAACTACCGTTTATGTGTTAGCCACTTTGACGGATCGGACAGGTGAGGCCAAATTGGAACGTGTGCCAACTTCGCAAGGCGAGTGGGACTCGGAGATAGCTCGAACGTTGCAAAGCAAGCGTGAAGCAGAGGATCAATAAACCAAAGAAGACGTTCAACAGCGGCCAGCTACTCGTTTTGACGCAATAGATATATATTTCAGCCATAAATAGACCTCCAATCTAACCTAATCTGCCCTAGCCTACATGTCGAATTCAAATGAAGGTGATTCATGCCAAATCTGTAAATCAAAGGATGTCAATCCTTTATTAAAATGGAATCGGTTCTCCATTTCCGAATGCCGTCAATGCAAAGTCGTTTTCGCCACTCCGCTGCCTTCCGACCAAGAACTGAATGATTTCTATCAAGGCTTTCTTTTTAATAAACCAAGGGAAAATGAAATTGCCAAAACACTGGCGAATCGCAAGGACGAGTTGATTAGATTGTTTGCATGGACGAATGATCTTAAAGGTAAAAGCTTTCTCGATGTAGGCGGAGGAACCGGAATGGCCTATAAAGCAGCTAAAGATTTAGGTCTGATTGCTTATTATCAGGACTTGGATGAACAGGCAAAGACATTTACTAAAGAACAATTCGGACTGACAGATGAATTCATTTTAACCGAGCTGGAAGGAACAGATGTCAAGTATGACTGTGTTTTTTCAGACAACGTAATCGAACATGTAAAAGACCCAATCGCCTTTACCAACCTACTTTTCACGTTAGTGGCGCCCGGTGGCACCATGGTCATGAAAACACCGAATGCAAGAAACACGGAAATGTATTTCAATCCAATTATATCAATTAAAGGCTATGTGTTGCGTGCGATAAAAGACAACAACCTTCCGAAGGCCTTATTCCTGTATTTCAAGCGGTTTTGGCATTGCGACCCACCTCGACATTTGTATTCTTTCACTGCTAAAAGTTTTGATCATCTGGTAGGAAATATGGAGGAAACAGAGCTAACACATGAAGTTTCTTATTATCGTACTCCATGGTTTTCGAACACCGTTACCAAGTGGATTTTTAGAGGCGACTCCGGTTCGAATTCGATTAAGTCTATTCTAATTCGCTGTTTGGTTTTACCCATCATTCCCGTGGAAGTCATCTTGCAAACGCTGAAATGGCTTTTGTTGACGCTCGGTATACTTTCGCCCGGAGGATTGGTTCTTACCCTCAGGCGAACGAAGCGTTAAGCCTAGAATTGGAAATAAATAAAGGGTTGCGCCTCGGCTGAAAGGCTCTGGTAGATTACGACTATTACAGTGAAGCACACTATTCCTTGAATTACGGGATGCGCATTAATAAATCGATCGCGCCATTTGATTTTAAAATCATTACTCAGCCAATGGGTTATAAATCCGAGTAAAAGCACAAGAAGCGTGTACTTAAACCCAACTATAAAATCTGGAATTATACTCCATCCCATATTGGTTTTCACTTGATAATAAAACTGACTCACTGTAAGCGTATCAGGAGCCCGAAACCAAAGGCGTGTGAAGGTGATAAAAGCAAAAGTGAATCCAATGCGCCATACTCTAATGGCCCAATGTGTACTTTTTTCGTACGGTGATATCTTCTTCCACGACTTATATATCAACAATCCTGCTCCATTAATGGCACCCCATATGATGAAATTCCAGCTTGCACCATGCCAAAGCCCACCGAGCAGCATGGTGATCATGAGGTTGACATTCGTTCTTAAGGTTGATCCTTTGCTCCCGCCAATTGGAATGTAGAGGTAATCTTTCAGAAAGGTGGAGAGGGAGATATGCCAACGTCTCCAGAAATCGCCCACGCTAAGCGCCTTGTATGGCGAATTGAAATTATCACTCAACCTAAAACCCATCAACAGCGAAAGTCCAATGGCGATGTCGGTGTAACCGCTAAAGTCCACATAAACCTGTATGGAATAAGCCACCAAAGCAGAAATGTTCTCAAAACCAGTAAAACTCAGCGGATTGGCAAAAACCCGATCAATAAAGTTTACTGCGAGGTAGTCACCGATGAACATCTTCTTAAAAAGCCCCTTTAGAATCATGAAGAGGGCCAATCCAAAATCGGGGCGCGACAAGACGCTTTTCTGATGCAACTGAGGAATAAATTCAGCCGCTCTAACGATAGGTCCTGCCACTAATTGAGGGAAAAATGAAACGTAAAAACCGAAGTCTAGTATTGAATCGACTGGCTTGAGTTTACCTCGATAAATATCGACCACATAAGTGATGATTTGGAAGGTGAAAAAGCTAATTCCAACCGGGAGTAAAATGCGATCTACGCTAAAATAATCTCCGGAAACGACTAAATTACCCAGAAGAGCTAAGGGATTGAAAATGGGGATTTGAATACCGGTTAAGTCCCCTACTACATCGCCAAAAAAGTATGCGTACTTAAAATAGCAGAGAAAGAAAAGGTGAACTGTTATTCCAGAAATCAACAGGAATTTGCGCTTCCATTTCGTAGTTGTACCATTTATGAGTGCTCCCGTACTAAAGCCAAACAGGATGGAAAAGACCAATAATATTAGGAAGATGCCACTCGTCTTGTAATAAAAGAAAAAGCTGGCCAACATCAAGTAGGCATTGCGCAACTTGGTTTTATTGGCAAGCATGGCAAATCCGGCAAACACCGCGATGAAAAACACCCAAAAATCGAGGGCGGTAAAAATCATCGGATGCTGATCCGAAAAGGCAAATATTTCTTTTATTCGGTCCAAATGGGCTCTTGCTCGCTATACCATTTCAAATAATCATCTAAAAAAGCGCGATAAAACAAATCTCCTTTCAAAAGATAGCCCTCCTTAGTAAAATGTACCAAGTCAGTCTTCATCATGCCAGCATTCATCCATGTTTTAGCACTTCCAGCACCTCCCATAATTCCGTATAGATCCCAGACTTTGGCATCATATTCTATCGCCAATTCATAGATCACGCTCCTTACACTTTCTAAATTATCGTTGTGATACTTTTTACGCACATAGTTATCGTTAGGCACAGTAAGCATGATCGCACAATTTGGATTAGCGATGCGCACCTGATCCAAAAAAGCCTTGAAATTGGCCTTGTATTCTGATGAATCGTAACCTGGTTCAGAAGAGTCATTTGTGCCGATGGACATGATGACCAAATCCGGTTTCAAATAATTCAATTGTTCTTGAAATAACTCGCAGCGTTGAAAAGAGACAAAACGAGACCCATTCACACCAATTGAGTTATACACCACACCTGGATTTCCATTATTCAAAACCATTCCATAAAACTTCAATTCGGAATTAGATGAGGCTGGTTTGGTGAATCGCAAAGTGATTGAATCGACTTCCTGACTAAACTCCAACCGTTGATAACCATTGCCCAGAGAAAATGTGTGGACGAAAATGGTTGAATCGCCCACATCAACGTCCAACTTATAATCCGTTTCCTCGATATTGGTGAACAGAATCGCGTTTCTAGTTTTTACTGGGGTTATAGATTCATGGAAGGTGAATCTGAGGCTAACGTCAGCGCCTTTTGTAGTGGCCGTGATTCCGGATACGCCCCAAGTGTTGTTGTGCTTGCTGTATGAACTTCTATGGCCTTCCCATGATCCGGTTTCCTTCACCGAATAAGAATAAGGTCTGTTGGTTCCCGCGGCTTTAAACGGAAAAAACGATACCACGTCCGCCTTGGATATTGGTATCGATGTTTTGAAGTCGCTCTCGTAGCAGATTACTCCAAATGTCAGCTTGAATGTGTGATCCACCAAAATGAATGATGCTTTGTTGTCCAATTCCATAGCGCATCATCCGATCAAAATTCATGTAATAGCGATCAAATGAGCTGCTGTTTTCCACTCCGGTAAAGTGGTTCTTCTCAAAAGAAACATAGGGATAAAGTGCGTGCATAGCCGAATCACTCTGTGCCAGCGAAAGCGAAGACATCGTGCCTAGGAAAACGAGCAACGCGCAGCGATTCATCAAAAATTTCAATTTATTCATTCGCTCGTTTTTGGTTGTACGATTCATATTCAATAATTAAGGCCTTGTAAAAAAATTCAGAAATGATTCTAGCGCCTCGTGGCGTAAAATGCGTGTAATCCGTACCTGCCAGCGCAGGGTCTGCTTCTACCCATGAAGGCATGGAGTTTTCACCGCCCATTGCCTCATACATGTCCCAATAGGCGGCACCCGCCTTAAATGCAGCTTCTTTCAAAGCGTCTCTGACGTTGGGAATCAAGGGATAAGACTCATAGTAAGCTTCTGCTTTTAGCGACATGTCTGCCGGCCCGATTACTATGATGGAGGCGTTTGGACAAGCGGCTTGAACGATGCGCAATTGGTTGTAAAAATATCGACCGTAGTCTATGGCTTGTTGTTCGTCTTTCATATAAGGCATCACATTGCCTCCGAATTGCATAAGGATGAGCGAAGTATTCAATTCCGTGTGCATTTCTGTAAACAGCGTTCGATCCATTTTATGAAAGATGGTTCCCGAACTGCCGCGCATGGCGATGTTGTTGACCTGCACACCTCCCGCTCCTTCCAGCGATACGCCATAAATCTGTGGGCTTAGTTCGGACTCAAATCTTAATTCAATTTCATCCAAAGGGTCGTTAAATTCAAGCAAGACTGAATTAAGCTTCTTAGTCCCTTTCAAATAATCGGTGAAAACCGTGTCATTAATCGGGAAAGTCAGTTTAACTGGATCGAAAACAGGTCCGTAAAACAAGCGCACTTGACTAAACTTTTTTGAACTGTTATAAATGGTCTTACTCGTGTTAAAACGAACAGAGGCAATGGTTTTTGCGCTGTCGTGTAAAACCGAGTCCGTTGGAAAAGGTGTATAGCTAGAATAGCTGCACATGGCGCCATAATTATCGGAAAAGGCGCTGTCGCCTTTAGGCGCAAAAAGTGGATATCGATTCCAACTTTCGGAGTTAACCTGAATCAAGGCCGGCATAACATCTTTATTAGAAGCTGAAACCATTCCAATACCAAAACCTCCTATTCGCTTTTGCAGGCGATCACGGATATAACTCGTCATGCGATCTCCTTCGATTTGCGAATCGCCATAATGGAAGACATGCGTTTTATGACCGTGTAAGGCCGCTTTATTCAACGCTTGAAAGAATTTTAACAGCACATCGCTATTGCCATCTTTAAATTCCAGCGGCTGAACATACTTTTCAGCGGCCCTCAGGCTGTCGATATTGATTCGCCTAAAACGACTCACCCATTCCAAACTATCCAAAGAATCGGCTCTAAACAAAGAAAAACCCGAATCTAACGCCAATGCATCTTGAATCGAGTCAGCTATAACGACTGTTTCCGAAATGTCTTGGTATTTGGGTCTATCGTTGCCAAGTATCAGGTCAATGGAAGGATATCGTAACGTTAATCCAAAAGGTAATTCAAGCTTTCCAGATGGAAATATGAATGACATGCCAACCAGACAAATCGCCAAGCATATCATGAAGAAAAAAGTGAACCATGGAGAACGTTTCGGCATGTAGGGAATTCAGCATTCGAATTTAACCTCAACGCAAGGTCAAAAGATTTGCTCGTTAAGCGAACTTAAACAGCGCTTCGTTAGTAAAGGGAAACGCTTAGAATTCGACCTAATTGGCCATGAATTCGCTTCAAATAAAAAAATCGAATACTTTATTTACCTATAAAAGTAAAGGCGCGTTGGCGTGCCATGGTCCATTCTTGCCAAGTTCGTTGCTCATACAGCACTTCCAATTCTGTCTTTTTCTCTTGAATTCTATACGCATATTCCTCTGCTGTCATATAGGTTTCTTCAAATGGGAAAAGTTCGGTCTGAACCGATTCGATCGCGTTGAGCTCTTCCATGGATCGATCTAAATAGGATAGGTTATTCGCGTCAAATGTTGCTAGGTAATCAAAATGTACAAAGGATTCATTGTAGTGATTGAAGTTGTATTCGATTATTATCCTATCCCAGTTAGGTAAACTTGAAATAACGAAAGCCACAATTACAGCTAGCATATTCATGCGCAGTAAATAAAAAACACTCTTTTTCTTTTGGACTTTGAGAAAAACAGTGAAAATGCCAACAAGAACCAAAGCGATAAAAAACATGACTCCGATGCGCTTACTAGCTAAGGCGAAATAATGGATGTAATGTAGGTTTCGAATGGCCACAGATATGGCGAGAATTGCATTCTGACCCAACCAGATGTAACATAGAAGTTTGAGTCTATGGTTTCGAGATAAAAAGTTAAGGTTGCCCCGAAAAAAGTACAGTACAATTGCCATTGACAGCAAAATGCTAAGTATCAAGAGATACGTTCCCGAGTGTACAAATTGCTTCAAATATTCTCCCTCCCATTCGAAATTGAACCATACCCAATAAATATCGATCAGATTAATCACGAGAATCAAAAGGTTTAAGGCTGTAAGTAGAAACAAAGCTGCATACCATTCACTTTTTAAACCGGTACGCTTATACGAACGATTAATCCTTAAGCGAACCCGAGCCAAATGATCGGATGAGTTTGCATCAATATGGATCAAGTCGAAATTGGAATAATGAATGAAGGAATAAATAGAAATAACCAAACCAAATAGCCAAGTAGCAATCAATTGTGCATTTAACGTGTCTGCAAACTCCCAGAACCAATTAAAAAGTCCACCAAAAACATCGTTCAATAACTTATTAAAAATTGGATTCGAAGCACTGTAGATCAAAATGAAAAACCCGATTATAAGTGCTGGAACGACCAGATAATAATATCGAATTATGCGATTAAGCCTTGGTGCATTCGAGATTTTCAGTCTCGATAAGTCAATCAACAATTGAAATGGCGAACCCAATAAATTATACAGTCCCAATTGCGCATTTGTGAACAAGGAGCGCGTGATGGGTGCGATAACAGTTCCTATGAATAAAAAATAGCATAGGATGTTAACAAAAAGAGACCAACCTGATCCGTTCCATAAAAAGGCAACAGCGGTTATAATCAATGCTGAAGTGCCGATGACTCGACTTAAACTAAATCTATGTTTTGGAAATATGAAAAGTGTCAACACAACCAAGGCTATCTCGAACAATAGGACATTAATGCCGGGATAACTCTGATAAAAGAGGAAGACAAAAATGATCAATGATATGAGTGAAAAAAAGAGTTTAGGTAGTGATTTCAACAGTGAAATATTTGGACAACTAACGACTTAAAATGCAATATATTATCCACGATCGTAATCAAAAAAAGCCCGATCACGTCTAGGTGATCGGGCTTTTATAATCATGTTGAACTTATTGTTTTACAAACTGCTTACTCCACTTTTCATCGCCAGCGTTTAACTGCAAAATGTATACGCCAGTAGGGAAGTTAGAAACATCAAATTGCTCATTGACGATGGATGAACTTAAAATAGTTCTAGTCGCCACAACCTTGCCCTCTGCATTGAGGATAGAAACATTCACATTTCCTGAGTACTCGCCAATTGAACTCAACGTCACTCGCTCCGTTGTCGGATTTGGATAAAGATTCAACCCATTTTCAGATTCTTCGTTGATTCCCAAGGCCCAAAACTCAACTTTGATTTCATCATTTCCTTTACAGTCATGAAAGTCAGTAACAGTCACCTTGTATGTTCCTGCCAAACTTACTGTAATCGTCTGGGTTAAAGCACCTGTGCTCCACACATAAGCTTTGTAAAAGCCTGGATCTAGAATAGCCGAGGTAGCTGGTGTCGAAATATTTGGTCCAAGATTTGGATTTGGCAAGGCGTATTCTGAGTCAACGTTAATTTCGTCAGATCCTTCACAACCATTAAAGCTTGTCACGGTAACAGAATATGTTCCGAAAGCACTCACTTGAAAAAGCTGTCCTGTGTTTCCATTGTTCCAGACATAAGTCTGAAATCCACCTCCGGCATTTAAAATAATGGAACCACCCTCGCAATAACCTGTGTCTGCCGGACCAAGATCTACAACTGGTAGATTGTAATCAAAATCAACAGCCGCGTCATCCGTTGCTTCACATCCGTTCGCATCGGTTACCGTGACGGTATGGGTGCCTGCCGCTAGATTCACTGCAGTTGCTGTAGTTTCAGCATTATCCCATAAATAAGAATAAGAATTAAGAATACCTCCACCCGCGTATGCTGTGGCAGTTCCATCTTCGTCATCCGTACAATGAGCGTTTTGAACATCATCGATATAAACGTTGACCATGTTCGGTTGATTGAGGAAAACAGAATCTTCCACTAAGCACCAGGAAGCATTTCCAGTAACCGTTAAGAAATACCATCCTGTTTCGAGCCCACTAATACTATCAGCTGTTGACGTAAAACTACTTGGTCCTGTCCAAGAATAGTTGTAAAGTGTATCACCCGACATATGTGCCGCTATATATCCGTCTTCAGAATCAAAACATGAAACCTTAAACCCATTGTAATTGCTGATTCCATATTCAACTTCGCAGGATTCATAAGTAATTCTTAGCGTGCTTGCGGAAGCTGTAAATCGCTTCCATGTTTGCCCATTCGTATTCATCCAAAATCCGAGCTGAAAATCTCCTGAACTTAAGGCTGCTTGAATATCTGCATCAGCTGTTGTACCCAGGTCTGTATAACCATAATAACCTATTATATCGCAATCGAAAGTCGTGTATGTTCCATCACCCAAATCCTGATATATGGCAGCGTTATACCCGCTATAATTTCCATAACTAGTTGTTACATTATTGACGGTGATGGTCTCAGTGATACTTGTACTTCCCGTTCCATTTAAGTACATATTTATTTCTGAATTCAATATACCTCCAAATTGAGGTACAGAGGATACATCCCAAAGTGTCCAAGCTTTATATGAATTGCCTGAATACGAATAAGCATCAAAAACATAGAAATCTGCATTGTTAATTCCCGAAGTATTCATCCATCCGCCAAGTGCTCCCGTTAAGTCTATGGTAGGATCTACAACGATAGGAAAATCCCGTCCTTGTTCTAAAACCCAAGACATTGGCACCAGTGTAGAAATTTTATAATCCGTTGCATTAATCTGCTCTACCTTATATGATTTCTGCCAAATACCGTCCGCAAAAATGGTTGTCGTTAAATCGTTTTGCTCAAATACATCCGGAACGGGAATCTTCATGCTTATTGTTCCGTTCTGATCCAAAATCGTCAACCCGCCACCTACAACCGTTGGTTCTGTTATCGTAGCATTTCCAGATAACATAGAATAACCTTCTGGTAGCGAAATGATTTCGCTAAATGCCAAATAGTAAGTTGAGGCCGGTATATTGGAAGGTAAATCAATTAATATCAAATTATTCTTGATCATACCTCTATCCACAATGAATTCGGATGTTCCAAACTGAAATAGGTTAGCATAAACAGCTCTGTTCACATTCGCGTTAATTTCTGTTGAGCTCGCATCTTCAAGCACGGAAATTAAATCACCGCTTTCGGAGAGTGCAAGCAATTGTGCTGAGCGACCCATTTCTAAAGATTTGCCTGCAATTTCAACACGCACACCGCCCGTATTCAGATCTTTCGAAAAATAGCTCTGCATGAGATTCGACTTGTTCTCAAAAGCATAGTCACTACTAGAAGGACTTATCGTGCCATCAATGTCATTGAATATTCCGTTTGCATCTTGATAATGAATCGGACCTCCGCAGATGTACGCATCGTAAGTTCCATTCGTGTTTACGAAGTGCTTAGCATACATGTCGCGTTTTGTAACGTCTTCTTTTGCATCTAAAGGATAGTTCAACAACTCTTGAATCGAAGGCGACTGAGATCGTTGACTGTAACCGCCAAGGGTCAGAAAAACCGCTCCTAGGGTTAGTAATTTGGTAAAATTTGAATTCATGAATATTTGAATTAAGATTTATAAATCATTTCGCTCAACACTCCATTTTGGACGCTGAAACGAAGTCATTGTCGGGCGAAATATAGACCTTAAGACTGGCGCAACAATGAGTAATTCAAAATAATTTTAAGGGCATTAATTAGTAATCCATATTTTTTTCCGGATTCTGAGCAAATACAATTAACAAATAGAATTATTGGCAAGTAACGTAGGCTTCGTCTGCTTGGGTATTGTTAAACTCCTTTTTTTCAATGGCCTTTATTTCATCGCCACAATACTCACCATCAAGGGTTTCTGTGTAAGTAACCTTTTGCCCGGTCTTTTCATAATAGGTGCATTGCTTGCAGTCAACACAGGAACTGACGCAAATTGAAACAAAAAGAAAGAAAGCAAATTACGCATGACGTTTGGGTTATATTACTAAAATTCAATCACTTAGCTACAATAAAGCTATATTCAAGATTAGAAAAACTATTGGAAACAACAAGCCGATAAGTTCCATTTGGCAAGAATTCTAAGCGGATTACTCCCCTAGCGTCCTTCAAATCGTCCCGTAAAACCTCTCTACCTAGAAGGTCATAAATAACCAAACCATCAAAATCTCCACTGTTTTCGTACTCGAGCCATCCTGTAGATGGGTTTGGATAAAAAGCAAAGCGAGCATGGCTGAAATTAGACTCACTCACCCCAACTGGCCAGTTGCTCAATTTAACATCCAATACAGTCAGTTCACCATTCGATAAGGATACATTCTCAATTGTGTCTGGAAAATATCCATCGGCACTTACGGCCACGGTATAATTACCAGCATCTAGTGTCGCTATGGCAAAATCCCCTACAATATCACCATCGGTCGAGGTATTGTTTTCCAGAATTTTGATCGTAGGGAAGAAAATCGGCCCGTTCGTATGAAGATCTTTTACCGTGCCTTCAAGGTAACATCCGCGCACATAAGTAGGTTGAAATACATACAAACCAGTCTCAATATCACTGACTAAAATTTTACCTGAAGGAAGAAAAGGATAGGCTCCCCAGGCTCCATGGAATCCTTCATAATTGTAATCTGGACTGGTGTCATAAACACCCGTTTGAATCATATTATTGGGTCGTTTCACATCAATAATATTAACTCCTATCGTGTAATGAGATGTAATTAAAAAATCATTCATCCAATGGGTATTGTGTGGGATAATGGCTGTATCACTAACCTTCCAAACATACATTTCGGTCGGATTGTAAATGTTAGAAACATTGTAGGCCGCAATGCTACCATTTCGAACTTCATCCGTTGTAAATAAATACTTGTTATCATCTGAAAACCAAGCATTATGCGTAAATGAACTTGGTGTTTTCCAGGATGACATTTTTACCGGATTTGTTTTATCAGAAACATCAATCACTTGCATTTCGCCAATATTCACTGCAGAGCCCCACAGCGTATCGCCACGAACGACTCCATCATGTAAGTATTCTTCGTCATACATTCCTATCGGTTTTGGATCCATTGGATCATCGTTCAAGTCCAGCATAATCGCGCCACCAGCAGAATAAAATGCGCCAAATATGTAGGCAATTCCATTTTCATCGATGAAAAGATTATGTGCCTGATAAAAAGTCAACGAATCGCCAACCCAATAGGTATACGTTAGGTTACTAGATTGGGGCAACGGACTGAGATCAACGATTAACAAGCCAGGGCCACATTCGCAGGTTATATAAGCGTAATCGCCCCAGGTTTTAATGTCTCTCCAAGCGCTTGAAGAACCTCCTATTGTTCTGAAAACTTCTGTTGGGTTTGCGCCATCTGTTACGTCAACTACGGAAAAATTATTATTCAATCCAACCAGCGCATATTCGTTTCCTTCTTCGTCCTGATACCCCCAAATATCGCTCAATTCAACACTGTATTCCAAGCGTCCGAGTAACTCCATATTAAGGTTTTGGGCATTTAACACGAATGAAAAGAGCAGGACAAAGCCGGTAAAAATGATTCTCATAGTGTTAGGACGTTTTAAACAGCCATTGGCTGTGAATTTTAAAGTTCTAAAGTAATCTGGCTTCCTGCCCCGAAAGAATCATCTTTCTTTCTAATCTCAATTCGAGGCTTGGATTTCGGTTCTTCCGTTTCTTGCGATGATTCTTCTTTTTGCTCTTCAGAGCTGGCAGATTCTTCAACTGGGCTAGCGTTATCCTCTTTTTGTTTTGGATTGGAAGGTTCTGGTGTGACCAATACTTTCGTCACTGGTTTATCCGCGACTTTCTTTTCAACTGGCTCTGCAGGTGTTGGAGCCAAGGTTGTGGAACTTGGATTCTTTGGAGGATTTCCTCCATTTGGAGTCAATGTAACGCTCTCCCCGCCATCATCACCGCCATCATTGTCATCATTGTCATCATCCTTGTCCGATTCAGCGTCATCTGTGTAGGGAAGCGGATCAATTTCTTCAATCGACTTCACCTTGTATTTGGTGAGTTTATTTCCCTGCGCCTTTAATCCTTTGACTGAAATAAACTCTTCTAAATCAATGATTTCATCTTCGCGGTCGTTCGATCGTTTATCAAACTTGATAAGTGCTTGCGGCCTCCAATTCAAGGAAATTAGGTCAAGAACACTTCCTGGTGTTTCGGAAATAAAGAGCACCGGTTTATCGCTATCCTCTCCTAAAAATCGCTTTACAAAATGCTCTTCTTTTTCAGGATCGAAATAAACAGCAGAAATTGGTTTTTCAGGATTCCATTTTTCAATTCGAATCATGTCATCGTCAAACTTGGTGGATAAATCTATTCCTGTTAATTTATAATGACCCGATTTCATAACGGTCAAAATCTTATCCTCTCCATTAAATGCACCCAGATAGGTTCCTCGTTCATCGTAGTTCAGACGCCTCACAGCGGTGTCAAACCAAACCTTTCGCGCATCCAAGGTAGAAAACACCTTTCTCTTTTAATTCAATGCGATTGACCGAATGCTTGGTTAGAATATTTCCGTTTGCCCCTCGTCCTTTAATGGCCTGTTCGCTAAAATCGAAGTCAAATTTGATCCGTTTTATTTTTGCCTTGGCACGGTGAATCACGGTGATGATTTCTGCTTCCCCATTTGGGTTTACCGTCAAGTGAAGCACTTTTGATTTTGCTGTTCCTTTGGTCAGATCATACTCCCGATCGCGTACGATGGACGTTACGTTAAACCGTTTGACCATTACATTCCCAGCGGGTCCATCTTGATAGACCATATTGTAAATAGTACGGTCATCATCCTTTTTCCAAATGCCTACATAAATGATGTCCTTTCCAACGAAAGTCTTATCTGCCATCTTGGAAATGACCATTACTCCATCGCTGCGGATGATGATGATATCGTCAATATCGGACGCATCACAGACAAATTCTGCTTCCGTTCGCTTCAAACCGAAGCCAATAAATCCTTCTGCCCGCTCCACATACAACTTGACATTGCT
The DNA here is from genome assembly GCA_943788145.1 of uncultured Flavobacteriales bacterium. Taxonomy (GTDB): domain Bacteria; phylum Bacteroidota; class Bacteroidia; order Flavobacteriales_G; family Salibacteraceae; genus SHAN690. The sequence continues at coordinate 26,602 of CALSPD010000031.1, forward strand.
TGCCGCCACCATGGCTCTTTCTATGGTTTCAAGCGAGCGTATTTCTGTTTTACGCTCTCTTCCGTCCGCGTATTTCTTTTTCAAATTTTTGAAATACTCGATAGCATAATCTGTAAGGTTTTCGAGGTGGTGCTTTACCGTTTCGATATCACCTTCAAGTTTTGACAAATACTCATCCGCCTTATAGGCATCAAATTTTGAGATTCGTTTAATTCGAATTTCGGTCAATCGTGCAACATCATCATCGGTTACGGCTCGAATCAAATGCTTGGTATGTGGCTTTAAACCTTTGTGAATCGTAGAGATGATTTCTTCCCAAGTCTCGCATTCTTCAATGTCGCGATAGATTCTATTTTCAATAAATATCTTTTCTAACGATGCAAAATGCCACTTCTCTTCTAGTTCACCTTTTTCAATTTCAAGTTCAAGCTTAAGGAGTTGCTTGGTTGCCTCTGTGGACTGAGCCAAAATTTCGCTGACTCCAAGAAACTTTGGTTTATCATCCTCTATCACACATGAATTGGGCGATATGGAAACCTCACAATCCGTGAAGGCATACAATGCATCAATGGTTTTATCTGGCGATTCTTTATCATGAAGGTGGACAAGAATTTCCACAAACTCAGCCGTGTTATCCTCCACCTTTTTGATTCGTATTTTTCCTTTGTCGTTGGCTTTTAGGATGGAGTCAATAAGCGTTGAAGTTGTTGTTCCGAACGGGACCTCGCTGATTCTTAATGTCTTTTTATCGTCAGCAGATATACGCGCCCTAAACTTTGATTCTACCGCCACGAAGGCCGTCATTATATTCCTCAAAATCCGCTAGTCCACCAGTCGGAAAGTCCGGATAGATCTTGACTTTTTTTCCTTTTAAATTGCTAATTGAAGCATCGATCAACTCCACAAAATTGTGCGGAAGGAGTTTGCACGCCAATCCTACAGCAATACCTTCTACACCTGATGCCAAAAGCAATGGAAATTTAACCGGTAGGGTCAGTGGTTCGCGATTTCGACCATCGTAGCTCAATTGCCAATTGGTCGTTTTCGCATTAAATAGAACTTCCAAGGCAAATTTTGTCAGTCGCGCTTCTATATATCGTGGCGCAGCTGCTCGGTCTCCTGTTAAAATATTCCCCCAGTTTCCTTGACAATCTATGAGTAATTCGCGCTGACCTACTTGAACCAAGGCATCGCCAATCGAAGCATCACCGTGAGGGTGATATTTCATGGTGTTACCAATGATATTCGCTACCTTATGATAGCGTCCGTCATCCATTTCCTTCATTGAGTGAAGGATGCGCCTTTGCACCGGCTTCAGACCGTCATGCATGTGAGGAACCGCGCGCTCAAGAATAACGTAAGATGCGTAGTCTAGGAACCATTCCTTGTACATACCACTTACATGAATAACCTGCTCTAAACCTTCTTGTTGGTCCTCGTGCTGACTAAACTCTTCGTCTCTTTCTTCAATATTTTCGTGTTCGTCTGCCATTTATTCTAGGCTGCCTTCTCAGCAGGATCCTCCACAATCAAATCTTTTTCGACCTTCAGGTTTTCAATAATAAAATCTTGTCTATCCGGTGTGTTTTTACCCATGTAAAAGGAAAGCAAATCTTTAACGAGCGCTTCTTTACCGATGACAACTGGGTCGAGCCTCATGTCGGCACCCACAAATTGCTTGAATTCTTCCGGTGAAATTTCCCCTAACCCCTTGAAACGAGTTATTTCATTTGTTTTTTCCGACTCGAATCAAAGCTGCTTGCCGCTCTTCTTCACTAAAGCAATAAATCGTCTCTTTTTTATTCCTCACCCTAAATAAAGGAGTCTGCAACACGAACAAGTGACCTTGTTTCACAATTTCGGGGAAAAACTGCAAAAAGAAAGTGATCAACAATAAGCGTATGTGCATTCCGTCCACATCGGCATCGGTGGCGATAATAACCTTATTATAACGTAAGTTTTCAATACCATCCTCGATATTCAGCGCAGCTTGAAGCAAGTTAAACTCTTCGTTTTCGTATACGATTTTTTTCGTTAACCCATAGGTATTCAATGGCTTACCTTTCAGCGAAAACACCGCTTGAGTATTGACATCTCGAATTTTCGTAATGGAACCCGATGCTGAATCACCCTCACAAATAAATATGGACGTATCGGCAATTCTATCATCCTTATCGCCTAAATGAACTCGGCAATCCCGAAGTTTTTTATTGTGAACGCTGGCTTTTTTAGCCCGATCTCGAGCCAATTTTTTCACGCCAGCCATTTCTTTACGTTCCCGTTCGCTCTGCGTGATCTTTCTTAAAAGTGCACTGGCAATTTCTGGATTCTTGTGTAAATAATTATCCAACGAACGCGATAAAAAATCGTTTACGAAAGACCGCATGGACGGGCCATCGGGTCCAACATCTTGCGAGCCGAGTTTAGTCTTGGTTTGTGATTCAAATACTGGCTCCATTACCTTTACGCTTATCGCTGCTGTAATAGATGCTCTGATATCCTGTGCTTCAAAACTTTTCCCATAGTGATCGCGAATCACTTTTGCTATCGTTTCTCGAAATGCTATTTGATGTGTTCCTCCTTGTGGAGTATATTGACCGTTTACAAAGGAGTAATAGTCTTCACCATAACTCTGCGTGTGCGTTATTGCCACTTCAATGTCATCCCCTTCGAGGTGAATAATTGGATAAAGCGGTTCCTCGTCAATGTTTCGATCGAGGAGGTCTTTTAGCCCATTCTCTGACTCGTAACGCTCGCCATTGAAATTGATGCATAACCCTCGATTGAGGTAGGCATAATTCCAAAGCATCTTATCCACATATTCAAGCTTGAAGCTGTAATTCTTAAAAATTTGTTCGTCTGGAATAAACGTGATTCTCGTTCCCTTTCGCGTAGAAGACGAATCAATATCATGGTCTTCTGTTATTTGCCCCCTACAGAACTCGGCCGCTTTAATCTTATCGTCACGAACCGACTCCACTTTAAAATAAGAAGAAAGGGCATTGACCGCTTTGGTTCCAACTCCGTTCAGACCGACTGATTTCTTAAAGGCCTTCGAATCGTATTTACCTCCCGTATTCATTTTTGAAACGGCATCCACAACCTTTCCCAGCGGAATTCCTCTTCCGTAGTCCCTAACCTTCACTTCTGTTCCTCGAATACTCAGGTCTATCGTTCGACCGTTACCCATGACAAATTCATCGATCGAGTTATCAATGACTTCTTTAATCAAAATGTAAATTCCGTCATCGGCAGCATTACCATCGCCAAGCTTACCAATATACATTCCTGGCCGAAGTCGGATGTGTTCCGACCAGCTTAAGGTTTTGATATTATCTTCTGTATATTCTGCTGACATGTTAGTGCTTTGGAGAGACGGGCGAATTTAATAAGCAGCAATCGGGTTTTTCGTGTCTTTAGCCCTTGCTTTTTCACATGGTTTTGAACAGTCCGTTCTTAATATCATAAACCAATCAACAAATGCCATCGCTTGGCTTCACATTTACCTTTACCAAAATGAAACACTTGTTAATTGTCCGTCACGCGAAAAGCGACTGGAACTCAAAGCTGAATTCAGACTTTGATCGCACAATTAATGATAGAGGTCGGAAAAATGCCAGGGAACTTGGACAGGTCATCCACAATCTACGAATACCGATTCAAACGATTTATGCCAGCACGGCAACTCGTGCAAAATCAACGGCAGAAATAATGGTAAGCGAAATGCCTCAATACCATGGTATTATTCAGTTAAAACCCGAGCTATATTTACCAAAGCTGGAAGTCTTTGAACGCTTTGTGTTTAAATTAGATGATGCATTAAATCAAATCATTATAGTAGGGCACAACCCATCTTCAACACAACTTATTCGCAATTTATCCGGCAAAATAATCGATGAAGTCAAAACAGCCTCACTGACACACCTCACTTTTGAAACAGGTAATTGGACAAGTATCAAGCCTCAGAATTTTGTTGCTATGA